>SXKJ01000403.1 GCA_005778115.1 Planctomyces sp. | reverse complement strand
ATCGAGCCACAGCTGAACGTGCTCGGCTACCGAGTCGTCGAGGGGACTTGAACCCGGCATCATCAGGGGTGTGAGCGGCATGGCGCTAGCCGCCGGTCTTGTAGAATCCCCGGCGGCTAGCGCCTTGCCGCTCACGAACAGGGATCCCACGTTCTGGCGAACGTGGCTACCACTCAACAGCAAGCGAAAGAAACAACCATGAGTCGAATCCCCGCACTGATGACCTGCTGGCTGGTTGTCGCCAACTCGTTTGTCGTCGCCGATGACCGCGCTGGGCATTCAAGAATCCTGAGCGAGGCCGAGACTCGGTTGAAAGCGATCTACGACAAGCGGGAGTTCTTGCCGGTCACCTTTTCCGGAAGATGGCTGCGAGACAGCTCCGGGTATCTGGTTCTCGAAAAACCGAAGGACGGTTCCGAACCAGAACTCGTGCAGTACGAGGCGGCGAGTGGAAAGCGTTCCATTTTGATCGGCCTCGACAAGCTCGTTATTCCAGGGACGTCCGATCGATTGGCCATTCAGGAATTCGTGCAGTCGCCTGCCGCTGGTCAGTTCCTGGTCCATGCGCGAGTCACTACCAGCGGGAAGACGGGTTACTGGCTGTTTGATTCAAAATCGGGAGACCTGAAAGCGATCACCGCCGAGATCCCTCGGTTGTCGTTGGAGAGCACGTTTTCTCCGAGCGGGGATCGACTTCTCTTCGGACGCGGCCCCGATCTGTATGTGTTCGATCTGGCGAGTCAGCGAACAACTTCCCTGTCGCAGACTGATGCCAACGCCGTGCGTGAGAATGGAGTTCAGAGCAATTGGCGTCCCGATCAATCGCTGGTCCAAGCAAGCTGGAGTCCTGACGGAGGGCAGATTGCTTACCTTCAATCCGATTCCTCGAAGGTTCGGCAACGGCCCGTCGTTCAGCCGACTGATCCGACTTATCCAGAGGTGTCGCTGCAACGCTTTGCTCGCGTCGGGACACCGATCCCGACGTTGCGAGTGGGAGTTGTCGATGCAGCCGGCGGTGAGACGCGCTGGATGAATCTGCCAGCCGATCCGGGCACGTTCTACATCAGCGAAATCAGTTGGGCGGGAAACTCGGAAGAACTGCTCATCGAGATGCTGAGCCGCTCGCGCGACTCGCGGACATTTCTTCTCGTAAACACGAAGACCGGAACAACGACGAAAGCGTATGAGGAATCTGATCCGGCTTGGGTCGATGCGAGTTATTCGGCCAACGCTGGCCTCGAATGGATTCAGGAAGGCAAGGCGTTTGTGCTGCTCAGCGAGAGTGACGGCTGGCGACATGCGTATGTCAATTCGCGAGATGGCAAGAAGCAGACGCTGCTGACAAAGCACGCCAGCGACATCATCGCTCGTGGGCCAGTTGATGAGCGGGGCGGCTGGTTTTACTTCCTCACGTCGCCGGAGAACGCGACGCAGCGATACCTCTATCGCATCCGACTCGATGGAACGGGTGATGCCGAACGAGTCACACCGAAAGACCAACCGGGCACGCACCGATACGAATTTTCGCCCGATCGCAAATGGGCCTTCCATACGCGATCGACGTTCGACTCGCCGCCAGTGATCGACCTCGTGGAGCTTCCGGAGCATCGCTCGGAGCGTGTGTTGGAGGACAATGCCGAGTGTCGCCGTCGAGTCACTCCGCTGATCACTCAGCCCACCGAGTTCTTGACGCTCGATATTGGAGAGGGCGTCGTGATGGATGCGTGGATGATCAAGCCGCGCGACTTCGACTCGACGAAAAAGTACCCGGTCTTCGTCTTTATCTACGGCGAGCCACACGGTCAGACGGTCCTCGACGATTGGACCGGCGGCCAGAATCACTCGATGTTTCATCGGATGCTTGCGGACTTCGGATACCTCGTTGTCTCGATGGATGGCCGAGGAACACCCGCCCCGAAAGGAGCCGCCTGGCGACGAGCAGTCTTCGGAAGTCTCGGCCCGCTTTCGACGGAAGAGCAGGCCGCTGGCGTGAAGGAACTCGGACGCACGCGGTCGTTCGTTGATCTGTCGCGAGTGGGAATTTGGGGCTGGAGCGGCGGCGGTTCGAACACGTTGAACGCCATGTTCCGCAAGCCCGATGTCTATCACGTCGGCATCGCCGTGGCCCCGAAGCCGCAGCCGGAACTCTACAACGCTTGGTTCCAGGAGATCTTCATGCGCACTCCCGACGTGAACCCTGACGGCTACCGCAAAGCGGCGGCGATCAACTTCGCGGAAGGCTTGAAGGGAGATCTGCTGATCGTTCACGGCACCGGCGAAACCAACACGCATCTACAAATCACCGAAGGTCTCGTCGATCGACTCATCGAGCTAGGCAAACGCTTCGACTACATGGCCTACCCCAATCGCGACCACGGACTGCGAGAAGGAAAAGGGACCGCAGTCCATCTCCGTCTGTTGATGACTCGTTATTTAATTGAGCACCTTCCGGCTGGACCCAAGTAGTACGTCTCAAAGGCCCAGGCTATGAATAGTGAGCGGCAAGGCGCTAGCCGCCGGTAGAAGCGATCCCCCGGCGGCTAGCGCCTTGCCGCTCACTAACCCAACACCGATGT
>SXKJ01000402.1 GCA_005778115.1 Planctomyces sp. | reverse complement strand
GTCTCTGCCGTGATCGCCAAGCCACACACCGAACTCAGGAAGACGCGATCGCTCACGCACACCGCGATCCATGCTGCCGCCGAACCAACCAGCAGTCGACGATTGCCGAACAGCTTCGCTTGCAACAAAAACGTCGCGGTCATCACGGCCGACACCGGGAAGATCGCCTTTGCATGTGTGAAGCAGACTGCGAACAGCAGCATCGCCACGAGCATCGCGAAACGCCGAGTCGGCACTTCGATCAGCCGATCGCCGCGCCGAGTTGCTCGCACCGACACGAACGTCGCCGTCAGGATCAACGGCAACCACGTCAAACCGTAGAACGCGACTGGCAAGCGTGGCTCGTGAACGGCGGTCGCGGCGGAGTTGACCAGCAGCTTGGCGGTTTCTCGGAAGTACGCCGGCACTGACTGATATGCGATCGCTGCGGCGATCAACCCGGCCCAGACGAAGGCTTGATGACCGGTGCGTCGCGCGGTCATCAGCATCATCACCGCCGCCAACCCCGCCGCCGGAGCCAACGCCAACGAGAACGGAAATCCGATGCCGGCGAGTCCCACTCCCACGCAGCACAACATGAGGCCGATGAACAGCGGCAGCACGATGCTCCAAGGCAGAGGTCGAACCAGATCGCCGGTCCGTTGCTGAAAGACTTTCGCAATCGCATCGGTCGTGAAGAGCAACGGCACGGCGGTCAACACGCATCCCAGCCCGATCCACGGCAGAGCCATCTGGCCCCAACAGGAGAGCGCGAACAACGTCAAGAACTGTGTCCCCAACACCGTGATCGGCAAGAAGCCGCAGACGCGCGGCAACCGATGTTCCTCCGCTAGCCAGAAGACTTGTCTCGCGGTCTTTACCGTGCCGACGGCGAAGATCATCCACAACACCAACGCGACGATGGGCGTGACGGCAGCCGACATCGGCGACAACACGCCTCCGGCCGCCGCCAGCACCACATAACTCGCAACCAACGTTGGCTGCGAACCTCGCAGGAACACTGAGAAGATCCATCGCGAAGCAAACGCGGTCAGCACCGCATCGAGCAACAACAAGCCGAGTTGCTCACCACGAACTAACCACCCGACGGATCCCGCAGCACTGTCGGTCAACCCAATCCGATGAATGGCCAAGAAGCTCAGCGGCAGGAGCAGTAACGTCAGCGTCCGCATCACCGTGCCGGTGTTCCGCAGTCCCAGCCGGCTGTGACATACCTCTCCACAACCAAACACCGCCGCCGAGTAACCGATGACCGCCAGCGCTTTCCACAGTGGAGCCCACTGGTCCCACTGCTTGGTCACCAGCATCAGCGACGAGCCAAAGACGATCATCACCCCCAGCGCCAGCATCCATTTGATATTTCGTTCCTGAAAGAAGCTCTCGAGAAACCATTCAGCAGGCGATCGTCGTTTCACTTCGCTCGACATCATGCAGATTCCTTGCGAGGGCAGGGGTCTTGACCCATTGGAACGAGCAGGTCGTTATCAAACGGGATGCCAATCCGGGCACAAACCTCGCCAGCGGGCGTAAGTGCCTGTCCAGCCGCAGAATCAGCGCAGCATGGGTTTCGTTTCGGAGTTCACTAAGGAATAGATCGCAGTGATTTCACGGCACGTTGTCGCAGGAGATTCGCTGCGACCGGAAATCGCATTTGTCTGCCGGTTGGAGTCGGTGGACTCCGGCCTTTTTTTTCCAGCAGTTGGTTTCTAACTTCGCCCCCGACCTTGCGTCGGGGGTTCAACGGCTTTTGCGCTACATGTCGAGAAATTCGAGTAGCGCAGAGGCCGCTAACCCCCTGGGACAAGCCCAGGGGCGAAAGAATCACGGCCCTCAATTGATGAACGGGACGAATTTCTCAAAGGTTTTACAACGATGAAGATTTATCTGAGCGGCAAATTGGTGGAAAAAGAGCAGGCGATGGTCAGCGTGTTTGACCACGGGTTGCTGTACGGTGACGGAGTCTTTGAAGGCATCCGCGTCTACGGCGGCAAAGTGTTTCTGCTCAAGGAGCACATCGAACGACTTTATGAAAGCGCGAAGGCGATTCGGTTGACGATCCCGATGTCGCTCTCTCAGATGATCGAGGCGACGAAGGAGACCGTCGCGGCGAACGGCATCGGTGATGGGTATGTTCGGCTGGTCGTGACGCGCGGTGCGGGGTCGCTGGGGTTGGACATCCGCAAGACCAGTCACCCGCAGGTCATCATTATCGCGGACACGATTACCCTCTACCCGCCGGAGATTTATCAGAACGGAATGAACCTGATCACGGCCAGCACGATTCGCAATCATCCGGGGGCGCTGCCGGCTCGGATCAAGTCGCTGAACTACCTCAACAACATCCTGGCCAAGATCGAAGGGACCGACGCCGGGACCGTTGAGGCGCTGATGCTCAACCATAAGGGGGAGGTCGCCGAATGCACGGGCGACAACATTTTCATCCTCAAGAACGGCGTGCTGAAAACGCCTTCGACCGACGCGGGCATTCTGGAGGGGATCACTCGGAATGCGGTGTTGCGGTTGGCTCGCGAGGCGGGCATTCTAACTCAGGAGACGACGCTGATTCGCCACGATTTGTACGTCGCCGACGAGATGTTCCTGACGGGAACAGCGGCGGAAGTCGTGCCGGTCGTGAGCCTGGATGGTCGCCAGATCGGCGACGGCAAGCCCGGCCCGATCACGCGGCAGTTGTTGGAACTCTTTCATGAGTTCACCCGATCGGCGAATTGAACGCTACGGTGTCGGGAGTCTTTTTCAGGTCGGCGTGCACGCGATTTGACTGCGGAAGACTTCTCTCGCCGACCTGATGAAAACGACTCCCGACCCCTTCATGCCGACCGGCAGATTTTTCCGATCGGCGGACGGACCTCCGCAGGAAGTCTGCTCGAACGCCACGAACGGTCAAAAATGCCGTTCCCCACTTCTTTTCTTGGTCACTAAAAGCCCGCCCGCGTCAACAAGGACGTTGCGGTTGGGCCACCAAGGAAGGATTGGATGGAATGAAGTTTTCATCGTGGTTGCGAAGTTGGGCGGGTTTTTCTGGAGCTCAAAATCATCGCCGAGGCCGCCAACGTGCGGAGCATCTCGGAGCGAGTGAGATCGCGGCGGTCCATCCGCACGTTGAGACGTTGGAGCCACGTCTGGTTTTGCACGGAGGCGTGCCTGTGGCGAACGTGGATACGGCCGCGTTCGCGAGGCTGTTGCGGGACAACGGGGTGACGCTTTACGGAGCGGCTTTTGATTCCACCACCACCGACCAGCGGGAACTCTTTGGTGACGGGAGCCAGTTTTTGACCTTCGTGGAGATCACGAATCCCAATCGGACGTTCAACGCCACAGCGATGGCCAACAACATCACGACAACCTCGCCGACCTGGATCTTTTCGGATGGGTCGCGGTTGACCGGCACGCAGAGTCTGGAACTCTTGGCTCATCAATTGTCGCTCGCGGTGCCGAGTCTCCCCGATGAGCTTCCTCAATCGGTCACTCCGAGTTTTGCTCCGATCGCGACGCAAACCTTGCGGGCGGGTTCGCCGTTGCTGATCCCCTTGGATGGCTTTGATCCCGACGACGAGAACCTGACGTTCACGGTCTCCGTGAGCGGGAATACGGCCAACCTGACGGCGACAGTACGGCCCAATAACAGAGCGTTGTTGTTCGAAGTCGAGGGCTACGGTGACATTCTGGTCCACACGTTCGACGACCTTGTGCCGCGAGTGACCGATCACATCAAGCAACTCGCCAACGAGGACTTCTACGACGGGCTCATCTTCCACCGAGTCATCAACAATTTCGTGATTCAAGGCGGTTCGCCCAATGGCCTGGGGAACGACGGTTCCACCTTAGGGGACTTCAACGATCAGTTCAGCGTCGATTTGCAGCACAATCGTGGCGGCCTGATCTCGATGGCTAAGTCGACTGACGACACGAACGATTCGCAGTTCTTCCTGACCGAGGTTCCGACCCGAAGCCTCGACTTCAATCACTCGATTTTCGGAATCATCGTCGAAGGGGACTCGGTGCGCGAGGCGATCAGCAACACGGAGACGACAGGTACGCAATCAGAGAATTCCCCCACCCCAAGCGACAAGCCGATCGTTAATGTCGTCATCGAGTCGGTAGATGTCGTCGAGGACCATGAGAATGCCGTGCTGATGCTCAACGTGCCCAATGGGGTCGTCGGTCAAGCCGATGTCACTGTGCGAGTCACAGACGGGGACAACAACTTTTTCGAACAGACGTTTCGGGTCAACGTGCAGGCCGATAACTCGTTGAGCACTCCGTTCCTGGGTGACATTCCGCTGATCCGAACTCTGAGGGGCACCGCATTGCCGTTGCAGTTGCAGTCGATTAACGCCGACGCTCCTCCCGCCGGAATTCGGGTGGATTTCGCGGGGGCATCGGGAAATACCCAACAACTCGGAGTGGCGGTCAATTCCGTGACCGGGGCGACGACGATTACTCCCGTTGGAAATTTCGTGGGGACGCAATCGGTCACGGTTGGGACTCGGCTGCTGCGACTGTCTGATCAAGCGACGAGCGCGGAAGACATCCAGACATTTCCCGTCGAAGTCGTCAACACGGCGACCGATCTGACGATCTCCGCCGATGATGACCCGCGACAGGATGCCGCCGATGACGGGACGGCGGACGCATTTCTGGTGCGAGTGAATAACAACGGTTTGCTGGAGGTCTCGGTCAACGGCAGTGTCGCGGCGATTGCCAACCTTCGCAGTGTTTTGAACCTCATCATTGAAGGCTCCGATGATACGGACACGCTGACGATCGACTTCAGCAACGGCAATCCGCTGCCCGTATCTAACATCATTCAATTCGCTGCGGCGGGCCAGGCGGTCGGTGGTCTGGACCAAGTGATCCTGCGAAATGGTGCCGGGAACACTCTGAGCTACTTGCTGACGGACGCTCAAGAGGGATCGCTCGCAAACAATGGCTCGAATTTCTTCACCTTCACCGGAGTCGAATCGATCAATGATTTCCTTCCATCGACTCACCGTGTGATCCAGTACTTGGACACGGGAAGCGAGGCGATTCTGTCAGTCGATTCGACGTCAACCGGACAGGCCAAGTTGGTGTTCGGCAGCGATCTCAATCTCAGCTTCCGCAGTCCGACTTCGACGCTGACTGTCAATGGCGGTGCTGGTGCCGACACGCTGACCGTCAACTTCAGTAACGGCAGTCCGATTCCCGGTAATGGGCTGACCTACCAAGGAGGCGTGCAAACGGCGAACGGGATTGGAGCCGGGGATCGCCTGGTCGTTACGGGAACTACCGCCACGTCGGTCTTGCACTCGGTAACGAACGCCACGGACGGCTTTGTTTCCGTCAACGGGGCCACACTCATTGGCTACAACGGTACCGAGGTCGTGGTTGATGAGCTGGTCGTGACGAATCGCGGCTTTCAATTCGGCGGCACCGCTGATTCCATCACGCTTTCGGATGACGGGGTCGCGGCGAATGGACGATCGCGGCTGACCTACGGCGAGAAAGAGTTTCTCTTCGCGAACTCGGCCCATCAAACGAACACCGATTTAACAGTGACAGTCGGCACGCTGTCGATCAACGGCGGCCTCGGGAACGACACGTTGACTGCCACCGGTCTTGATTCCAGTTTCCCGTCGGATGCGAATCTCTTCCTGCAAGGGGAGGGGGGCGGCGACGCGATCAACACGTCGGCAGCCACTCGCGCGTTTCTGATGTTCGGTGGCGAGGGGGACGACAACATCACCGGTAACGCCAGCGATGAGACGATCCCGATGGACGCCGGCAACGACACCATCAACGGCAATGGCGGCATAGATCGCGTCGTAGCGACGAACTTGAGAGGCGCGGTTGTCTTCAACGACACGCTGTTGACCGGCCTGGGATCGGACAGCATCAGCGGAATTGAACAAGCTCAACTCTCGGCGGGAACCGTCGCGGCGCAGATCAATGCCAGTTCGTTCTCCGGTGCGGTCACACTGTCGGGGGGCAACGGCCATGATTTATTGACCGGCACGGGCCTCGCCGACGTGATCAGCGGTGGCTCAGGCAACGACACGCTCCGAGCGGGTGGCGGTAACGACACTCTCTCCGGAGGCGCGGGGACGGATTCGATCGACGGCGAAGCGGGTGACGATGTCCTCAGCGAGACCACCACCGGCAATATCACCGTGACCGCCACTCTGGTTCAGGGGGGGCCGCAAATCGGCAACGACAAATACTTCAGTATCTCGGCCATGTCGTTCACGGGAGGCACAGGGGCGAACAAGTTCGACACGCGCCTGTTCCTGGGCAACGTGACTCTGACGGGAGGTAGCGGAGCCGACACGTTGATCTCCGGCAGTGGCAATGACAGCCTGGTCGGTGAGACCGGCAACGATGTGCTCACCGGCGGCGCGGGTGACGATATGCTCAACGGCGGCAACGATATCGATCGGCTGATCGAAGCCTCCGATACCAATTGGACGCTCTCGGATTTGGTGCTTTCGGGACTTGGCAACGACTCCCTGAGCGGTTTTGAGCAAGTGTCGCTGACCGGTGGACTGGGCAATAACACGATCAATGCGACGGCCTACACCGGCAATGCGACGCTGGATGGAGCCGCCGGCGCGGACACGATCCTCGGGGGCACCGGTGCCAGTTCATTGCTCGGAAACGCCGGCAACGATTCGCTGGTTGGAAACACGGGCAACGACACGTTGCTGGGAGGCAGTGACACCGACGTGCTCGATGGCGGTGATGGCAACGATAGTCTCGACGGCGGCGTGGGGAACAACGATCGCGTCACGGGCGGGAATGGTCTCGACAGACTTAATGGCGGTGGTGGAACCGGAGACCTGTTGATCGAAACCAGCAACGCTTCCTTGATCGTGCTGTCCAGGTCCACGCTGAACGGCATCGGCTCGGACACAGTTGCGGGCTTTGAAGGAGCGATCCTCACCGGCGGCAATGGCGACAACACGATTGATGCTTCTGCCTTCACTGGGACAACCAGCCTGACCGGCGGCGGCGGTGCCGATGCTCTGCTGGCCGGAGCGGGACTCAGCACTCTCGATGGCGGTACCGGCAACGACACGCTCACCGGTGGAAAATCGAATGACTTGTTGTTCGGAGGCGACGACAGCGACCTGATCCGTGAAACCGGCAACGGCAGCATCACGGCGGCGATTAATGTCGCTGGAACACAATTGCTCGGCGGCGGCATCTTCGGAACGGATACCTACACGAGCATCGAAGCCGTGCATCTGATCGGCGGCACCGGAGCGAATCGCTTCGACCTCAGCTTGTTCTCCGCAGCGGTGACGCTGTCCGGTGGAGGTGGCAGCGACGTGCTGATCGGCACGGCGTTTAATGACTCGCTGATAGGCGGCGAGGGGAACGATTCACTGGTGGGCAACGACGGCACCGACACGCTCGCGGGAGAGGGTGGCAACGATGTCCTCAAAGGTGGACTCGGAGCCGATCTGCTGTCGGGGGGATCGGGAAACGACACGCTCAATGGCGGCGACGGCAACGACACGCTCGACGGTGGTATCGGCAACGATGGGCTGTCCGGTTTCCTCGGCGACGATCTGCTGATGGGTGACGCCGGCCTCGACACGCTCTTCGGCGGCAACGACAACGACACGCTGCTAGGTGGTACCGAGAAGGACTTGCTGTTCGGCGGTTCGGGAACCGACAGCCTGGATGGCGGCGCGGGTATCGACTCGCTGACCGGGGGCAATGGAAACAATGCTTTGCCCGACGCAGGTGACGTCATCGCCGATCCCACGGAGATCAATAACGCGATGAGATTCTTCGCCGCATGGATCGACGCGGTGTGAGCCGCCTTGGATGGCGATCGCAGCGGAGATAACAACGATGCGTTGATTGGGGGATTGGGGAACGACAACACCAATGGGGAATTTGGGGTCAATACCGTCTCCAGCGGCGAGGGAAGCAACGCCTTGCCGCGAGCGCGCGACACCCTTCCCGGCACGGCTTCGGAAACCAACGACACCCTGACGATCATTTCGACATGGATCGATTCCGTGTGAGAAAGACAACGTGATTGGCGAGCGAGGCGGCGTCGGCCCTTCGGTGTAGCGGGAAAGAAGCGGGGGCTGACGCCGCCCCGCTCGCCTGTCTTCATCGTGATCTCACCAAAAGCAGCGCGAATTCCCGTTTCCCACCCCTTCCCTGGGACGTTACAAGGATACCCGCTCTGACGGGATAAAACTGAGGGCGGGCTGCCAAGAGAAGGATTTGTTCGAATGAGACTGACATCGTGGTTGTCGAGCTGGACTCGATGGCTGGCGGCTCCGCGTCATGGCCGAAAAGTGAGAGGGCAAAAACGAAGTCGCCCCTTCCGAGTGGCGGACTTCGCCCGGACGACCGCGCCTCTGGAAACGCTCGAACCGCGGCTGGTGCTGGACGGCACGCTGGCCAACGACTTGGCCGCGTTTGCGAATCTGCTACGAACAAACGGAGTGACGCTGTATGGCGCGGCCTGGGACGCAACGACGACTGCCCAACGGCAACTCTTTGGCGATGGCAGCCAGTTCCTGAACTTTGTCGAAGTCACCAACCCCAATCGCACTTTCAATACCACCGCGACCGCGAACAGCATCACGACCACATCCCCCACGTGGATCTTTTCAGATGGATCACGTCTCACGGGCACCCAATCGCTCGAGGCGTTGTCGCTCCAGTTGTCGCTCGCGGTGCCGACAATTCCCGACGCGATCCCTCAAGGCTTCACGCCCGGATTGGCTCCGATCGCGACGCAGACCTTGCTGGCCGGTTCGCCGTTGCTGATTCCGTTGGATGGCTTTGATCCCAACAACGACAACCTGACCTATACGATCTCGCTGACCAACAACACGGCCAACCTGACCGCCACTCAGCGGCCACGCAACGGAGCGCTGCAAATCTCCGTCGCCGGTTACGGAGATATTTTGATCGACACGTTCGACGATCTCACTCCGCGTGTCACCGAGCACATCAAGCAGCTTGCCAATAACAACTTCTACGACGGCGTCATCTTTCATCGCATCCTCAACAACTTTGTGATTCAAGGGGGCGATCCGACGGGCACCGGCAGCGGCGGTTCGACGTTGGGTGACTTCGATGACCAGTTCAACGTCGATTTGCAGCACAATCGCACCGGCCTGATCTCGATGGCCAAGACGACCGACGACACGAACGACTCGCAATTTTTCCTCACGGAAGGACCGCAGCGGCATCTCGACTTCAATCACTCGATCTTCGGGCTGATCGTTGAGGGCGAATCGGTACGGGACGCGATCAGCAACACGGCGGCCAACGTCAGCGGCGTGCCAACTTTCACCGTCACCATGCAGTCGGTGGATGTTGTCGCCGACAATGAGAACGCCGTGCTGATGCTCAAGGTGCCCAACGGAGTCACTACCGGCAGCGCCACCGTGCGAGTGCGAGTCACTGACCCCAACGGCAACTTTTCCGAGCAGACGTTTCAGGTCAACGTCCAGGCGGACGTCAATCTGCAGGGGGCTCCGGTCCTCTCGAATCCCTTCCTCGATGACATCCCGCTGCTTCGCACTCTGCAAAACCATCCGATTTCGTTCACGGCACGAGCCACGGATGCGGACGGTCAAACCCCGCTCTTTTTGGATCAAGCCACTTTGGCGGGGAACAATCTGGCCGTCCCGTATACGACGAACCCCGCCAACCTGTCCTACTCGGTTGTGTTTAACGGGGCGAACAGTGGTTTGACGACCGTGACACCTGTCAGCACCTTCGTGGGCACCGAACGGTTTACGGTCGCGACGGCAGTCCGGGCCTCCGCAGTCGACTATCAAGTCGCGTCGATTGAAGTCGTCGCCTCACCCACCAATTTGACGTTGTCTGCTCACAATGATCCGCGTCACGAACAACCGAACGCCGAGATTGCCGACGCGGCCAACGACGGTCAGGCCGACGCTTTCTTGGTACGGCTCGTCGATATCGTCGGAACGACGCGCAAGGCGGTCGAAGTCTCGATCAACGGCAAGGTCGCGCAACTGGCGGACCTCGATAGCGTGCAGACGCTAATCATCAATGGGTCCAACGACACCGACACGCTGACGATCGACTACGCCAACGGCACCCCGTTTCCCGCCGCCGGCATTCAGTTCAACGGCAACAGCCAGGCGACTGGCGGTAAAGATCGTCTGATCCTGCAAAACTTCACCGGCGATCTGCTGGAATATGCCCTGACCGCCGCTCGAGACGGCGTGCTTTTGAATATCACCCCCGACGGCACTCGCTCACTGCTGACGTTCACGGGCGTGGAGTCCATTAGCGACACATTGACTTCCACCGACCGCAGCGTGCGGTTCCCGATTGTGGGTGCCAGCGCAGTGCTCGCGGTCGATACGTCGGCGGCCGGACAATTGAAGCTGGATTTTGGCACCGATTTGAGTCTCAGCTTCAAAGCTCCGACCAACGCCATCACGGTCAATGGCTCGGAAGGAAATGATTCGCTGACGGTCGATTTCGCGAACGGTATTCCTATTCCGGTCGGCAAGCTGCAATTCAATGGCCTCAGTCAGGCCGGTGACGGACAGGATCAACTGCTGTTGAATAACGCCACCGCACAGTCGTTCGAGTACGCGCTAACCGGCGCTCAATCCGGTTCGTTCTCGGCGGGTAATACGAACTACATCAACTTCACGGGACTCGAAGCAATCGATGACTCGTTGACGGCCGCTGCCAACAACGGAATGAACCGCACCGTGCAATACTCGGCCGATGGCCAAAGCGCGGAATTGTCCGTCGAGTCCGCCGTCGGGAACGGAAAGCTGAAGCTGCAGTTCGGCTCGAACCTGACCCTCAGCCTGTCGTCGCCGATCAAAGCGCCTCCCAGCGCTGGGTCCAGTGCGCCCATTGGTTCGCTGACCGTCATTGGCGGAGCGGGTGCCGACGCGCTGACGATCAGTTACGCCAACGGCAGTCCGATCGCGCCGGGCGGTGTGGTCTTTCAAGGAGGCGCTCAACCGGTCGCCGGAGCCAACAATCGCGATCAACTGGTCGTCACCGGAACGACGGCGGCGACGATTCTGCACACCGTGACCAATGCCACTGACGGAGCGATCGCTGTCAACGGAGCGGCGGTGATCACCTACAACGGCACCGAATCGGTTGTGGACGAAGTCGAGGCCACCGATCGTGGATTTCAATTTGGCGCGAACCCCGACACCGTCGTCCTGTCGGACGATGGCATCGACGCCAACGGTCAGTCGAAATTGACCTATGGAGCCAAAGAGTTCTTGTTCGCGAACTCCACCAACTCGCTGGTGGTCAACGGCGGCAACGGCAACGACTCGCTCTCGGCGGTGGGACTGGATTCCAGCTTCTCCTCGGATGCGGATCTGTTCCTGCAAGGTGAGCTGGGCAACGACACGATCGACACCTCGGAGGCCAGTCGCGCGTTTGTGATGGTCGGCGGCATTGGAAGCGACATTCTCTCTGGTAACGACAGCGATGAAGTGTTCGAGATCGAAGCTGGCCCCGACACCATCAACGGCAACGGTGGCACCGATCGCATTGTCGCGACGAACTTGAAAGGAGCGGTCACGCTCAACAACACGCTGCTGAGCAACACCGTGGTCGGCGGCTTGGGAACGGACAGCATCAGCGGCATCGAAGAAGCAGTGCTATCGGCGGGAACGCTCGCGGCGCAGATCAATGCCAAAGACTTCTCCGGCGTGGTGACGCTGACGGGTGGCAACGGCAACGACTCTCTGACCGGCACGGCCAATGCCGACGTGATCAACGGCGGGCTTGGCAATGACACGATCAAAGCCGGAAGCGGAAACGACAGTCTGTCCGGCGGCGCGGGGAACGATTCGATCAATGGTGAATTGGGAGACGATTTCCTCAGCGAAACCACCACCGGCAACGGCAACGTCACTGTCACCGCGACTCAAATTCAGGGAGGTACGCCGCTCGGCACCGATTCGTATGCCAGCATTACCGCGATGATGTTCACTGGCGGCGCGCTGGCCAACAAGATCGACACGAAACTGTTCTTGGGCAACGTCACGTTGCTCGGCGGTGACGGAGCCGACACGTTGATCTCTGGAAATGGCAACGACAGCCTGCAAGGGCAGGGGGGCAATGACTTCCTCACCGGTGGAGCAGGCAATGACATCCTAGATGGCGGCAGCGGTGACGTGGATCGGCTCATCGAAACCTTCGATACGAATTGGCTGTTGACCGACACTACGCTGACCGGGCTCGGAAGCGATACGCTGATTTCGTTCGAGCAAGCCTCGCTTACAGGCGGAGCGGGCGGTAACACGCTAGATGCGCGGGGCTATACCGGCAACGCCACACTGGATGGCGCGGCAGGTGCTGACACAATCTTCGCCGGCACGGCAGCCAGTTCGCTGCTGGGCAACGCCGGCAATGATTTGCTCATTGGGAATATAGGCAACGACACGCTGCTGGGAGGCAACGATACCGACACGCTGTTTGGCAACGACGGCGACGACAGCCTGGATGCCGGCGGCGGTAACAACGATCGCGTCACCGGCGGCAACGGACTCGACAAGCTCAACGGCGGCGCGGGTGTCGGCGACTGGCTGATTGAATCGAGCAACGCCGCGCTGATCACGCTCACCAAGGCCACGCTCAGCGGCATCACTTCAGACATCGACACGGTGACGGGTTTTGAAGTCGTGATGCTTACCGCCGGCGACGGCGATAACACCATCAACGCTTCGGAATTCATTGGCTCCGTCAGCCTGACCGGCGGTGGAGGGAACGATGCTCTGCTGGCCGGCACGGTCGCCTCGACGCTCAACGGCGGCACCGGCGACGACACTCTGACTGGCGGCAAGGCGAACGATTCGTTGGTCGGAGGCGACGACAACGACTTGATCCTCGAAACTGGCAACGGCAGCATCACCGCGACGCTCAATGTCACGACAACGGTGACTCAACTTGTCGGAGGTGCTGTCTTCGGAACCGACACCTATTCGGGCATCGAAACGATGCGACTGACCGGCGGCATCGGCGCCAATCGCTTCGACCTGAAGTTGTTCGCGGGACCAGTCACACTCGACGGCGGCCTGGGAAATGACACGCTGACTGGTTCCGCAGTCAACGACGTTCTCATCGGTGGCGATGGCCTCGACTCATTGGCCGGTCTCGTTGGGCTCGACACCTTGATGGGCGGCGGCGGTAACGATGTCCTCAAAGGAGGACTCGACGACGACCTGATGATGGGGGGCGATGGCAATGACTCCCTCTTCGGCGGCGATGGTATCGGCACGGATGGACTCGACACGCTGATGGGAGAGGCCGGTAATGACGTCCTTAAAGGCGGACTCGACAACGACCTCCTGATGGGAGGGACTGGCAACGACACCCTCAACGGCGGCGAAGGAAACGACACTCTGGATGGCGGTGAAGGCAACGATGGGCTATCGGGCCATCGCGGGGATGATTCGTTGATGGGCGGAATCGGCACCGACACGTTGATCGGCGGCGACAACAACGACACGCTCTTGGGCGGCGACGACAAGGACTTGATGATCGGCGGTTCGGGTGCCGACAGCGTCAACGGCGAGGACGGAGTAGACACCGTCACCGCTGGGACGGGAGGAACTAATCCTGCTCCGATCCTGGATGCGGCCGACGTCGTCGTTGACCCGGTGGCCGAGATCAACAACGCGATGACGTTCGCCGCCGCATGGATTGGCGCGGTGGTCTGAGCATCGAGAAGTCGCAAGCGACATTCTGGCGAGCGGGGCGGCGTCAGCCCCCCGGTGCATTCGCCGTGAGACCGGGGACTGAGGCCGCCCCGCGCGCCTGCTGCAT
>SXKJ01000037.1 GCA_005778115.1 Planctomyces sp. | reverse complement strand
GTCAGCCCCCGGACTCATCCGCACGCCGCCTAGTCCGGGGGCTGACGCCACCCGGCTCACCAAACGATTCAACTGTGACCGCGCGGTGGGTCAAGTTCCTCGTATGCAAAAGGGATTGTCATGAGACGTTGTTCGATCGGTTTGCTGTTGTTCGTTTTGGGATGTTCGCGCGCACCCACGCTGACTCCGAGCAGTCCGCCAGATCCGGGCTTCACGGAAGCCGCGACGAAGTCCAAGCCGGTCGCCGAGGACAAGCCTGTTCCACCAGCACTGACGGTGGGATCGCCGGCTCCCGCGTTGAAGGTTGGACGATTCCTCAAGGGGGAACCGGTGACATCGTTTGAGCCGGGCAAGGTCTACGTCATTGAGTTCTGGGCAACTTGGTGTAAGCCGTGCATCAAAGCGATGCCTCACGTTTCTGCCCTGCAGAAGGAATTCCCCGAAGTGACGTTCATCGGCGTCAACATCTGGGAAGAGGAAGTGTCCGAGGCGGAAGAGCTCGTCAAGAAGATGGAGGCCCAACTCGAATATCGAATCGCCGTTGACGAAGTTACGGACGGAAACCCGGACCACGGCGCGATGTCCAAGACCTGGTTGAAAGCCGCCGAACTCAGCACCATCCCCACGGCCATCATCGTGGACGGCCAAGGCCGAATCGCGGACATCACACATCCGATGGATTTGGACGAAACGTTGCCACAAATCATCGCCGGCAAGTGGGACACCGCCGCAGCCGCACAGCGGCACTTGAAAAACGTGTTGAAGGAACGCGAGCAGCAGTGACGGCACTCATCGTTGAAGGGTAGCAGTCAGATTTTCGACCGGTTCCACAACAGTTGGATGCTTGGTCTCTCTTCGCGGCCTTTGCGACCTTCTCTTCAAAAGAAGCTACTTTATTGAACAGAAGGTCGCAGAGGCCGCGAAGAAATGCGGCTTGAGAGATCGCCTTTCACGGCGTTGAAATGCTGGTGAACCAGTCCGCGCTGGCGGATTTGAGTTTGCTCATTGTGCTGAGCCGACTTGAAAACGACGTTCGATCCGAGACCAATTCCCCTGGCGATCTCGAATCGCCACCTTGAGCGTGCCAGACGGAAGTTGTTTCAGCGGCGACGACAGCTTGAGCTCCCACACGCCTTGCGATTTCTTTTGGAACTTCGACGCCAGGTTCTCGCCGGCAGCGAGTCCATTCACCGTGAAGTCGGCACGAACCTCGAAGCTGTCGACGTCCAAGCCGCTGTCATAATCATGCATGCCGATCAATAGCCGAGTGAGCGGACCATTCGCGCCAGGTTGCGGTGACGTCAGCGACAGGATCGGGCGGTTATCGTCGAGCATCCAGCCGAGGCCGCGTTGTTCCGGATGAGCAGGATCGAAATCGAAGTCGATCGGACAGCCGAGGTCGATCCAGCGGACGATCGTGAGTCGATCTTCTTCCGAGAGCGGCTCAACTTTGATCGCCTTGCCATCAAGACCGCGTGACTTTCCAGCGACGGCATCCGGCGGAGGCATCACGCTGCCGAGGTAATCGAGGTCGTACTTGTGACGATTCTGTGACGTCTCGACTTTCTCTCCTTTGAGCGCGAAGTAACCGACTCCCGGTTCTGGTTCGGAGGGATGATCGTCGTTGGAGAAACCATCCAGCCGCTCGCCAAAGATCTTCCAGACGAGCAGGCTGCGCCGCGCTTGCATCTTGCGGATGTAGCGAGAGGCGTTCGGATATCCCCACGAGTCGTAGCCAATCGGCTTGTGTCCGAACTTCGCTCGTTCATCCATCGCCAGTCGCAGGTAAGTGCCAGGGAACTTGCCGTGGTGCTCGAATTGAATCTGCTCGTCGTCCGCGTCGAGCACGAGGTTGCCGGCGGGTTTGTCCGATGACTTCGTGTGACACGCGACGCAGCTTCGTTTGAGGATCGGTTGAATGTCTCGGAAGTATTCGACGGTGGCGGCACGATCTGCCTTGGTGAGCCGGAGGGCGTCAGCCCCCGGACGACTCGCGACGGCCGAAGTCCGGGGGCTAACGCCCTCCGGCTCGCCAACTCTGGTTTGGGATTTTCCCAGCAGCGGTGTCGTGTTGACCAAATCCCACACTGCGTAGTCGGGCTTCGCGGCGGCGGTGAGTGAGAACTCGGTCGGCTTCTGGCTGTGAGCATGACAGCCGCCGCAGTCGTGACGAATCTCTCCGGGACGGAGTTGATGCCACGTCTGCGCCGAGTTCAGCACCAGTCCGCGCGCGTCGAGCGTCTGAAACGTGAACGCCGTGTCGGCCGGGATCTTCGCCAAGAAACTTGTGTCGGGATTTCCGTCGGGATCGCGAATGTCACCTTTCCGAACGGGGATCTCGCCGAGAATGCGAAAGCGTTCGCTGGCGTGATTGAAGAAGCGGCGGCCGGAATTCTCGCCGCGATGACGATCGGTTGTCGGCTCCATCGCGATGATGCGCAAGGCATGAATGTCGTCGTTCGAGTACAGCCCCGCATCGGCTCCTTGATTGTGCCAGTTGAGAGGCATGCCGTTTCCGTGGCTGGTGAAGGCATCAAGCCCACGCCACGGATCATGTCCGCCGGCATACGTCGCGGTGACGTCCCCGTCTCGCACGACACCGTTCGGATAGCTCTCCCGTTTGTAGAGGCTCGACGAGCCGACCAAACCGAACGGCGTCCCCTCCGGCAAATGCTTTGACTGTGAGCCGTCGTTCGCCAACGCCTTCAACGCGTGCGGTTCCTTGATGCCGTAGACCTGTGAGTAAGGCACGACCGCTCGTGGCCAGCACTCATTGTAGTTCGGATCGTTCTTGATGAGCCGCAACTGGGACGGCTGATCGACGATCTCACCGTTCTTGAGCAGATAGATGCCGCCATCCAATTGTGGCAGGTACGTGTATTGGTGATTGACCGGACCGGGCGAGTAGCAGGTCAGCAGATGGTTGCTCGGAGCGGCCGACGGATGCGTGAACTTGCCGACCTTCGGCGAGTCTTTGTCCTTGAGCACCGACGGATTGGCCGGGCCTTCAAAGCCGAGCGTGAATGGCGTCAGCGAGACCGACCCGGTCGGCATGAACGGCATCCGATACCAAATCCCCTTGCCGTTGTCGTGCCGGCCATAACGCCACGGCTTGTTGCGCGCGTCATTCATAAAGGCGGGACCAAACGCCGCGTATCCGTCCGGTGGAGTCGGCGGTAGTTTGATGAACGCTCCGAAGCCGCTGTTGTTTTGGTTGTAATACTCCTCGACGATCACCGATCCGTCGCTGAGCTGCGTCTGAAAATGAAATCCATTCGAGGCACCGCCGGGATCAAACGCGCTGATCAGCGGAGCCCAATTCGTGCCGTCGGGATGAATCGTCCAGATGCCCCAAGAGATCTCGCTGCGAATCCCTTGCGATTCGAGCGTGCTGAACATGATCCGGCCATCTTTGAGCACAACCGGATGCAACGCCCCAGCGATATTGAGATGCCCGATCTTCTCGAGGTTCTGGCCAAGCCCCTCATTCGAGTCATCCATCACGAACAGTTGCAGCGCGATCGTCGGATAACCCTTCGACGGTCGGAAGCCATCGCGGTTGCTGGTGAAGGCGATCCGGCCGCCGGGGAGCGGGCACGGTCCCATGTTGAAAACGCCGTAATCGAAATGCGTTTTGCCCGGTTCCGACTTTCGATAGTCGCTGGACCAGTTGGCCGCTCCGGTGTTGGGCGTGAAGGTCTGATCGGTCAGCTTGATGATTTTGCGAGTCTTCAAATTCAGCTTGAAGATGTCGGCCCCTGCTTTCGGTGGCGACCACTGGCTGTGCTTTTCGAGGTCGTACAAATACGAGTAATAGACCCACTCGCCATCGAGCGAGATCACCGGGTCCGTCACCGACCCTTTGCCGCCATCCACAAGCACCTCTTCCGCGCCATCCGGATGCAGCAGCATCAAATCGGCTCCGGGTTCCATCGTCACCGGCTGCGAGAAGTCGGTGAAGAACCGCTTGTGAGTTTTGTCTCCCGCTCGGTCGGCTCGGACATAGACGATGTCGTAATCGACCTTCACGCTCGGATCGCTCGATACGTGCGGGATGTTGACGTCGAGCGTCTCTCGAAAGAGAGGCTCATCCTGCGCGACTCCGACGGAACTCAGCAGACTGACCAACACGCACACCAGGGGAACGCGATTCATGTCTGGTCTCCCGAAACGCAATGCCCGGCCGAGAGCCGTGAGCCAATGGCCGAAATCCGTTATCCTTTTCTGGCTCTCTACCATTCGTGTTGAAGACGAATTCGTGAGCCGCAAGGCGCTAGCCGCGGGTCGAGAAAAGAACCCGCGGCTAGCGCCTTGCGGCTCACATGGCACCGAAATCAACACGAATGGCGAAGAGCCCCTTTTCCTGATCTCTCGCGGCTAGAAAAAGGATAACGGCCATCGGCTTTCGGCTCACAGCCATCGGCCGGACAAACTCAGAATCTGTGGGGCAGGTTTTCAACCTGCCAGTGAGTTGAGGCGGTTCATTTAACGCGAGAGCCACGTTGCTGAATTCCACCGAGTATTCACAGGCAGGTTGAAAACCTGCCCCACAAAGGAGACCTGTTATGTCACGTTCATTGGTTGGCTGTTTGCTGTTGCTCGCAATCCCCGTGTTGGCCGACGACGACGTCAATGCGCTCAGCAAGGAAGAGAAGGACGCGGGGTTCGTCTCGATGTTCAACGGCAAGGATTTCGCCGGCTGGCAATTCGACGGCCAGGAGTCACCGCCAAAAACACTCCCCGACAATTGGAAGGTTGAAGAGGGACTCATCAAGTTGTCTGGCGGAGGCAAGCCGCATCTCGGCACCGAGAAAGCCTACGGCGACTTCGAAATGAAGTTTGAATGGCGAGCCGTCAAAGACAAATACAACAGCGGCTTCTTCATTCGGAGCGGCAAGAAGGTCGGTGCCAATCAGCTCAACCTGGCAAAAGGGAGCGAGGGAGCCTTTATCGGCGGCAAGCTGACCGGATCGATGCCCGTCCCGAAGTTGCAGAAACCAGCCGGCGAATGGAACGAGTGGCATGTGCTGGTCGTCGCCGACAAAGTGACATTCCGATGCAACGGCGAACTGGCCTGGGAGGGAACCGGCCTCCAACCGAAAGAGGGCCACATCGGCCTACAAGCCGAGGGTGCCGCATTGGAGTTTCGTAAACTACGCATTCGCGAAGTGAAGTAGTCGTAGTCGTAGGGTGGGTCGAGTCATCGAGACCCACCAGATCGTCTGCATCGCTTG
>SXKJ01000401.1 GCA_005778115.1 Planctomyces sp. | reverse complement strand
ATTGGCGGCGAGGCCGAAGAGCGTAGACACGACGGTGCCGGTCAGCAGCGACACGGCGAGGAACAGACTCAGCGACGCCACGACGGGGTTGCGGCGACGCCAGAGGCGCAAGCGCTCCCAGGCACCGGTGCGATAGACGGAGACCGGTTGATGGGCCAGAGACCGCTTGACGTCCGCGGCCAAGGCTTTCGCGTCGAGGTAACGCTCGTCCCGCTTCTTGGACATCGCGGTGGCACACACCGCATTGAGTTCCCGCGAGATCGTGGAATCGACGTCACGCGCTCGCGGCGTAGGGGCTTCGCAGATGCGTTTTCAGAGATCGTGAATCGAGAGGCGCGGTGCGGCTTTGGAGTGCGGTGATTCATCACCGCTTTCCCTGTTTTGACTCTGCGAGCTTTGCGCCTCTGCGTGAAACTCTTTCTCACGCAGAGGCGCGGAGCTCGCGGAGGAATGCGGGGCTTGGCCGGTCAGGATTTCAAAGAGGATCGTGCCCAGGCCGTAGATGTCGGTGCGCTGGTCGAGCAAGTCCACTCGGCCGGCGGCTTGTTCGGGGGACATGTAAGCGGGTGTACCGGGAGTCGCTCCCTGACGAGTCGCTTGCGATTGAGCATCCTCGGTGAGCAGCACCGGTGCGGTCTCTTCGTCCGCGCTGCCGATCTGTTTGGCCAAGCCCCAGTCGAGCACGATCGCTTCGCCGTAGTCCCCCAGGACGATGTTCTCCGGCTTCAAGTCGCGGTGAATGATGCCGCGCGAGTGCGCGTAGGCCAACGCCTCGCACACATTCACGAAGACGTTCAACAGCCGAGGCAGTGACAGCGGGTCTTCGTGGCCGGCTCGCGACTGCTCGTGATGCCAGCGAATGGCCTTCGACAGCGTTTCGCCCTTGACCAGCTTCATCGTGTAGAACGGCCGGCTGCCGTCACGGTGGACTTCGTAGACCGGCACGATGTTGGAGTTGCCCGGTGATCTGCGCCTCTTTGATCAGCCGTCGCACCGCCTCCGTCGAGTCCGAACCGGGCTTCACTTCCTTGAGCGCGACCTCGCGAGCAAGGTCGTTGTCCCGCGCCAGCCAGACTTTGCCGAGTCCCCCTTTGCCGACTTCGCTGACCCAGGTGTATCGCGATTTGGGCTGTTCTGGCTCGCCGAGCGTTTCACCAATCGTTTCGATCAGCACGGGCCCGCTCGACGGCCACGAACTGAGCGACTGCTGAATGTCGGCGTCCTCGACTTGCTTGATCGCGTCGCAAACATCGCCACGCACCACCGAGTTCAACGTGACTCGCGGATCGTGCTGATGCTTGGCCAGCTTGCGGACGAGTTGCTTCTCGACGAAGCCGCGATCCTCGGCGGTGATCCAACCCCGCTCGACGAGCAAGTCGGCAATCGGTTTCGATTTGTCGGCCACCCACGCTCGGCAAGCGGCGGTGAGCTGCGCGAGGTCGATCAAATCGCTCTCAAAGGCGAGGACGGCGAAGAGGAGGTGCTTCTCGGTCATGGTCTGTTCCATTTGCGAATGCGCGATGAGCGACCAAAGTATCAACGTCGATGGTTAGAAGGCAGCGAACCGGACGCGATCGCGTTCCGGCGGATGACGGCAAGACACTGCGCCGATCGCGAAACACCACGGAAGCAACGGAACCAAGACGTGATCAAGTGCGGAAGCACGGAGGAACTTCGTAGGACGGGCACTCTTACCCGTCACAGGTCGGGCAAGAATGCCCAACCTACGACAAGGTCGTTTCATGCGTAGGCAGAGTCTATGATCCGCTGGTAGAGGTAAGTTCGTAGATTTCAGGAACCAGACAGATGCAACTGGATTTGGCAGACAAAGTGATCCTCGTCAGCGGCGGAGCCAAAGGGATCGGCGAAGGGATTGTTCGTGTGCTTGCGGCCGAGAGGGCGATCCCCGTCGTGATTGGCCGCAATGCTGCTGACAACGATGTCGTCGTCCGTTCCATCGAAGCCGGCGGAGGAAAAGGCTTCGCTGTGCGAGCCGAACTGTCTCAGACCGACGACTGCCGCCGTGCGGTGGAAGCGACCATCGCGAAGTTCGGACGCATCGACGGGTTGGTCAACAACGCGGGGGTCAACGACGGAGTGAATCTGGAGCACGGCGACACGGAACGGTTCCTCGCGTCGCTGCGGAAGAATCTGATCCATTACTACGAACTCGCGCACTTCGCGTTGCCGGAGTTGAAGAAGTCTCGCGGCGCGATCGTCAACATCGGCTCGAAGGTGGCCGAGACAGGGCAGGGGGGGACGTCGGCTTACGCGGCGGCGAACGGCGGTCGGAACGCGCTGACTCGCGAGTGGGCGGTCGAACTCGCCAAGTACGACATCCGCGTCAACGCGGTCATCGTCGCCGAGTGCTGGACTCCGATGTACGCCTCGTGGCTCGCGACCGTGCCGAATCCCGACGAGACTCGAAAGCAGATCGAATCCCGAATTCCGCTCGGCCAGCGCATGACGTCGTGCGAGGAAATCGCCAACATGGTCGCGTTCCTGTTGTCGCCACGTTCAAGCCACACGACCGGCCAATTGATTCACGTCGATGGCGGCTATGTGCATCTCGATCGTGCGTGTGCCCCGTAGCTTGGCTCTCTGAGCCGAGCATTCTTCTCTGAGGAAAGAATTCCGATGCGTGCGCTCGTCATCCTTGTCGGCTTACCACTGCTTTTGCTCCATGCCAGATGGGACGCCAGCGCAGCCGATCACCCCAACATCGTTTTCATCATGGCGGATGACATCGGGTACGGCGATCTGTCGTGCTACGGAGCCAAGCATGCGAAGACGCCCAATCTGGATCGGCTGGCCGCGCAAGGCTGCCGATTCATGGACGCGCACTCGCCCGCCTCGACCTGCACGCCGACACGCTCGGCCTTGCTGACAGGCAGGTATGCCTGGAGGCAAGAGGCGGGATCACGGATCGCTCCGGGGGACGCACCGCTGCTGATTCCGCCGGGGACAACGACGATCGCTTCGGTACTCAAGCAAGCCGGGTACGCGACTGGCGTTGTCGGCAAATGGCATCTCGGACTGGGCGGCGAGAACGGTCCTGACTGGAACGGTGAACTCAAGCCGGGGCCGCTGGAGATTGGGTTCGACTACGCGTTTCTCATGCCCGCGACGGGCGATCGCGTGCCTTGCGTGTACGTCGAGAATCATCGAGTCGCCAAGCTCGATGCCAACGATCCGATTCAGGTGAACTACAAATCGAAAGTCGGTGAAGAGCCGACGGGCAAAGAGAATCCCGAACTGCTCAAGCTGAAGCACACGCACGGGCACGACTTCACGATCATCAACGGAGTCGGCCGCATTGGCTGGATGACCGGCGGCAAGGCCGCTCGCTGGACCGATGAGGAGATGGCCGACACGTTCGCTGCAAAGGCGATCTCGTTTGTCGAACGGCAGACGAAAGCGGACTCGTCGAAGCCGTTCTTCCTTTATTTCGCGACGCACGGCATTCACGTCCCGCGAGTCCCGCATCCGCGATTCAAGGGGACCAGTCCCGTCGGTACGCGCGGCGACGCGATTCACGAATTGGATGACACGGTCGGCCAGGTCTTATCCGCGCTCGATCGGCTGAAACTGACCGACAACACGCTGGTGATCTTTACCAGCGACAATGGCGGCGTGATGGACGACGGCTACGAAGATGTCGGCAAATTCGACTATCACCCGAACGCTCCGCTGCGCGGCACGAAGGGAACGCTGTTCGAGGGAGGCCATCGAGTGCCGTTCATCGCTCGCTGGCCGAACCGCATCAAGGCGGGGACGAGTAACGACACGTTGATCGCGCATCTCGACATGACGGCGACGTTCGCGGCACTCACGAGAGTGACTCTGTCGAAAGACGCGGCAGCCGATAGCTTCAACGTGTTGCCGACGCTGCTCGGTGAGAAGGTCGATACGCCGCCTCGACCGCATTTCGTGGCGCACACCGGCGGCACGCAAGGCCCGTTCGCGATCCGCAGCGGCGATTGGAAATTCATCCAACCCGGCGGCGGAGGCCGGCAAGCCGATCAATCAAAGAAGGATCCGAAGGCCGCTCAGGCCGGACAGCTCTTCCACTTGGCCGACGATGTTGCCGAGCAAAACAACTTGGTCGCGAAGCACCCGGAAAAGGTGGCCGAGTTGCAGGCGTTGATGAAACGACTCCGGGAACAAGGCCGCAGCCGCCAATGACCTGCTCGGCTGATGGCTGTCGGCGGAAAGCTGATGGGTGTCAGCCCAAACAAACTGTCAGAGCGTTTGAAATAACAGCCATCGGCTTTCGGCCATCAGCCATCAGCCGGGCAAAGCAAGGAGTCAATCATGTGGCGTTGGTTCGTCTGTTGGCTTGTCGTCGTCGCGTCTCCGTGTTTCGCGGCGTCGCCGAACGTCGTGTTGATTGTCTCTGACGACCAGGCGTGGACCGACTACGGCTTCATGGGGCATCCGCACCTTCAAACGCCGCGGCTGGATCGGCTCGCGAAAGAGAGTCTCGTCTTTCGACGCGGGTATGTGACGAGTTCGCTCTGCTGTCCGAGCCTCGCGAGCCTCATCACGGGCAAGTACCCGCATCAGCACAAGATCGCCAACAACGATCCGCCGGGAGGCTCAAAGAACAAAGAGACGTTTGCGGCCGGTCGCGAGACGATGAGTCGATTCATGGACGCTCAGCCAACGTTGCCTCGATTGCTCACTCAGGCGGGGTATCTGACCCTTCAAACCGGCAAGTGGTGGCAGGGAGATTTCACGCGCGGCGGCTTCACGCATGGCATGACGAAGGGACAGCGGCACGGCGACGAGGGACTCGACATCGGCCGCAAGACGATGCAGCCGATCTACGATTTCATCGGCGAGGCGAAGCAGAAGGACAAGCCGTTCTTCGTCTGGTACGCCCCGATGCTGCCACACACGCCGCACAATCCGCCTGCTCGACTGTTCGAGAAGTACAAATCGCTGACGAAGTCGGAGCACGTCGCTCGGTACTGGGCGATGTGCGAGTTCTTCGACGAGACCTGCGGGCAACTGCTCGATCATCTGGAAGAGCAGAAGCTGGCCGAGAACACGATCGTGATCTACGTCACCGACAACGGCTGGATTCAGAGCCTCGACAAACCGCAGTACGCGCCGAAGTCGAAGCAATCGCAGTACGACGGCGGCCTGCGCACTCCGATCATGGTCCGCTGGCCAGGGCACGCGAAGCCGGCAATGAGCGACACGCCGATCAGTTCGCTCGACATTCTGCCGACGGTGCTCGATGCGATTGGCGTGAAGCGGCCGGCCGATCTGCCGGGACTCAATCTGCTCGATGAGGCCGCCGTCTCCAAACGAGACACGGTCTTTGGCGAGTGCTTCACGCACGACTCGCACGACTTGCAGAATCCGGCTGCAAGCCTCCGCTGGCGTTGGCTCGTGCGCGGCGATTGGAAGCTGATCGTGCCGAATCCAAAGAACGAGCCGAACGAGTTCGTCGAGTTGTACGATCTCAAAACTGATCCGCATGAAACGAAGAATCTGGCCGAGTCGCATGCGGATCGAGTCACCTCACTACGTCAGTCGTTGGACGGCTGGTGGAGCGGTGTCGGTGCTGCGCGTCAGTGATCTCGCTACGATGCCGCCGTGCGTGCCCGTTCGGCTCGCAGATTTCATTTTGAGAACTTCAACAGGAGTGAGCAGCATGGTGACGGTCGGGATGAATTATCATGTGATCGAAGGCAAGCAGCAGGATTTCGAGACCAAGTTTGCTGGCGTACTGGGCGCGTTGCGAGCCGCCGCTGGACATACGAATTCGACGCTGTGGAAGGATGTCAGCGACGGCGCGTCGTACCTCATCACCAGCGAGTGGTCCGACGAGGAAGCCTTCAAGAGCTTCATTCAAAGCCAAGCGTTCCGCGATGTGACGACGTGGGGCAAAGAACAAATCCTTTCCGGCCGGCCGATGCACAAGGTTTACAAGCATTAAGCGTCTGCCATCTGAAGTAGGTCAGCCTTTCCAGGCTGACTCGTTGTGTCATCGATGCTGTTTGAAGCGTTCGGGTCAGACTGGAAAGCCTGACCTACCTGGTGGCCCTTTCCCGAGACCGCGCCATGAAACTGCTTGTCGGTGCCGCTTTGTTTTTGATCTCAACCGCCACAATGGCCGCTGAGCCAACTCGACCGAACGTCGTGGTCATCCTGGCCGATGACCTCGGCTACTCGGACCTCGGCTGCTACGGCGGTGAGATCGAAACGCCGGTGCTCGATGGGCTGGCGAAGAATGGGTTGCGGTTTACCCAGTTCTACAACACGGCTCGCTGCTGGCCGTCCCGAGCGGCGTTGCTGACCGGCTTCTACGCTCAGCAGGTGCGGCGTGATGTGCTGCCAAATGGCCCCAAAGGGGGATCGCAAGCGACTCGGCCAGCGTGGGCGAGGTTGCTGCCGGAGATGCTCAAGCCGCTAGGCTTCCGGTCGTATCACTCCGGCAAGTGGCATGTGGACGGGGCACGCTTAGCCGGAGGCTTCGATCGCTCGTACAGCTTGGAGGATCACAACAGCTTCTTTGCTCCGCAGAATCATTTCGAGGATGACAAGAAGCTTCCGCCGGTCGATCCGAAGCATCCCAGCTATGTCACGACGATGATCGCCGATCATGCGATTAAGTGCCTTCAAGAGCACACGAAGCAACATGCCGATCGGCCGTTCTTTTCGTACGTCGCTTTCACGTCACCGCACTTTCCGCTGCACGCGCTGGCGGAGGACATCGCGAAGTATCGCGACAAGTATCGTGGCGGCTGGACCGCCGCGAGGGAGGCTCGCTGGCAACGGCAGAAGTCGATGGGCTTGCTGGCCTGCGGACTGTCCGCGCCGGAGCGAGAGGTCGGGCCACCGTATGCGTTTCCCGATGCGCTGGTGAAGCTCGGTCCCGGCGAGATCAATCGTCCGCTGCCGTGGGCGGAACTGACTGCCGAGCAACAGGATTTCCAAGCGGCCAAGATGGCGGTTCATGCAGCGATGGTCGATCGCATGGATCGCGAGATCGGCCGGCTGGTCGAGCAGCTTCGTGCGATGCAGGCGTTTGAGAACACCTTGATCTTATTCTGCTCGGACAACGGAGCGAGCGCGGAACTCATGGTGCGCGGCAACGGCCACGATCGCTCAGCTCCGCCCGGTTCCGATCCGACGTATTTGTGTCTCGGCCCTGGCTGGTCGAACGCGGCGAACACTCCGTTCCGCCGCAACAAGACTTGGGTACATGAAGGGGGCATCTCAACGTCGCTGATCGCGCATTGGCCGAAGGGAATCGCGGCGGGTGGTGAATTGCGGAACGATCCCGGCCACCTCATCGACCTTGTTCCAACGATCCTCGACGCTGTTGGCGGAAAGCGAATTGAAACGTGGGATGGTCAGCCAGTCCCGCCCGCACCGGGCAAGAGTTTGGTCCCCGCCTTCGCAAAGGATCGCAGCGTCGCACGCGACTACCTCTGGTGGCTGCACGAGAACAACAAGGCGATCCGCGTTGGCGATTGGAAGCTCGTCAACGCCGCAAATCAGCCGACGGCCGGAGCCGCCGCGTGGGAGTTGTATGACCTCGGCAAAGATCGAGCGGAGTCCAACGACCTCGCCGACAAGATGCCGGAAAAGGTCAACGAACTGGATCGGCTTTGGACCAAGGCGACGAACGAGTTTCGCGTACTGGCGACTCGCGATCTTTCGGCCGATCAGAAATCATCTGGCGATCAGGCACCTTCGAAAAAGAAGGCCAAGAACAAATAGGCTGACTTCTTTGCGACGTTAGCGACCTTCTGTTCAAAAAGAATTGTTTGAACAGAAGGACGCGAAGGGAAGCACCGAGTCAGGAGGTTCTGAGATGTCCGCAGTTTCTAATTCGACAATGGGTTGGCGATTGATTCGGTGTGTCGTATTGGCGTGTGCTATTGCAGTTGGAATTGTGCCAGCGACTGGTGCTCCAGCCGCCGAACCCAAGCGTCCCAATATCTTGTTTGCGTTTGCCGATGACTGGGGCCGCTATGCCAGCGTCTTCGCGGCGGTCGAGGGGGCAGGCTCGATCAACGATGTCATCAAGACGCCCAACATCGACCGCATCGCGCGTGAGGGAGTGCTTTTTCGCCGAGCTTACGTCAACGCGCCGTCGTGTACTCCGTGCCGGAGTTCTCTGCTCTCGGGACAGCATTTCTGGCGCACTGGCCGAGCGGCGATTCTTCAAGGAGCGGTTTGGGACTCGAAGATTCCCAGCTTTCCGCTGTTGCTCAACGACGCCGGCTATCACATCGGGCAGACGTACAAAGTCTGGAGTCCCGGCCAGCCGAATGACGCACCCTTCGGCGGCGACAAATTCGCCTACGAGAAAGCGGGCGGCAAGTTCAACAATTTCTCTGAGAACTGCACCCAAATGGTCAAGAAGGGCCAGCCGCTCGATGAAGCCAAGGCCGAGCTGTATCGCGACGTGACCGGCAACTTCGAGGCGTTCCTTGCGGAGCGCAAACCCGATCAACCGTTTTTTTACTGGTTCGGTCCCACCAACGTGCATCGCATGTGGGAGCGCGGCTCCGGCAAAGCATTGTGGGAGATCGAGCCGGATTCGCTCAAAGGGAAGCTGCCGAAGTTCCTGCCCGATGTCGCCGAAGTCCGCGAGGACATCGCCGATTACTTCGGCGAGATTCAAGCCTTCGATCACGCGATCGGCTCGCTGCTGAAGAAGCTGGAAGAGATCGGCGAACTCGACAACACGCTGGTCGCGGTCAGCGGCGATCACGGCCCGCCGGGATTCACTCACGGCAAGTGCAACCTCTACGACTTCGGCACGAACGTGACGCTGGCGATTCGCGGAGCCGGTACGAAGGGGGGCCGAGTGCTCGATGATTTCGTCGGCCTGCCGGATCTCGCGCCGACGTTTCTGGAGATCGCGGGAATCAAGCCGCCCGAAGTGATTACCGCCCGTAGCCTCCTGCCGGTGTTGCGTTCGGAGAAGTCCGGCCAAGTCGATCCGCAGCGCAGTTTCGCGCTCATGGGGCGTGAGCGGCATGTCGAAGATGCTCGCGAAGGTTTCCTGCCGTATCCGCAGCGAGCGATCCGCACGAAGGATTTTCATTACATCATCAACTTCGAGCCGGATCGCTGGCCGATGGGCAACCCGTACAAGCTCGATGGCGACAACGAACCGGATGCGGCGACACTCGCGGCCAACACGCGCGTCACCCTCTCGGACATGGATTCCAGCCCGACCAAGGCTTGGCTGATCAAGCACCGCAACGATCCCGAATGGAAACCGTTCTACGACCTCGCCTTTGCCAAACGCCCGCGTGAGCAGTTGTTCGTCATCGCCGACGACCCGGATCAACTCCGCAACGTCGCGGCCGATCCGAAATATGAGTCGGTTCGAGCAGAGTTGAATCAAAAACTGATGTCCGAACTGACTCGCACCACCGATCCGCGTGTCACTGGCGACAAGCAATTCTTCGAGACGCCGCCAATGGCCGGACCGCTCACACAGCCTCGCGGGAAGAAAAAGAGCCAATGACTTCTGGCCGGCCGATGGCTGTGGGCTGAAGGCTGTTGGCTGTTATCCCAACCTTCTTCACCTTTTAAAAATTGGGTCCATCGGACTTCGGTGTGGGTATTGGTCTAAATGAGTTGTCTTGGGTACATGTCGAGCCCTCCGCAATGGAAGTAGATGGCGGTGATGAAGCTGTTCAGGTTTCGATAGCCGGCGGCACGTCGTTTGAGGGACATGATTTTGCTGTTGAGTCCCTCGGAGACGGCGTTGGTGATGTGATGGCGGCAGTAGTTCACGATGTTGTCCAAGCGTTTGCGGATCATCTGCGCGACCTCTTT
>SXKJ01000400.1 GCA_005778115.1 Planctomyces sp. | reverse complement strand
GACCAGGAATCGAGACCAACGACGGCAACAATCCCGTTGCCAAAATCCAACACGAACTGGACCAAAAAAACCCGCAGCAAAAAACCGCTGCCGGGAAAAATGATCCGAATCCACTTTCAGAAAAAACTCACAGCCTCGACGCGTTAGAGAGGGCGAACGCTTCACACAGCGTTGTTCAACGACTCTTGGAGCGCCCGCCCTCGCTGACGCTTCGGGTTAATTGGCGGGCGGCAGCGAGATCGTGAAGCGTGTGCCGCGTCCTAGTTCGCTCTCGCAGGTGATCGAGCCGCGATGGGCGTCGATGATCTTGCGAACGGTCGGCAGACCAAGGCCATTGCCGCTGGGTTTCGTTGAGAAGAACACCTCAAACAAACGCGAGCGAGTCTTCTCGTCCATGCCTTGGCCGTTGTCGATCACGGCCAAGTGAACGCGGCCGTCGCGAGCGAACGTCTGCAATTCCAGCAACCCGCCGCCGGGCATCGCCTGTTGTGCGTTGAGCGCCAGGTTCATCAGCACTTGTCGCATCAGAGAGATATCCAACGCGACGCGCGGCAAATCGCTGTCCAAATGCGGGCTAATCTCGACGCGATGCTCATTGGCTTCAGCGGCAAAGAAGTCGATGAACTCGGTCACGACGAAATTCAAATCGGTTGGCGTTAGCGTCAGCTCGCCGACGCGAGCGAATTTGAGAAACGCATTCAAAATGTCTTCGAGATGCCGGCACTCTTTCTGAATCGTCTGCACCTTGGTCAGCATCCGCCGTTCGCGCTGAGCCTCGCTGCCGTTCAAGTCCTCGGCAATCAATTCCAACAACATGCTCATCGTCGAAAGCGGGTTCTTGATCTCGTGGGCCAGCCCACCGGCGAGAGTGGCGATCTCGGCGTACTGCCGCTGCAAACGTTGGCGTTCGTTGTCTTCGAGATTGTCGGCTGGCATGGGGCTTCCTTTGAGCCACAACAAAGTAACCCGAAGCGTCAGCGAGGGCGAGCGCTCCGAACGACGGCGTTGCGCAGCGCAGCGAGTTGAAGCGTTCGCCCTCGCTGACGCTTTGGGTTTCTACTATCGCACGAGCGTCCCCAACAACTTCACGACCGCCACGATCACCACCGTTCCGGCGATGTCCAGGAGCACTCCGTAGCGGATCATGCGGCTGAGCGGGACCATGCCAGAGCCGTAGACGATTGCGTTGCAGGGAGTGCTCACCGGCAGCATGAAGCCGAGGCTGCAACCGAACGTTGCGCCGAGCGCCGGTTCCAGCGGATCGACTCCGGCGGCTTTCGCCATCGTGATGACCACGGGAACGACGATGTTCGCCGATGCGGTGTTCGACGTCGCTTCGGAGACCAGTGTTGCCACGAACGTCGCGGCGATCAGGAATCCGAAGCTGCCCGCGTTTGGCAACCACGTGATCAGATTTTGGCCGATCACCTCGGCGAGCTTCGTCTCCTGAGCCAACATGCCGAACGCAAAACCGCCGCCGTACAGCAGCACGACTCCCCAATCAATCTGAGTGGCTTCCGGCCAGGTGAGAGCGGGTCGACCTCGTGTACACGGCAGCAGAAAGAGTAATCCCGCTCCGAGCAACGCGGGTACCGCTTCCGGCAAGCTCGCCTTGCACCACTTGTAGGCGTCGCTGGCTTCACCCCAGCCGAGCGCGACGATGCCCGGGGCCACCCACAGCATCACCATGATCAAGAACGCGGCCAACGTGCTGAGTTGCCCGCGCGTCCACGGGCCAAGCTGTCGGCGCTGGTCTTCGAGATACTCGCGGCCGCCGGAGAGTTCGCGAACTCCGGCCGGGCAGAACCAGTTCAAGTATGCGAACATGAAGAGATACAAGAGAACGACGGTCGGCACGCCGATCAGACACCACTCGAAGAACGTGATCTCGGCCGGTGCGCCGTTGATGACGACTTGCTGGCGAATGAAGTTCAGACCGATGACGTTTGGTGGCGTGCCGATCGGTGTCGCGAGTCCGCCGATCGACGCAGAGAAGGAGGTCATCAGCATCAAGCCCGTCGCGTAACGGGGATCGATCCGACTGCGTCCGTCGTCCCGCAGCACCTTCAGGATCGACAGCCCGATGGCGAACATCATCGCGGTTGTCGCCGTGTTGCTGATCCAGGCGGAGATGAACGCCGTGGTGGCTCCGAAAGCGAACAGCACTCGCGACGGACTGCCACCGACCGCTTTCAATGTAAGCACGCTGAGCGCCAATCGCCGATCGAGGCCATGCAGTTCAATCGCTCGCGCCAGCATGAATGAGCCGATGAAGAGAAACATCAACTGATCGGCGAACGGAGCGAACACGTTCTTCGCCGGAGCGACCTGCAAGACGACACACGCGGTCGCACCGAGGAGTGCGGTCAGCGCCATTGGAATCGCTTCCGTCACCCACAGCACCACGACCGCTGCCATCACCGCCGCCAACCGATGCGCGGTGGGCTTGTCGGCCAGACTCTCGAAGTTCGCCGAAAGCACGAACGCAAACAACAACGGAGCTAGCACCAGTCCGGTGCGGCGTCGCAGGAGATCAATGCGCGATTCAAGACTCATGTTTTCATTTTCCGCCCTCCATGTTTCGCCGGCTTGTTCCAATTTCCGAAGAGAGCTCGCGGAAAATGAAGGGCGAAAAATGGAGACAACAAGACGAACTCATTTCGAATGCAGCCGTTCCGCGATGTCACGAACCGTCGTGATGATGCGATCTTCGACACCCTGCCGCCATGACGACGGCAGGTTGCTGTACCGCATTGCTCCGCCCCCTTCGTAGCCTCCTTCTTTGAGGACGCGTTCCGAGGGGATGTAGGCCATCACGTCGTTGCTGTAGCCGGCGACCCAGACTGGGCCGCCACTGAGCTCCCGCTTCAGCCGCAGCGCGTAGTCGATGACGACCTCGCCGCCGAGTGTGACCATCGTCAGGTCGCCGCCGAATTGCAGCACTTGGACTGGATATGGATAGCTCTCGCGGACCTTGCCGTTCTTTTCGAGTTCCGCCAGCAGCGCGGCCGAGCGGCGTTGTTCGTATCCATCTTTATGTTTGCTCCGTTCGAGCAACTCGTCACGAGTCACCGGTTCGAATGGCAGATCGACCTCTTTGAAATCGAACTTCAGCGGCCCACGAATCGGTTTTGGTACTGGCAACAGCGCGGCTTCCACTGCGGTCGCCAGCGTCTTGCCGTGAGTCATCGCCCATTCGATCTGCCCACGCGGATAAGGGTTCTGGTCTCCGCCGCAGCCCATCACGAACAGTGCGGTCGCGCCGGGATGAGCTTTCTCGATCTCGGTCTGAGCATAGCCAGCGTAGTCGGCGTTGATTTGCATCAACCCCGTCGTCGTGTTGTGGCAGGCGTAGCCAAACGCGACCGCTCGTAGCGTCTTGCCGTCGAGCGATTCGACTCGCAGCACCGGCACGTCGTGATCGACGGGACCATCGGGATACGGACTGTTTTGGAATCCGTCTTTGGTCGGCAGCCGGCGATTCATGGCGACGCTGCACCGAGCGTGACTGTAAGACAACTTCGCCGGTTGCAGATCTTCCACCGCCGCGCCGATCACACCGACCAGCTTGTCGGTCAGCGAAATGAAGTACGACTCGACCCGTTGTCGCTGTTCGGGATCGAGCGGGTACATGACCGACATGTCCAGATCGTCTTTCACGACCGGCCCGCAATGCGTGTGCGAGCAATTCAGCAACAGTCCTTTCGGATCGACTTTGTATTTCTCAGCGACTCCCTTCACGACTTGCAGCCGCAACGGACGTGGGATGCTGATGAGATCAGTCGTGACAATGACGGCCCGCGTTCCCGCCGCGTCCTCGATCGCCAGCGCCTTCGCGTGCAATTCTGAGAGGACGCCCTCGAACGGCTTCGTGCGTCCGGCGTAGCCGGCCATCCACATCGGCTGACGTGGCGTGATCGCGACCGTAGCCACGCCCACTTTCCATTCTGCGTCTTCGGCTCGGCAAATCGCTGACGTGGCAATTAAGAGGATCAAAAGGCTCAAACGCATGATGTGCTCCCCAAGGTCCGGCCGATCACCGAATGCTGAAGGCCGTGAACCTAGTTCTTGTCGTAGGCGGCTCAGCGATCGGAGAAGAAGGATAACCGCCATCGGGCATCGGCTCACGGCATTCGGCCGGCCAATCCCAGGTAATTCGCCGATGACGCGATGAATTGCGGCAATGCTTGCTCGCCCTATAATCCCGCCCCGCTCTGCGGAGACAAACTTGAGATTCCTGTTGCCTGACTCTCTGAGTCGGGTGTTTCGCCTGAAGCTCACGGCTCAGAGAGCCAGGCGACTGAAATGAAAAGGAGACGACCTTGCGTTGGCTGTTGAACGCCTTGTCCACATCGGTGGGCAGGAAGGTGGTCCTGGCGATCACCGGGTTGTTGCTCTGCGGCTTCTTAGTCGCGCACCTCGCTGGCAATCTGCTGCTGCACGCCCCAGACGACGGGCAGAGCTACAACGAGTACGCTCACGCGCTGCACAAGCAGGCCGCGCTGCTCGCGATTGCCGAGGTCGGCTTGTTCGGGCTGTTCATCGCGCACATCGTCATTGCGTTGCAGGTCTCGAAAGAGAACCGAGCCGCTCGCAAAGTCGGCTATGCCGTCACGCGATCGAAGCAGGAAGGCCGCATCGCGATGGAAGGCTATCGGCCCGACATGTGGATGCTGGTCACCGGCATCGTCGTGCTGGGATTCCTGATCCTGCACCTGATCGATTTCAAATTTGAACTGCGAGCCAAAGAGTTCTACGAAACCGCAGACGGCACTCCGGTTGAGCCTGCCGAAAAAGCGATGGCTCTGCTTTCGGCATCCAACATGATCACGATCATCGGCTACACGCTCGGCAGCCTGGCCTTGATCGCTCACTTGGCTCACGGCTTCCAGAGTGCGTTTCAAACACTGGGAATCAACCATCCGAAATACACGCCGGCCATCAAGACGACCGGCCTGCTGTTTGCGCTCTTCATCGGCGTCGGCTTTGCATCGTTTCCAGTGACCGGGCTGATCAAAGGTGGCGCGCCGTCGCCTCGTCCCAAAGTGTCCGTGACGTTCCCCGCCAGCCGAGGCATTGATTCCGAGCAAACTCTGCCGCCAGGAACTGTCGAGGGGGTTGATGATCCGCGTGTGATCCAGGCAAAGCTTAATGACTCGGTGAAGTAGCAGCGGCGGCAAACGGCGAACGAACCTCACCGCCTGAAGGCGGAACTACGAACAGGCAGGAGTCGGCCTCATGGCTGAAGTGACGACAACAACGAACGGCTCATCCCGGCTGCAATCGAACGCGCCGACGGGCGACATCACGACGCGCTGGGATCGGCACAAGTTCGATCTCAAGCTGGTCAATCCGTCGAACAAGCGGAAGTTCAACATCATCGTCGTCGGCACCGGCCTGGCCGGAGCCAGCGCAGCGGCCTCGCTGGCGGAACTCGGCTACAACGTCAAAGCGTTCTGCTTCCAAGACTCGCCGCGCCGAGCACACAGCATCGCGGCTCAGGGTGGCATCAACGCCGCCAAGAATTACTGCAACGACGGCGACTCGGTCTGGCGATTGTTCTACGACACGGTCAAAGGTGGCGACTTCCGCGCTCGTGAGTCGAACGTCTATCGACTGGCCTCGGTCAGCACGAACATCATCGACCAGTGCGTCGCTCAGGGAGTTCCGTTCCAACGCGATTACGGCGGACTGCTGGCGAATCGCTCGTTCGGCGGTGCTCAGGTCTCGCGAACGTTTTACGCTCGCGGCCAGACGGGGCAGCAGTTGTTGCTCGGTGCGTATTCTGCGCTGATGCGACAGGTCGATCTCGGCAAGGTGAAGCTATTCGCTCGCCGTGAGATGCTGGACCTCATCAAGGTGGACGGCGTCGCTCGTGGGATCGTTGTCCGCAACCTCGTCACTGGCGAATTTGAATCGCACACCGGCGACGCGGTGCTGCTCTGCACCGGCGGGTACGGCAACGTCTTTTATCTTTCGACCAACGCAAAAGGCTGTAACGTCACCGCCGCCTGGCGATGCCACAAGCGCGGAGCGTTCTTCGCCAACCCCTGCTTCACGCAGATCCATCCGACCTGCATCCCGGTCAGCGGCGATCATCAATCGAAGCTGACGCTGATGAGCGAAAGCCTCCGCAACGACGGCCGCGTCTGGGTACCGAAGAATCCGGGAGATGTCCGAGCGGCCAACGAGATTCCCGACGACGACCGCGACTATTTTCTGGAGCGGCGTTACGCAGCGTTCGGCAACCTTGTGCCGCGCGACGTGGCCTCGCGAGCCGCGAAGAAAGCCTGCGACGAAGGCTTTGGAGTCGGCGAGACGAAGCTGGCCGTGTATCTCGATTTCCGCGACACGATCAAACGCGACGGAGCGGCAGTCGTCAAAGGGAAGTACGGCAACCTCTTCCAGATGTATGCCAAGATCACCGGCGAAGACCCGTACTCAACGCCGATGCGAATCTACCCCGCCGTCCATTACACGATGGGCGGCCTGTGGGTGGACTACAACCTGCAAACCACGATCCCCGGTTTGTATTGCCTCGGCGAAGCGAACTTTTCCGATCACGGAGCGAACCGGCTCGGCGCGTCCGCGTTGATGCAGGGACTCGCGGACGGCTACTTCGTCATCCCGTACACGATCGGCCATCACCTCGCGACCTCGAAGCTGCCGAAGATTGCCGACGATCATCCCGACGTCCGAGGAGCTGTCGAAGCCGCGAAAGCTCGCGTCACGAAGATGCTGGGCATTCAAGGCTCACGCAGCGTGGAATCGTTCCACCGAGCGCTCGGCAAGATCATGTGGGAAAAGTGTGGCATGGCTCGCAACGAAGCGGGCCTGAAATACGCCGAGCAAGAGATCGCTGCACTCCGTCACGAATTCTGGAACAACGTCCGCGTGATGGGGACCGGCGAAGCGTTCAACCAAAACCTGGAACACGCCGGCCGAGTCGCCGACTTCCTGGAATTCGGCGAGCTGCTAGTTCACGACGCGCTGACTCGCGAAGAATCCTGCGGCGGCCACTTTCGCGAAGAGCATCAAACCGAAGAGAGCGAAGCCAAACGCAACGACACCGACTTCTGCCACGCCGCCGCCTGGGAATACACCGGCGGCCACGACAGTTTTGTTGGCGAAAAAGAACAACTCCACAAAGAAGCGTTGTCGTTTGAGAACGTGCATCTGACGACACGCAGCTACAGGGAATAAATCCCAAGGCCCAAATCACAATGTCCAATGAATGACCAAGGCCCAAAACTCAATGACCAAGTAATGACCAAAATCAATGACCAAGGACTCGCGTGAGTGACGTCCAATTTGGGATTTGGACATTGGACATTCATTGGACATTGAGGCTTGGAAATTGGGATTTGAAAATCGGAGCTTTCCCGAATGACTAGCTCGCACACGAATCGCGGCTTGAACCTGACGTTGAAAATCTGGCGGCAACCCGGCCCGAACGTTCGCGGCGAGTTCCGAACCTACCAGATGAAGAACATCTCGCCCGACATGTCGTTTCTCGAAATGCTCGACGTGCTCAACGAGCAGCTCATCCAAACGAACGAAGAGCCGGTCGCGTTCGACCACGACTGCCGCGAAGGGATCTGCGGCATGTGCAGCCTGATGATCAACGGCCAAGCCCACGGCCCCGACCGAGCGACCACCACCTGCCAACTCCACATGCGCCGCTTCAGCGACGGCGACACAATCGTCATCGAACCGTGGCGAGCCAGTGCCTTCCCGGTGATCCGCGACCTCGCGACCGATCGTTCCGCCTTCGACCGCATCATCACGGCCGGCGGCTACGTCAGTATCAACACGGGGAACGCTCAAGACGCCAACTGCCTGCCGGTCGGCCGGGACCGTCAGGAAAAGAGCATGGCCGCCGCCGCCTGCATCGGCTGCGGAGCCTGTGTTGCCGCCTGCAAGAACGCCAGCGCGATGCTCTTCGTCAGCGCGAAGGTCTCGCAACTCGCACTGCTCCCCCAAGGCGAACCCGAACGCGCCCGCCGAGTCACCCGCATGGTGGCTCAAATGGACAAAGAGGGCTTCGGCGGCTGCACCAACACCTACGAATGCGAAGCCGCCTGCCCCGCCGAAGTATCGGTAACCAACATCGCCCGCCTCAATCGCGAATACCTGCGAGCGGTCGTCGTGTCCGAAGAAGGCGTGTAGGTCGGGACGGAGTCCCAATCAACTGTGCCATCATGGTTCGCCATACATTTCCGTGAGCAAGCTACGAAGCGCGGCGATTTCTTTGGTGGCGAGTGTCCCCAACTTTCGGGTCAATCTTGTTTTGCTCAACACACGGATTTGGTCGGCACAAATATCGGCCGGTTTTCCCGCAGAATTGATGCGGAGACGAGAGCGCCAGTGCGGACGCAGCTTCGTGGTCAGCGGGCAGACCACCAACGTTGGCAGTACGGAGTTCAACGCATCCAGGCTGACGATCACGCACGGCCGAGTTTTGCCGATCTCGCTCCCTTCAACCGGGTCAAGCCGAGCGTAGTAAATTTCATACCGCTTCATTCGCCGTCCCACCCGTCGGGTAACGCCTCCCAGTCAGACCAATCCTCGGCCGCCGCAGCCATCTCCTGTGCCGTCTCTTCCCAGGAGAGCTTCTTGGGAGGTTTTTTCGGCTTGAGCACAATCTCGCCTTCGCGTTCTTCCAACAACACGCCGTGTTCCAGTCGATGCTTCCGAATCAATGCGGCTGGCAATCGGACGCCTCGCGAGTTACCGATGCGTGTCAGTTTGGTTTCCAATGCTTTCATGGTGTGGGCACGGTAAGTACGCCTTCCGGAGTCGTCAACTCGAATCATCACGGCCGCAGCCGCGGATGCCCACGCCGCACGGCGTTGATCAGTTCGTCCAGCTTCGAGAGAAACTTGGAGCGATCTTTCGCGTTCATGGGAGCGGGGCCGCCGGCGACAACTCCGTCTTGGCGGAGGCCGTCGAGCAGGTCGCGCATGGCGAGCGTTTCGCCGATGTCGTGTTCGGTGAAGACTCGGCCTTTGGGGTCGAGCACGCGGGCTTGCTTGGCGATGCAACGGGCGGCCAGCGGGATGTCGGAGGTGATGACGATGTCGTTGGGGCCGGATTGCTCGGCGATCCAGTCATCGACGATGTTGAGTCCCGGCTCGTGACGGACGACGAGTTCGATGAGCGGATCGTTGGGGATTCGCAGCGCGGTGTTGGCGACAACGAGGACTCGCAGCGAGTAGCGTTTGGCGACGCGATAGATCTCGTCTTTGACCGGGCAGGCGTCTGCGTCCACGAAGAGGGTCAACATGCCAACAACTTTCGTCGAGTGAGTTCGTAGTTCCGCCTTCAGGCGGTCATGCCGGAATTCTCCGCCTGAAGGCGGAACTACGAACGGGCGGCTTCGAGGGATTCCCAGCGGGAGAAGACTTCCGCGAGTTCGCGTTCGAGAGTTTCGAGTTTTGCGTTGGTCGCGGCGATGTCGGATTTCGGCTGCTGGTAGAACGAGGGAGACGACATCGTCGCGTGCAACGCGGCTTGTTCGGTTTCGAGCTGGTCGATGCGGGCAGGGAGTGATTCGAGTTCGCGTTGTTCTTTGAAGCTCAGCTTGCGTTGAGCGGGCGCGCTCTTGGAAGGTCGCATGAGGGTTTCTGGGAACGCGGCCGGAGTCTGCGAGACGGTTCGTTGCCGTTGCCAGTCGTCGTAGCCGCCGTCGTAGTCTTTGACGAGGCCGTCGCCCTCGAAGACTAGCGTGCTGCTGACGACGTTGTTGAGGAACTCGCGGTCGTGGCTGACCAGCAGGACGGTACCGGGGTATTCGATCAGCAAGTCTTCGAGTAGTTCGAGCGTCTCGGCATCGAGGTCGTTGGTCGGTTCGTCGAGGACCAGCATGTTGGACGGCTTCGTCAGCAGTTTCGCCAGCATCAGCCGATTGCGTTCGCCGCCGGAGAGGTAGCGGACCAGCGTGCGGGCTCGCTCGGCGGAGAAGAGGAACTCTTGCAGGTAGCCGAGGACGTGTCGCTCCTGGCCGTTGATGAGCAGCGTTTGTTTGCCCTCGCCGACGTTCTCTTGAGCGGTTTTGTTTTCGTCGAGTTGCTCGCGGAGTTGGTCGAAGTAGGCGACCTCGAGCTTGGTCCCCAATCGCACGGAGCCGGTGGTCGGTTGCAGTTGGCCAAGCAGCAATCTTAAGAGCGTGCTCTTGCCGGAACCGTTGGGGCCGATGACACCGATCTTGTCGCCACGCAGGATGAGCGTTGAGAAGTCGCAGAGGATGTCGCGGCCGTTCCCGTGGCCGACGCTGCTAGCGTCGGGCGGGATGCTGGCAGCGTCCGCCACGTATCGAAACCCAATCTGCTTGGCTTCGATGACTAATCGGCCGGAGCGTTCGGCTTCTTGCACGACGAGGCGGACGTTGCCGACTCGGTCTTTGCGTTGTCGGCGTTCTTCACGCATCTTGTTGAGTTCACGGATGCGTGCTTCGCTGCGGGTGCGGCGGGCTTTGACTCCGGTGCGGACCCAGATTTCCTCTTGAGCCAGCTTCTTGTCGAACAGGGCTTGGTGCTGTGCTTCGACTTCGAGAGCCGCTTCTTTCCGTTGAAGGAACGTCGTGTAATCGCACGGCCAATCGAGCAGCCGGCCGCGATCGACTTCGATGATGCGGTTTGAGAGCTTGCGCAGGAAGACGCGATCGTGCGTGACGAAGACCAGCGTGCCGCCGTAGCGGATCAAGAACTCTTCGAGCCAGGCGACCGCTTCGATGTCCAAGTGGTTGGTCGGTACGTCGAGCAGCAGCAAGTCCGGCTCGCTGACCAGCGCTTGAGCCAACAGCACGCGCCGTTTCATCCCCGACGACAACGCGGCGAAGCGGGCGTGCGGGTCGAGGCTCATCTTCTCCAGGACACGCTCGACCTGGTACTCCAGTTCCCAATCTTCAAGCGGCTCAATGGTTCGTAGCGACGAATCGCCTGCGATGGTCGGTGACGTGAGTCCCATCGCGACGACTTCTTGCACGGAACTCTCGCTGCCCAGCGGCACCTCTTGAATCAGCCGGCCGATGCGGACACCTGGCCCGCGCAGGACTTGTCCGTCGTCCGCCGCCAGCTCGCCGCTGATGAGCTTCATCAGCGTTGACTTGCCGCTGCCGTTGCGGCCGACCAGCCCGACTCGTTCACCTCGTTCGATTTGCAGATCGCCTTTTTCCAACAAGTGTCGGCCGCCGTAGCCGAAACTCACCTCGCGCAGACTCACCAATGCCATGAACGACCTCAAACCAATTGACGGAGTGACGAATTTAGAGGGTGAGATAGTGGTTCGAGGATCGGGATGCGAGCGTGGCTAGTTTTTCAGACGTAGGGTGGGTCGAGTCATCGAGACCCACCAAGATTTGCGAGCATCGTTGGTGGGTCTCGATGACTCGACTCACACTACGACTGGCAGGTTGAAAACCTGCCCCACGGTGGTTGTGATGTTGTCGTCCGATCGGACTCGCAGTGTGGTGAACCAACTGAATGGGAGGAATCATGAGGAATCGCCGAGCAGGTTCGGGGGCGATGGCTGTGGCATCGACGAGATCAATCAGCATCTCGTTGACGTTGCTTGCCGCACTGGGCGTGCTCATGCACGGCAACAGCTTCGGGGCCGATTGGCCGCAGTATCGTGGGCCGTTGCGAAACGATGTCTCGGACGAGCGTGGGCTGTTGCAGGAATGGCCGTCGGGTGGGCCGGCGTTGTTGTGGACTTACTCGGAGACGGGTTCCGGGCTTTCCGGATCAGCGGTGGTCGGCGATCGGCGGGCGAGGTGAGGATGAGTTTCTGATCGCACTCAACCTCCGAGATGTGAAGGAGGGGACTGTCGCGCAAGCGTGGGCGACTCGCGTGGGGCCGACCTACGACTGGAAGGGGAACTCGTGGAGCACCGGTCCCAGTTCGACGCCGACCGTGGATGGTGAGCGAGTCTTTGCGCTCGCCAGCACCGGGCACTTGCTCTGCGCAAACGTGGCTACCGGCCAGGAGCATTGGCGCAAGGACTTGGCGGCGGAACTCGATGCCGAGGTGAATCCGATTGGGGGCGGACCGAAGAAGCTCGGCTGGGGATTCACTTGGTCTCCGTTGGTGGATGGTGAGCAACTGATCTGCGTCCCCGGCGGGCCGAAGGGGACGGTTGCCGCGCTCAAAAAGAAGACGGGCGAAGTGCTGTGGCGCAGCACCGAGATCACCGATCAAGCCGCGTACACATCGCCGATGCTGGCGGAGATTGGTGGCGTGCGGCAGTACGTGGTACTCACGAACCGCAGCGTATTTGGCGTCGCGGCGAAAGACGGCAAGCTGCTGTGGAACTATCGACCGGCTCGGCCTTATGGCACCGAGGTCGTCAATTCGCCGGTCGTTCACGGGGCGTTCGTGTACGTCTCCGTCGGATCCGGCCACGGGTGCGAGTTAATTCAGGTGACGAAAGACGGCGAGACCTTCAACGCCGAATCGGTCTACAGCAACAAGAACTTGGCGAACCATCACGCCAACGTCGTGCTCGTCGGGGAGCAGGTCTTCGGATTCGGCGAGGGTCGGGGCTGGGTCTGCCAAGAGTTCAAGACTGGCGAGGTGGTCTGGGCCGAGCGACAGAAGTTTCGTTCTGGATCACTGACCTGCGCCGACGGGCGGCTGTACTGCTACGACGAAAGTGATGGCACGGCCGCGTTGATCGAAGTCACTACCGCCGGCTGAAAAGAGTCCGGTCGATTACGAATTCCGCAAACGTCCAAGCAACGGAAGCCAAGCGGTCGGATTTGGACGCCGCCGATCGTCTCTGGCGGACGATTATTCCTGCGAGATCAAGAGTTGCTGTTCTGCTTTGATGTGCAAGCGAAGAAGTGATTGATGGAACCTCGCGCAGAAGCAGCAAGAATCTTCGGTTCAAGGGGCCTCTTGGGGTCTGATGTTTGAATTAAGCGGACATGCTGGTTTCCAATCGGGTTGTGTGTGTTTACCGAACCCCGAAAGGAGAGAGCAGCATGTCCGCAGAAGTGTTTTATCGAGCGATGGGCTTGTCGGGCTACTGGGTGGTGGATGTGTG
>SXKJ01000399.1 GCA_005778115.1 Planctomyces sp. | reverse complement strand
TTAATGACATCCGAACCAGCCCTGAGTCGCTCCTTGCGCACCGGAGACAATTGACTCCGCGCCGATTCCGAGGATGCGAATAAAGAGGTTGAGAACTCGCTCGCTGGTGAGGGCAAAGGTGCGGGCAATTCCAACGCCGGTGCCGTCGGCGGTTGCAGCGGCTGCACCTCTTGTTTTACGAGCCGAATTCGCGGCACGTCGCGATCACCCAGTGAGGACCATTCCAGAGTGATCCACGGTGCTTCTGAACATCGAAAAGCGTCAATCCAGGGATCCTCGGCGAGCGCGCTGCCGGCCATCAGGCAGAGGCTCAGCCCCGCCGTCCGCAACATGATCTGCAGGCGATCTTCCATGACGCCCTGGCCTCGTCCTGAGGAAATTCAAGACACAACCGCAACGCTCGTGTTGCGAAACACCTGGTTTGGAATGCCGACAAAGATGGAATCCGCGAGTTGCAAGATCATTCTGGGCGGACGACGACTCGTGGCCGGCGTTCTGCCAGTTCTCGTGTCGGACGCTGCCTGAGTTAGACATGATCGACATTCTTGAAAAACCCATTTGATCTGCAGAACAGCGTGTCTTAGACGACCAGCCTTCACCAATTCTTCGGGCAACCACGTCTCTTCTGGAGGACAGGAATTTTTCACAAGCAGAATTGTTTCAATTCAACGGTAGCCCCCACTGTGAAGGAGCGGGCGAGGCCGCAGTTCGATTCAATGTTCTTACATCAGTTCGCTTCAATGCTCTCGCATGTCTCGAAATCGCCTTCGATCGCAAAATGGGAATGGCCTTCGCTTCGTCCAACAGTCATCACCAAGAGTCTGGATTCGCGAAGCTCACGCTCTGAGTGTTCGACAGTGCCATTCACTCACGCGATTCTTTCTCTTGGAGAATGGTTGTTGAAAACTGATTGCGGATTGGTTGTTCTCTTCAGGCGTTGTTGTAGAATGACTCTGCAGTAGTGTGTTCGTCGCTTCAGGCAGTCATCACCTCTTACGACGTTTGTCACGCACCATGCTTATCCTCCGCAAGCACTTCGCAGTACACCGCAAGTGGTTCGCCATGTTCTTGGCCATTACGGCCGCTGCGGTTTTCGGTTACTTTTATTGGGCTCACGCACACGCAACACGTTTGCCTGGTGGCAGCAGTCCTCCCGGATTGATTCTGGGGATACTCGGCGGAGCGATCATCATCTTCGAATGCCTCTTGTGGCCTCGAAGAATGTTGCGATCTTGGCGCTGGGGCAGTGCTCGCTTGTGGATGAAGGCCCACATCTGGTTCGGTCTACTGACTGTTCCGCTGATTCTGTTGCACAGCGGATTCATGTGGGGCGGATGGCTAAGCACCATTCTCGCTCTATTGTTCGCGATGGTCATCGCCAGTGGGATTTTTGGCTTGGTGATGCAACAGTTTTTGCCGCGCCGGATGCTCATCGACACGCCGCTCGAAACGATCTACTCGCAGATCGAGCAAACCATGCAAATGGCATTGGCGGATGCTCGGAACTTGGTGCTCGCCACCTGCGGTCTTCCTAAGGAAAGTTTGGAGGCGTCGGCGCATTCGCAGCCAAGCAAGGAATCTCGCTCGTTGCCGAGTAAGTCGTCCGATCGTCGTGAAGGCGGTCGTGTGGTGGTCGGGGCTATTCGTCAAGCAGAACTGATTCCGGGGCAATTGCTGAGGGTACCGGTGCCGCAGGTTCCTGTGCCAAATTGCGAAGTGTTGCGTCAAAAGTTTAATGCGACTATTCAGCCATTCCTCGAACGAGGCCGGCGATTCCGGTCTCCGCTGAGTAACCGCACTCGATCGGCTGAGTTTTTTCGGCAACTTCGCGCAGTGCTCGATCCTGAGGCTCACTCGATCCTTGAGGCGATCGAGGAATGCTGCGAGCAGCGCCGGCAATTCGATTTGCAAACCCGGCTCCATTGGTGGCTTCACAGTTGGTTGTGGATCCATCTGCCGTTGTCGATGGCGCTGTTGGTGTTGATGTTCGTCCATGCCTATGTGGCGCTCAAGTATTGGTAACCGGTGTCAGTTGGCTGTTTCAGGTCAACCAAAAGACAGCTCGGTGGCCTTGGAAGACCAACCTTACGACGATGCGAGTATCTTATGGACGCGAAGATGAAGCCTCCCGTCACTGGTAAACAGCGGGCTGTCAAGATTTCCTACGGCTACCACCACAGGCGAGATGACATCAGCCGTTGGAAGACGAAGTTGTCCTTGTTTGCGATCGTCTTTACTCCGATTGTTTGGCTGTGTTGGAGCCTGATGGCTAGGGAGCAGGTCAATGCCCCGTACTCGCACGGTCCCTTGGCGATCGTTCATGCGACTTGGGAAAACAAATGCGAGGCGTGTCACGTCGACTTTGCGCCCATTCGCGACGACACTTGGGCGGCAACTTTGCTTGATAAATGGAGTCCGCAATCGCGTCCCTGGGATCATCTGGCGGATGAGAAGTGCGAGAAATGCCACCCTGGTCCCGAGCATCATTTTCGACAGATCGCCGAAGAAGTGCCGAGTTGTGCCAGTTGCCATCGCGATCACAACGGAAAACTCGCGTCGCTGTTGCGGATGGATGACCGGACTTGCACCGTGTGTCACGAAAATCTTTCGGCGCACATGAAGGTCGCCAACGCCGACCCGTATAAGGATGTGACTCGTTTTGATCTCGTTCACCCGGAATTCCGGTCGCTGAAGAGCGATCCGGGAACAATCAAATTCACACATGGCCGCCATCTGACGAAGGGATTGAAGAGCGATAAGCCAGAAGACAAAGTCTCTCTCTCGCTGGCGGATTTAAGCGAGACTGACCGCGAGAGATATCGGCGTCCAGGCCAGGCAGATGCGGATTTGGTTCAGTTGGATTGTGCGTCCTGTCATCAGCAGGATCACGCCAATCAATACATGACTCCGGTGACGTTTGAGGGAAACTGCCGGGCGTGTCACGCCTTAACTTTCGAGCCGGGCTCGGAGAAGAAAGTTGTCCCGCACGGCCTGTCCCCAAATGCGATTCGCGAGATCGTGGAAGGCAGCTACTTGGGCGAATATGTGAAAGAGAATCCGGCACTGCTGGAGAAAAAAATCGAGCGGCTGCCGGTGCCAAGTTTGACTCAGCTTGCTTCGGATTCCAAGGAAGCCAAGGAGTGGGTGAGTGAGCGAGCGAATCGTGCCGAGCGACATTTGCTAACGGTCTGTGGGCACTGCCATCAAGATGCGCCAACTGGTGAGCCGCGCTTGCAGCCGGTGAAGCCGGCAAACATTCCGCAAGTCTGGTTGCAGCACGCGCGGTTTGATCACAACTCGCACCGCAATGTGGATCCCACGAAACCTGCGATCGAGCAGTGCAACGAGTGCCACGGAAAAGCGGCTACGTCCATGAATAGTCAGGACGTGTTGATTTTGGGTCGGGAAAAGTGCCTTGAATGTCACGGTCCACTGAGTGCTGATGGCAAACGAGGCGGCGCGCGAGCCGATTGTGTTGAGTGTCATCGGTATCACAGAGCCGATCATGAGCTCCGTCTAACGAACGCATCTAAACGTCATGGAGCTTCGGAGGCGAAACCATGACATTCACCGCTGTCTTCTTAACCGCGATCTTGATGCCTGCCGCCGAGCCTACTGCGGCTCAAGGGGCGGCTCATGTTTCGCTGGGAATGAATTCCTGCACCGCCTCGGCCTGCCACGGTGGCTCGGTCACGGCGACGGGAAGGCAGCGGGAGTGGAACAGCTCTTACACCGTTTGGGCGTCCAAAGATCCTCATGCTGATGCCTACGCTGTATTGCTTGGAGACCGATCTCAAAGAATTGTGGCCAGGCTGGTTTTTCCTGAAAAAGTCGATCCCAAAACAACCCCCAAAGAGTATCAGTCCTTTCTGGAGAAGCGTTGTGCAACGTGTCATGCAACCATCGGTGAAGGGCGACCTTCATCTGACGGCTTCGCCGAAGATGGTGTGAGTTGTGCCTCTTGCCACGGTGTCGCAGGAGATTGGCTCGGCGACAAACATGCGGGCCGCAAGTCCGGCCAGATGAAAGTGACCCAGCAGCTCGAACCGCGGGCCAAAGTCTGCGTTGTTTGCCATGTTGGATCGCCGGCTCATAACGGCGAGCCAGCACGCGAGGTCAACCATGATTTGATCGCCGCGGGGCATCCACGTCTTAACTTTGAGTTTTTGGCCTATCTGAACAGCCTGCCGGCTCATTGGGATTTGGAGAAGGATCGCCAACGTGTTCGCCAACCAAACGGCGTCAAAAAGGGGCAAGCCAATTTCGCCGCGGAGGCGTGGTTGACCGGTCAATTCGTTGCAGCCAACGCCGCGCTGGAATTGCTTGAGGCGCGTGCAAAGGCCGACGGAGGAACGGATAAGGATCACGCTTGGCCGGAGTTCTCCGAAGTCAGTTGCTATGCCTGCCACCATGACTTGCGGTCGCAGAGCTATCGTCAAAAGTTGTTTCAGCGTGAAAAACCCGAGAATCGCCGATCGCCGATTGGGTCATTGGTTTGGGGGACTTGGTATTCGCCGATGCCTCGACAAGCCTTGCTGGCCCAGCAGCCGGCGGCAACGAATGACGAGGACTCATGGCGTCAGCTTGAGCGGGCGATGAGGGCGATTCATCCTGACTCGAAGAAAGTCTTGGCGTTAACGGCTGCACTGCGACCGAAGCTCGTGCCGCCTGCTAATCCTCTGCAAACCGTCGAGCGCTTGGCCAAGAATTTGTCAGCTCTCCAAGGTGACTGGGATGAAATCGCTCAGTGGTATTTGGCAGCCACGGCGTGGCATCAAGCTCTTCGGGAAGAGCATCTGGAAAGCCAGAAAAATGGTGATCCCGTGAAGTCTGGCGAACGCGAGGCGGCGCTTCGCGAAAGCCAAGCCACGCTCGAAAAGATCCGCAGACAACTGGAATCACCGCTTGAGTTTGACCCAACGGGCGAGGCGTTTCAGGGCGCGGTCAAACTACTGCTCCAACAACTGGCGAAATTAGAGGGGTAGCTGCGAATGATCGTTCAAGCATTGCAAGACATCCAACGGCGACATGGCTTTCTGCCGACCGACGAGTTGCGATCGTTGTCGAAGCGGACGGGAACGCCGCTGTATCGATTGCATGAAGTGGCCAGCTTCTTTCCGCATTTTCGGCGCGACGAACCGCCGAAGTTCGAAGTGAAGGTGTGCCGAGATATGTCCTGCCATTTGCACGGGTCGGACGCAATTCTCAAGCGGCTGCGGTCCTTCGCAGATGGATTTGATAAGAAGCAATTGCATGTCGAAGGTGTCTCTTGCTTGGGCCGTTGTGATCGAGCACCAATCGCAACAGTGATCGAGGGGCACCATCCACGAAATTATGTGCAACGATCCGCAGAGGAACTCTGTACGATCATTCAACAAACCATGGCCGGCTCGCCCCCGATACCAAACACGGACGCATCGTTTCCAGATCAGTCTCCGACTTGGGAAATTGACGTCTACTTGAGCCAGCCAAAGTATTCCGCCATTCGGCGATACATCGATAGTCCTGACAAAACGGCGGAGAAGTTGCGGATCATCAAGGCCTTGGAGTCGGCCGGCTTGATCGGCATGGGCGGCGCTGGCGGCCGAACTTTCAAAAAGTGGTCGGAAGTCCTGGAAGCCGCGGGCGATGAAAAATATGTTGTGATCAACGGCGACGAGAGCGAGCCGGGTACCTTCAAGGACCGAGAGCTACTGCTGAGGACGCCGTGGTTGGTTCTGGAAGGGATCATTCTTGGCGGCTTGGTCGTCGGGGCGAAACACGGCTACATCTACATTCGTCACGAGTACGAAGAGCAAATCGAGACAATGGAGAAGGCGATCAAGGAGGCCGAGAAACTCGGATTCTGTGGCAAGAACATTCTTGGCTCGGACATCTCATTTCCGGTCGAGGTATTTGTCAGCCCGGGCGGCTACATCTGCGGCGAGCAGACGGCGCTGATTGAAGCGATGCAAGATAAACGTGCCGAACCGCGCAATCGTCCGCCTGAACTGCAAACGAACGGGCTATGGGACAAGCCGACGTTGCTGAACAACGTGGAAACGATGGCCTGGGTTCCCGCTGTCGTGCTTCGCGAGGAAGGCAAGTGGTATGCCTCCCAAGGAACGGGAGGCGGCGCAGGGCGCGGGCGTCGATTCTTTTCTATTAGCGGCGACCTCAATCGCCCCGGTGCTTACGAAGTTCCCAGCGGAATCACGCTGCGGCAACTCATTGTCGACTTCTGTGGTGGCATGAAAGACGGGCAGGACCTCAAGGCATTCGCTCCTTCGGGGCCGTCGGGTGGTTTCTTGCCAGCGAAGCTTCCCGTCAAACATTTGCCGTCGAAATTCGTCAAAGAGAAGTTGCCGGCCGACGCAACTCATTTCGATATCTTGGATTTGGAACTCGACACGAACGTCTTCCGCGAATTGCGTTTGATGCTCGGTGGTGGGATGGTCGTGTACGGCGAGAACGCCGATATGGTTGAGCAAGCTCTGAGTTGCCAGAAATTCTACCGTAACGAGTCCTGTGGCAAATGCGTCCCCTGCCGGATCGGTTCTCAAAAAATGGTGGAGATCAACACCGACTTGCATCAGAAAAAATACACAGCAGAGACACTCAAGGCAGAACACGAATCGATCAAAGAATTGAAGGAGACGATGGTGTTGACGGCGATCTGCGGCTTGGGCACGGTCGCTCCCAATCCATTGACTTCAGTTTTGGATTATTTCCCCACTGACGTGGAAAGGTATCTCAATGGCCGATAACGCGTATGAGGACGCAACAGCCCAACTTTGGGAAGCCGAAGGTCTATTTTCCCGCGACGTGGATGGGCAGTTGATTCGTGTGGTTTCAGCCACGGAACAAGACTACGTCAAAGACGTCACTCTGACGATCGACGGCCAAACCGTGACGGTCAAGAAGGCCGTACCGACGACCGATTCTCAGGGAAACGTCATCACTGACCAGGAAGGCAAGACGATCCCGCGCAGCACGACGATTTACGACGCAGCCGCCAAGCTATTCGTGAGGAAGCCGGGTGACGTGAATCCGATTCCGATTCTGTGTCATCAAGAGCACATGAATCCGGCAGGAGTCTGCCGCATTTGCGTGGTGGAGGTCTTCCGCGGGACTGGCGATAAACGGCGATCGGGCGGAAAGCTGCTGCCGTCGTGTGCGCATCGCGCCGAGCCGGGCATGGAAGTGCATACGCTGGCTTCGACGGACGACAAATCTCGAAAGCGCGTTCAGAGCTGCGTCAAAGTGCTGACGGAATTGTTGGCTTCGGACCATTTGCGTCCCAAAGAAAATACTGCGCCGGCTCGTGATAAGGATACGCAGAATGAACTGGAGGCACTGGTCGAAAGGGTCGGGGCTAACCCAACTCGATTCACCTCGGGATCTCCGGTCGACCGTGGCCGCGATAACTCTTCGATACTGATCTCGGTGGATCACAATTCGTGCATCCTCTGCAATCGCTGCATTCGAGCTTGCGACGAGATCAAGAAGAACTTTGTCGTCGGCCGTGCCGGGAAGGGTTACACGGCTAAGATCGCCTTCGATCTGGATGACCCGATGGAGGAATCAAGTTGCGTGTCGTGCGGTGAGTGCATGGTTTCCTGCCCCACCGACGCGCTCACATTCCGTAGACCGGTGGTCTCCGACTGGTGGACGGAACTCGTTGCGAAACCGGAATACACGGCGGTCTCACCGGAAGAGCTTAAAAAGATGCCGTTGTTCGCCGGCGTGTCTTACAAATTTCTGCAATGGAATTCGGCGTCGGTCGTGCGTCGCAAGACCAAGAAAGGTGACGTCCTTTGTCGGCAGGGGGATTACGGTGCCACTGCCTTCATTCTCAACGCAGGGGAATTCGGCGTGTATATCGGCACGCCGCGGAAGAGCGCCGACGAAGGACCGGTTGGCTTCTTCGGCCGGCTGTTTGGACGCGGAGCCAAACGAGCCGACGACAATTCGACCGACTACGGTACCCAAGTCAGCACGCGAACTCCCGAACATCTCATCTTGGGTGAGATGACTTGCATGAGCGATGTCCCACGTACGGCCACCGTGGTTGCGATGAATGACGGTGAGGTTCTGGAGATTCGGCGCAATGTTCTGTACGTCCTCCAGCGCAATCCAGCCGCCCGAAAGCTGCTCGACACGGTTTATAAAGAGCGAGCGTTGCAGGATCACTTACGGACGATTTCGTTCTTTCAGGATCTGAGCCGAGAAGAACGCCACGATTGTGTCGAGTTTCTCCGCGATAAGGTCACACTCTTGCGAGTTGATCCTGGCCAGAACATTTTCCGGCAAGGCGAAGCGGTGGTTCAAGGGGACGAGTTCGTTGGCCACTTCTACATGGTCCGGCTTGGCTACGTGAAAATCACTCAGACTCTTCACGGTACGGAGCGGGTACTAGATTACATCGGCCCCAATCGCCACTTCGGTGAAATCGCGCTGTTGTCGAAGATCCCCAACCTGATTGACCAACATGTTCCCGAAAGCCTGGTCGCTCGCCGTACCGCGACCTGCACCGCTTTGGACGATGTGGAACTGGTCCGCATACGTGGCGAACACTTTTCGGAATTGATTCTCCGCTTCGAAAAGCTGCGGAATAAGTTCGTCCAAATCTGTAAGAGTCACCTGGATCAAAACAAGCCGGTGAACCGTGAGATGGGACTCCCGTTGGGTGGCTTCCTGGATCAAGGTTTGTTCAACGCTCAGACGTTGCTGGTCATGGATCTGGAAAGCTGCACGCGATGCGATGAATGTACGCGAGCCTGCAGCGACACGCATGGCGGCATCGTGCGACTGATCCGCGAGGGACAGCGGATCGACAAATTTCTGGTCGCGAGTTCCTGCCGCTCGTGCCAAGACCCCTACTGCTTGGTTGGCTGTCCGGTGGATTCCATTCACCGCAAGGGGTCGCTCGAAATCGTCATCGAAGACCACTGCATTGGCTGCGGTCAGTGTGCCAAGAACTGTCCGTACGGCAACATCAACATGCACGGATTCGACGTGGTGCGAGAATACCCGCCCGATTCCGGTTGCCAGAAGGCCGTAATTCAGCAGAAGGCAACCACATGCGACTTGTGCCGTCAGGTTGTCGGTTCCAGTCAGGAAGTCAGTTGCGTCTACTCCTGCCCGCACAATGCTGCCTTCCGCATGAGCGGTTCGGAACTGCTCAAAATTGTTTCTGGAAAGGCAGACTTGCACGCCGACAAGTCGACTCGGCAATTCTTGAGTCATCCCGTTTAGTCATAGTTCAAGGCTTATGGCGTTTGAGTTGACCAACTGCGGAGCCTATGGTGGATCATCTGACTGATCTTTGCCGACAGGGCATCGACCTCCACGTTTGGTTTCGCCATCAAGACTATGCAACGCATCGCCATTACCGGCAGTTCCGGCTACTACGGCCGTAAGCTCATCGAGCATGTGCGGCGCGAGTCGCCTGCCACGCAGCTCTTGGGAATCGATGTTGTCCGGCCCTCTGAGGTTGCTCCCCACGAGTTTGTCCAAGCCGACATTCGCAGTCCCGAAGCCCGAACGGCACTGACGAACCTCCGGCCCGACACGATCGTCCATCTGGCATTCGTGTTGAACCCGATCCGCGACAATCGGCTGATGAGTGACATCAACATCGGTGGCACGAACAATGTTTTTCAAGCAGTGCGCGAGTTGCGGCCGCAGCGTTTCTTGGTCGCCTCCAGCGCGACGGCCTACGGAGCGTGGCCCGACAATCCCGTCCCCATTCACGAAGATTGGCGACTCAAGCCTCGCGAGAACTTTCAATATGCCGCTGACAAGACCGCGATTGAACTGGCGATCAAATCGCTCGCCGAGGAACTCACGGACGTCGCAATCTCGTGGACCCGGCCGGTCATCATCGGCGGCAAGGGAGCCAGCAACTACCTCAGCCGTTTCGTGCTCAATCTCCCGTTTATCGTCTTGCCCGACGGCCAAGATGTGCCGTTGCACTTCGTTCACGAAGACGACTGCGTTACGGCGACGTGGATGATTCTCGAAAAAAACGCCCGAGGCCCCTTCAACATCGGTCCCCAGGATTGCGTGCCGTTGACACGACTCGCCGCCCTGACGAATCGCCGAACCGCGAAGCTCCCGTTCTGGATGATGAAGCTGGCCACCACGATCTGGTGGGGGCTGCGTTTGCCGGTATTCGACTTTCCCCCCAGCCGGCACGATTTCGCTCGATACCCGTGGGTCGTTTCGCCAGCACGCCTGCAAAACGAACTCGGCTTTCAGTTCCGCTACACGTCCGAAGAGACGCTGCTGGAGATGTGGGCGGAACATTGCCGGAAGAAACGCGGCTAAGCAGACGCGAAAAGGTTCCTGTTTGTGCGGATCATTCCCCCGCAGCTCTCGGCAACTTCGTGTGCCAGTCGGTGGCTCGCTCGAACATGCGAGCGGCACGGAGGAGTTTTTCTTCCTCGAACGGCGCGGCGAGGAGTTGCAGTCCGATGGGGAGGCCGGTCGAGTTGAGGCCACAGGGGAGTGACAGGCCGGGGATGCCAGCGAGGTTTGCGCTGATCGTGTAGATGTCCGAGAGGTACATCGCCAGCGGATCGTTGACCAACTCCCCCAGCCGGAACGCGGGGGTCGAGGCGATGGGAGAGGCGAGGACGTCGCAACGCTCGAACGCGGCGTCGAAGTCTTGGCGGATCAGACGGCGAACTTTCAATGCCTTCAGGTAATAGGCGTCGTAGTAGCCGGCCGAGAGTGCGTAGGTGCCGAGCATGATTCGGCGTTTCACTTCCGCTCCGAAGCCCTCACCTCGGCTGGCCGAGTACATGTCGATTAGGTTGTCGAACTTCGCCGCGCGATGTCCGTAATGCACGCCGTCGAACCGAGCCAGATTGCTCGACGCCTCGGACGCTGCGATCAAGTAGTAGGTCGCGATGGCGTACTTCGAGTGCGGCAGCGACAGCTCGACGATCTCCGCTCCGAGCGAACGATACACGTCGAGCGACTGCTTGGTTGCCGCTTCGACTTCGCGGTCAAGTCCCTCGACGAAGTGTTCGCGTGCGATGCCGATTCGCAAGCCGGTTAGCGGTTGCTCGACGGTTTGCGAATACTCCGGCACCGGCCGATCGACGCTGGTTGAGTCTCGGCCGTCGTGACCGGCGATGACCTCCAGCAACAACGCCGCGCTGGCAACATCGGTCGCGAACGGGCCAATCTGATCCAGCGAACTCGCGTAAGCGATCAGTCCATACCGAGAAATTCGACCGTAGGTCGGCTTCATGCCGACGACTCCACAGAAGCCGGCGGTCTGACGAATCGAGCCGCCGGTGTCAGAACCGAGTGACCACGACACCATGCGTGCGGCCACCGCCGCCGCCGATCCGCCACTTGATCCGCCGACGGTGTGCTCCAAATTCCACGGATTACGTGTCACTTGAAACGCCGAGTTTTCCGTCGATGAGCCCATCGCGAACTCGTCGAGGTTCGTCTTGCCGATGAGCACCGCGTCCGCGGCTTTGAGTTTCTCGACGACACCTGCGTCATACGGCGGGACGAAGTGTTCGAGGATGCGGCTGGCACACGTCGTTTTCACGCCGGTGACGCACATGTTGTCCTTGAGTGCGATCGGCAGCCCGGCGAGTTTGCCGACCGGCTGGCCGGCTTTGCGTTTCTCGTCGATCGCCTGCGCCTGAGCGAGCGCCGCCTCCGCGTTGGTTGAGAGAAAGGCGCTGATGCTCGAGTCCTGAGCGGAGATCGAATTCAGACAAGCTTCTGTCAAAGCGAGGGAGCTAGTGTCGCCTCGGTCAAGTTGAGCCATCGATTCCATCGCGGAAGAAGCGAGAACGGACATAACAATCACCGCTAACTAACCCGAAGCGTCAGCGAGGGCGAACGCGTCGAGAGGCTTTGAATTCCATGTGGTTGGTCGGTGAAGCACCCGCCCTCGCTGACGCTTCGAGGCTGTGAGTTTTTTCTGAAAGTGGATTCGGATCATTTTTCCCGGCAGCGGTTTTTTGCTGCGGGTTTTTTTGGTCCAGTTCGTGTTGGATTTTGGCAACGGGATTGTTGCCGTCGTTGGT
>SXKJ01000036.1 GCA_005778115.1 Planctomyces sp. | reverse complement strand
GGGGCGGCGTCAGCCCCCCAGTCTCTTGTGAATCCAACGGGGGGCTGACGCCGCCCCGCTCGCCTGTTGCGGGTACGGACTTTTGAGGCAGGTCAGCCATCAACGGCACAGCGGGAGGAACCGGCGGCGGAATGAACGCGGCCTCGTGAATCTTGGCTCCGCGCGGTTGAGCTTCATCTTTTGTCGTCGGTGGCTGAACCGCCGCGGCGGTGCTGTGAGACACGCTGCCCATTCCAGACGCGGTCAATGCCGTAGGACGTGTAACGATTGCCGACGGTGTCGCATGGTTCGCCGTTGGCACGCCCAACTTCGAGGACACGGCACGCGGACCACTGACAATCGGCATCGGAGTTCGAGTGGATGGCGAAACAACAACAGCCGGCACTGGGCTGTTGGCGGGTGGAACGAACGAGGTCCGATGATCGCGTCGTGGCCCGATCACCTTGGGTTGCGGTAACGACTCGCGTCGATCGGCGACCGGTCGCATGAGTGGCTTGGACACGGCGGCACGCCAGTCTTGACCGTGCAGGCAGCCCGACAGGCCGACACACAGCCAACTGGTCCACTGAGTCCATTTCCAAAACGGATGCCGCATGACAGACACTCACCGAATCGTGACCGAAACCCGCGCAGCCTCGCCGCGCGGCGTCCGCCCAAAGGCGGAGGTATCGGGTTTATCGGTTCGGCAAGCTGTTCCGGTTCACGTCATTCTACCGATCACGCAAACTGGGCGAGCCTGATTAATCCCAACGACCAGCAAGAACTGCCGTCGCAAAGAAGCGCACTCAACCTCAATCGGGGCTCTCGACGCACGCGTTGCGCGTGCCGGAGCCAGATGTTGTGGCGGGCCGACTCCGTTGCTTTCAGAACGGGCTCTGCTATTATCCGGTCCAATCCCTGGAACCCGGCGAGCATCGTCATGCGGTGGTGTCTGCGATTGACACACTCGGCTCGGCAGTTCGGCCGTCACTGTTCAAGTTGGCGGACGGCAAGGTTGTTCTGTGCGGTGTGGTTCACGTTGACGTCGATCGGATTGCCGGGCAGCCTGTCGCAGTTGGGTGGAGCAAGCTGTGCTCGGAACCCCGGATCGCAATTCCGGTGCTCGTTGACCAAACAGATGTCTGGAAGGTGCTGTTGCAGCCACGAGGTCCAGGCACAACTCGCGAAGTCCTGTTGCTCCGTCAAAAAGCCGGCTCCGAAATTACCTGAACCAACCGCTTCGGCGTGTTGTTCGTCGAAGACTCCGAAAGTCGAACTCAGCATTTCTCGCTGCGATTGCGGTTCGGAATCTCCTGAAGGGGTGTCGCTGATCAAAGAGCCTCGTTTGCCTGCGAGGGTGCCGGCGATTTCATTGCCGGACACGGCCGTCGCGTTTGTCGCGCTCCCCGTAGAGCGGGTCGAGAGTGCGCTGCTCCTGCCCCCCGTGCCGCCGCCGAAGATCGTCCTCTAAGACGTCACGGTAGACTGTCACTTAGTCGTGGTGTTGCACTCGTCGAGTGGCACGGCTGCGCATATCTGCTTTGGCGTCTGATGTCGTCCTTGTTCATTCCAGCCCCAAGACATCAGAGGAACCATTCCATGCTGACTCGTTCTCCGCGCCGAGTGCGCGGCTTTACGCTCATCGAATTGCTCGTGGTCATTGCCATTATCGCCATGTTGATTGCGCTGCTGTTGCCCGCCGTGCAAAACGCTCGCGAGGCGGCGCGGCGCAGCCAGTGCAAGAACAATCTCAAGCAGTGGGGATTGGCTCTGCAAAACTATGAAGGGACATTCCGAGCGTTCCCGCTGACGAACGCTCAAAATTACTTGCCGAACACGCAAGGCTTTTCGCCGCAGGCTCGGTTGCTGCCGTATCTGGAGCAGGCCAATCTGCAAAAGAAGCTCGACTTCGCTCAGCCGGCGTTCACCGGGCCATTCAACGCGCTGGTTCCCAATCCACAGTTTGCGGCGGTCTTCGCTCAGTTACTTCCTGTGGCGCTGTGTCCGAGCGATCCCGCGCCAGCACAGAATGCCGGGACCGGCGGTGCGATCTATTGTGGCATCAACTACATGGTCAGCTACGGTAGTGGAACCGGCGCGAAATACGATCTCCGCTGGCGAACCGACGGCATCGTGTATGAAAACTCGAACGCCACCTTCAGCAACATCAAGGACGGCACCTCGAACACGGTCGCCATGAGCGAATCCGTTCGCAGCGTGGGAGCGGACTTCACGCTGCCGGCCGGAACGCTGCCGCCGTTTCCGTATCAAGCGACGCTCAATGGATCCGCGGGGGTCAGTGCCGCGCTACAGGCCACTCAGGGCCTTGCTCCGACCGGAGGCCCTTGGACGGCGTTCAACGTCGGCGGAGTCATTCAGAATCCCAACCTCAGTACCGTTTGGCCAACCATGACCAACTGGCGCGGAGCCGCCAGCGCGGCGCTGCGTGGTCGCGGAACGAGCTGGGCACATTCCGGAGCGATCAGCACGCTGACGAATGGCTACAGCCCACCGAATAGCCGCATTCCTGACGTGGTCACACACTTTACTGGTTTCTTCGGTCCGCGCAGTTTTCACGATGGCGGCGCTCACGCTCTGGTATGTGACGGATCGGTGCGATACTTGAGCAATAGCATCGACACCGCGATCCACCGAGCGATCCATAGCCGCGACGGCCGAGAACCGGTGAGCAGTTTCTAAATCCGCAACTTCGACGACACAGTTCAGAAAGTGCATCATGAGTTCCAATCCACGACGCGCCGGTTTTACTTTGATTGAGCTGCTGGTGGTCATCGCCATCATCGCGGTCTTGGTCGCGTTACTGTTGCCCGCAGTGCAGGCCGCCCGCGAGGCGGCTCGCCGAGCTGAGTGTCGCAACAATCTCAAGCAATTCGGTCTGGCGTTGCACAACTATGCTGGCACGCATCAAGTCTTGCCGCCGGGGTATCTCTACAAGCCCGATCCAAATGGGAACTCAATGGGCTTCGGCTGGGGAGCGATGATTCTGCCGATGCTGGAGCAAGGTGCCATGTATCGCCAGTTCGATTTTGGCCGAGCCGTTTGGGACAACGCCAATACAGCACCGCGAATGCGTCAGTTGCGAGCGTTTCTTTGTCCGAGCGATCCGGTTTCCGAGCGGTCGTTCGTCAGCATGGGGGGGCCGCCGGCCGAGCAGTATGCGATGGGCTGCTACGTCGCCAACTTCGGTCCACCCGATTTGGACGCCAACCAGGAACAGCGCGATGGAGTCTTCAGCCGCAACAGCGTGACGACATTGGCCCGGATTTCGGACGGACTTTCGCAAACACTGTTTGTCGGCGAGCGAGTCAACGGTCCCTTTCGCATCGGGGCGTCACACGGCAACCATTTCGCCTACGAAACGACTTGGTGTTGTGCCGTGCGCGACGCGGCCGATCCCACCGACGATCACGGCCATATGGTGCTCTTCCAGAGCAGTCACCCGCCCAATGATTCACAAAGCGATGACCGAGATGTCTCTTCCGCTCACGACTCGATCGCACATTTCCTGATGGGAGACGGTCACGTCCGATCTCTCAGTGTGAGTATGAACTTGGCCGTCTACCAAGCTCTCAGCACGCGCGCGGGAAACGAGTCGATCGCCGCCGAATGAGCATGATTTTCACCGATTCACCCCCTCACCCTCAGAGGACCTTGTGACATGAGAACCCATCTCCAGGCAATGGCTTTCGGAATCGCCGCAGCCGTGAGCCTGTTGTCTTCGCATCTGCTGGCTCACGACACCTGGGTGCAGACCAATACGAACTTGATTCGCTCCGGAGACGCGGTCCACATCGATCTGATGCTGGGCAACCACGGCAACGAGCATCGCGACTTCAAGCTCGCCAGCAAGGTTTCACTGGAGGGATGCACGCTGCGAGTGATCGCGCCCGGCGGAAAGCGATTCGATGTGAAAGACCGCTTGACGGATACCGGCTACACGCCGAAGGAAGGCTTCTGGACTTCGCGTTTCGTCACCTCTGAGCCGGGACTGTACGTCGTCGAACACACGGTCGACAAACTGGTCAATCACGGCACGCCGGCGCGTTCGCTCAAGAGTGCGAAGGCGCTGTTCCTGGCAAGCAAGTCGCTCGACAAGGTGCCGCAAGACAATCCGGGGTTCGACCGCGTCTTTGGTCACGCCTTGGAGATTGTCCCCGTCACGAATCCGGTCGCGCCGATGGGGCCGGGACAAAAACTGACCGTCAAGCTGCTGCTGAAAGGCCAGCCGCTGGCAAACTCGCAAGTGTCGTTTATTCCCCGCAGCGAGTCGCTGATAGAGGCATTCGACGACCGCTTTGAACGCAAGACCGATGCGAAGGGGATGGCCAGCTTCACGCCCAAGTCGGGTGACTACTATCTGGTCGTGGCACATCTGAAAACAGACGAGAGTGGCGATGGGTACGAGGCGACATCGTACTCGGCCACGCTGACCGTCTTTGTCCCGGAGATTTGTCCTTGTTGCGGAGAATGATGTGGGAGTGTCAGTTTCGTGGGCGAGGACTAAACTCGCGCGATGATCACGACTCCGTCCGACAAACCCGACCGCCGAATTCTTGATCCCGTTCTCCAGCGCGAGTTCGCGGTAGAGATCGTGCGCCGCTTGAAGCATTCCGGCTTTACCGCGCTGTGGGCAGGCGGGTGCGTGCGCGATCATTTGCTCGATAAGACGCCGAAGGATTACGACGTCGCGACCGATGCGACTCCCAAGCAAGTGCGAAAGATCTTAGCGAAGTACAAGACGCTCGACGTGGGGGCCAGCTTTGGAGTCATCATCGTCGTCGGCCCGCGTGGGGCGGGCGAAGTTGAAGTCGCCACGTTTCGCAGCGACGGCCCGTATGCCGACGGTCGGCGGCCCGATTCGATCACATTTAGCACTCCCGAGGAAGATGCTCAGCGGCGGGACTTCACGATCAATGGGATGTTTCTCGATCCTCTCGAACACAAAGTCCTCGACTACGTCGGGGGTGAGCGGGATCTGAGCCAAGGCTACGTCCGCGCAATCGGTGATCCGCATGCGCGGATGCGTGAAGACAAGCTCCGCATGTTGCGAGCGGTTCGCTTCACGGCTCATTTGGAGTTCGGACTCGCCCGCGCGACGAAGGCGGCTGTCACCGAAATGGCTTCGGAGATTCACGTCGTCAGTGCGGAACGAATCGCGGCGGAGCTGCGGCGAATGCTGACCGATCAACATCGGCATGTTGCCATCGAGTTGGCCGATGAGGTCGGGTTGCTGCGAGAGATTCTGCCCGAGGTCGTGGGATTGCGACCAGGGATCGAGCGTGGCGATGACGGTGAAAGTGAAATGGAAGACGGACGCCGAACTCCGAGGGCCGAGCTGATTCAAGCCTCGTCTCGCAGTCCGCGCCTGGCGGCGCTACGCTTGCTGCACGAGCCGTCGTTTGAACTGGCCTTCGCGGTGTTGTTGCAGGGCGTCTCGAATGTCGAGGTCATCTGCCGTCGCTTGAAGTTGTCGAACGACGAACTCGAAAGGACCGCCTGGCTCGTGCGGCAGCAAGGGGCATTGCTCGAAGCGGACAAACTCAGTCTCGCCAAGCTCAAGCGGTTGCTGGCGCATTCGTTTCGCGACGACTTGCTGGCGCTGACGCGAGCGACGTTGCTCGCCGAGCAGGCGGACTTACATCAGGTTCTGTTCTGCGAACGATTCCTCGAAACCACCCCTCCGGAAGTTCTCAATCCGCCGCCGCTCGTGACCGGCAACGATCTCATAGAGCTTGGCCTCCGACCTGGTCCGCGCTTCAAACAAATGCTGGAAGAGGTTCGCGACGCGCAGCTCAGCGGCGATTTGACTGACCGCGCCGCGGCGGTTGAATGGGTGAAGGCCCATCAAGAAGCACCGAACGGCGCGTGACTCCGGCCGATTGCCGAAAGTGGAGGGTCGATCGCCGTGATACCGTTTTGTTCGAGCACAATCATGCGTCACGTCCTGAGACCGCTCATCGCATTCTTACTTGTGATGAGCGTAGCTCACGCGGCCGAGCAGCCGTTGATTAAGGCCGGCTATCTGCCGATCTCTGCGAGGATCGGCATCGCGGCGAAGATGAAAGAAGCCGGACTCAACGCCGTCTGGCCAAAGATCACCAGCTTCTCGCCAGCGGGGAATGACGAGCGTGTGCTGCCTCGGCTGGAAACATGGTGCGAGACCTGCGCAACGCACGATCTGGAACTCTGGCCGGTCATCAACTTCGCGGGGAGCGCGAATGAACTCGAATTCGTGCCGGACTTCCGACGCGAGATCACACTGGGCGGAATCACTCAGCCGCACACCCCTTGTCCGGTTGATGAGACGTACTGGCGAAAGGTGATCTTTTCGCGTTGCGTGAAGCTGGCGGAACTGTCGCGCACGCGGCCGAGTTTGCGGGGCGTCGTGCTCGATCTGGAAATGTACGGCGCGGATCACGCCGGTTATTCCGCCGCGTGCGCGTGCGAGTCATGCCGGCGCGGAGCGGGTTCGTCGAAGCCGGCTGAGTTGCTCGACTGGCAACGTCGCGAGGTGACGCGGATCGCGCGGGAATTGCAGCGAGCCGTGCATCGCGTCAACGAGAAGTTTCAGTTCGCGGCCATGCACCTCGAAGAGCCGTTCCCGTTTCATGAGGGACTCGCGTTGGGACTCGGCACACCGGAAGTCCCGGTGATCGTCGCGGCGGAACGGACCTACGCGACGGGATACACGCCGGAGGTGGATGCGACCCGCGAACGATTGAAGCGGATCGGTGCTCACGTGCGATATCTCGGCGGTCTGTCGCTGACGCATCACTCGGCCCAGCAAATCGCGCCGCAGTTGTACGCGCTAGGAAGTCACGGCGACGGCTTTTGGCTCTACACGCTCGCGTCGCTCGTCGCGCCGACCGGGCAAGTCGCGGAACCCTATCGCGTCTCCGATCCACAAGCGGACTATTGGTCCGCGTTCCGTTCGGCCAGCGAAGAGTTGGATCGGTTCGTGACATCGCACGGCCAACACGTCAGTCCGCTGGTTGCTCGGCTCAAGCCGCCGGAACCGCGCGCGACACTGTCGAAACGAGTGCTCGAACCGGTCAGCGATCAATTGCCGAATCTGCCGCTGGCTGGTGATGAAACGCGATTAAGAAGATTGAACACTGCCTTCGTGTTGTTGGAGCAAGGCGAGGCACTGCGTCTGAGTGTGCAAGGTGTGCCGATCAGCAAACAGCAGACGGCGGACGGGGAAGTCAAAGTGCTCGATACCGAAGGACGCGAAGTGTTGAGTCGAAAAGTGCCGCTTGGTCAGGCCGTACAAGTCGAGTGGCTCGCGAAAACCGGAGGCACCTATTGGGTGACAACCAGCTTCGGTTTGAACGCGTGCGAACTGCGCGTGTCGAATCCACGAGTGGTGTTCTTCGCCGGCTTGCATCAGCGACTGAAGGTGTTTCGAAAAGTCCGGCTGCTGTTCTTTGTCGTTCCTGACGGAAGCGACGCGCCGATCACGGTGCTGAACGAGAACGCGGACGCCCCGGCCCGCTTGCGCGTGCGTGACTCCAGCGGCAAAGTCGTGCTCGACGAAGTCGTCTCGGAGTCTGTTTCCTTGAAAGCCCGCGGAGTTCCGGGCATCTGGTCGCTGACTCTGGATGCTCACGAAGGCCGACCATTCGGCGGCGTACAGGTTGGACTCTCTCCGCCGCTCGCGCCGTATCTCGCCGATGCGCCGGAGCGGCTGCTGCGCGACAAACGCTGAAAAAACCGTAGGTCAGGCTTTCTAGCCTGACCCGAACGCCGACTGGACGTCGACTCCGCATCGAGGCAGCCTGGAAAGGCTGACCTACTTCAGGATCGTCACTCCGCAACCGTATCGGATTCGATACTCGGTTCCGACTTCTCGGCCTCGGCAGCGGGCGGCAGCTTGTCTTGACCGAGTTCCGGTCGGCCGATGAATTGCGCAATCGAGCGGCGTGTGATGTCCGTCACCGTCAGTTGATGCTGGTGCGAGTAAATCACCATCGCGTCGTACAACGGGTGAGAGATCGCATGGCGAAAACCGACGAACTGAAAGAAGTCGTATTCTTCGGGATGAGTGAAGGGAATCGGAGCAACAGTCGCAGCGGCTTCCCCCTTCATGTGATACAGCGGATCGTCATCGTCGTTGACCAGGATCGTGGGGGCGGTACCCGCCAGTGCGATGGATTTTGTCTTGGGAGCAACCGGCTCCGGAGTTTCCTTCGCGGGTGCCGGCGGCGGTTCGGGCGTGTCCTCCTTGGAAGGCAACAGCCCTTTCCAGCGGTCGGCAGGAATCCATTTTCCGTCGGCTCCGGAACGGACCAACGTGTCGGGCTGGATCTGTCCGATCTGGACCTTCTCTTTCAACTCGGCTGGTGTGAGCGGCCCGATCTCCGCTCCCATCACTTGGAAGTACCACGGTTTCGCCACGAGAGCCTCCGAACGCGGGGCAGGTTTTCACAACGTGCCCATGAATTTGCGGAGCGCGCCAACAAGAAACTAACCAAATTGGCGAGCGGGGTGCGTTATGTCTTAGAAATTGCCGATGGCCTCGCCGTCGCCGCGTGTGAACAGCGCTTTGAGAACATTGGCGTCGATGTTATCGCTGATGAAGCGCACCGAGCCGTCGCACATCAAGATATGAAAGCCGCCCAGGAGCGCGCTCTTCAAGTTCTTCAGTGGATTTTTCAAGTCCACGGCAAGGTCATCCGGCTTGGTCCAGATGACGGCCGCATCGCGATGCGCTTCGACCGCCATGATCGTGTTGCTGGTACCATCCGTGAATTTCAGCATCTGCATTCCTTCGTTACCCTCGAACGCCAGGCCCTTGCCGCTTGGTACGAGATATACCGTCTTACCCTCCTTCGCGAGATCGGTGTGCGTCGGCTGCACATAGACCCCCGGAATCTGTTTGATGAACTGCTTGTTGTGATCGCTGTCCCACGGTTTGTCGAGATGGAACTGGTTGTAGAGCGCCACTTGATCGACATAGGGCAGAATGTGGACACGCCAACTCAAAAGTGTTTTGTCTTTCTTGTCGACGTTGGCGGCTGGCGGAAACACGCGATGCGTGTCGTGATAGTTGTGCATCGCCAGGCCGATCTGCTTCAGATTGTTCTTGGCCTGCGAGCGTCGCGCCGCCTCGCGAGCTTGCTGCACGGCGGGCAGCAGCAAGGCGACTCCGATCGCGACGGCGGCCGGGCCGACCTCAAGGCCACTGGGGATCACGCCGTGGCTTTCGGTCTTCCAGCCATTGGACGTGCGGCCGATCGTGGTGACGGTTGGCAGCAAATGTTGCTCGATATCACCTAGCGGGGGCAGCGGCGGCAGGTTGAAGTTGATCACTTGCTGAGCCAATTGTTGAAACATCAACGGGCCGAACGAATTGACCACGGTTTAGACCGTTTGCAGTCCCGGCTTCGGGTCCGAGTAGCTGACCATTAGCGGTTTGGAGTTCGGTTTGAAGGCCGCCTTAACATGTTCGTTGTCGGCCATCGAGCCTTTGGAAGTCCCCGCGAGATGCGTGCTGACTAACTGCGGCGACAGCCCGATGATGAGCTGATCCTTGGTCAACACCCACGTCGGCTGAACAGGAATCGGGATGTTGTTGAAAACGAAGCGATAGCCGTTCTCGTTGCGCGCCGAGAAATCCTGAATCGAGAATGGAGCCTGTGGGCCGCCGTTAGCCAACGCGCCTTTCGCCGCCATCACAACGACATTCAGCGCCTTCGCGAGACCCTCATGCTTCCGAACGCTGGCCGTGATGACAAAGCCAGGCACGAAGGAAGCTCCCGGTTCCGTAGCCGACGTGTAGAACGACCAGGAATCTCCCAACCCTTCCAGCACGTCCCCCTTCACCGAGAAGCCGAGTTGCGGTTCGAGCGCCGCGAGCGTCTGTTCGATCTGCGCGTGGGCATTGGGTTCGATCTGCTGGAGGCCCTTCATCGCTTTGTCATAGAGGTACGCCAGGTCGAACCGAGTTACTGTCGCGTTGGGCGCGCCGGCAGGGATGTTTTTGAAGTCCGTCAAGATGATCGGCTTGTCGGGAATCAGATCGAACAAACCGGTTGGCGTCCCATCGGTCGTGATCATCGCGAGGCTGTGCATCCCGGTCTTGTCCATCCCCGATACGGTGACGAACGACTTCAGCTTGGTGATGCCGAGCACTTCCATGACTTTGGAGGCCATCGGATCGGTGATGATCGGCTGCAATGTGCTGAGCAGTCGCTGAGCATCAAACGCGATCAACATTGACGGTCGCTCGACGGCAAGTTCCTGTGTGGTCTTTGCGATCCATGCCGGAGCTTTGCCCGGCTTCTGCAACTTGGCGAGTACTTCCTTGGGAGTCTCCTTGCCGACCAGCACCATCAACTGCGACGCGCGGTAGCCGACCCGAATCTCCGGTTCGCCCGGACGGTATTCCTTCGGACGGAGGAATGTCGCATCGCCAATTTTCTCCTCGATGGCGCCTTTTGGTCCTTCTTGGGGGATCAACGCTAAGAGTTTCTTGAGCGCCGCGATCGCCTCCGGGCCGTCTTTCTCGACATCGACAACAATCGCCATTTCGATTTCCGGGTCGTCTTGCGGCTTGAAGCTCTTCAAGTAAATTACCGCCGGATGAGACACGACGATCTTCAACAGCCTTGGTCCCGCCTCGGCCACCACCTTGGCCTCTTTATTCCCCTGAGCCTCCGCGACGTTGTTGATCTGTTTGGTGATTTCCACCATCAGTTGCTGGCCGAATTCCCTGACGGATTGCTCGGCGAACAGCTTTTCGGTGCGGTTGGTGCTATTCGGATCCGATTCGGACCAGCCGTTGGAGGCGAAGAAGAAGATCCCCTCATCGGGTGCCAAGTAGGACAGTTTGAGTTTGTCGGCCGACTGAGCCTGCGCCGGCGTCGCCAGCCAGGCGCTACAGACCGCCAACATGACGGCGAGGAACTTGCGGAATCGAGAGCGGAACATGGGGATGTCTCCTGTGAGGTAGTCGGAAGATGCCGTTCAACGAATCGTGTTCGTTTAGAAATTGCCAATCCTCTCGCCGCCGTCCTTTGTGAGCAGAGCTTTGAGAGTGTCGGCGTTGATCGTGTCGCTGATTCGACGCACTGCGCCGTCAGCGAAGACGATATTGAAAATGTTGTTCTGGCTTCCTTTCAGATTCTTCAGCGGATTCTTGAAGTCGATGACCAGATCGTCTGGTTTGGTCCAGATCACGGAGGCGTCGGGGTGGGCTTCAACCACCATGAGTGTCTGGCTCGTGCCATCTCGAATCTCGCGGAACGTCGTGCCGAGCGGCGTTGTCCCTTCGGTCTTGCCGTCGCCATCAAACAGCGTGCCTTTGCCACGCGGGACGACAAAGCGCGTCTTCCCTTGCTTGGCCAAATCGGGACTATCAGGCGAGAGGAACTGTGGCGGGATTTGATCGATTAGCGGCTTGTTGTGCTCGCTGTCCCACGGTTCGTCGAGATGAAACGCTGATACAGCGCGGGTTGCTCTAAGTACGGCAGCAAATGTACGCGCCAACTCAACAACGCTTTGCCTTTCTTGTCGACGTTGGCGGCGGCCGGGAACGCTTGATGAGTATTGGCGTAGTTATGCATGGCGACAGCGATCTGTTTGAGGTTGTTGAGCGATCCCTGCTCTCGAACCGCACCTTGTTGCTGAACAGCCCCGTTCCTCACCTTCAGCCACGGCAGCGCCAGGGCCACACCAAGGCCCACGACCACCGGAGCCGTTTCGATCCCACTTGGCAAGACACCGTGACTCTCCATTCGCCATCCGTTGGGCGTGCGGCCGAGCGTCGTCACCGTGGGACCCAGATGTGGATCGAGGTCCGACAATGGCGGCAGCGGCGGCAGGTTGAATTCAACCCCCTGTTGCCGCAGTTGGCCGGTGAGCACCGGAGTAAACGTGTTGATGAGTGCGTAAACCATCCGCAAGTTCGCCTTGGGATCGGCAAAGCTGACGAATGACGGTTTCGGATTCCATTGGAACCCGGCTTTCAGTTCGGCGTTTTCGGCCAACGATGACTTGCCGGCCGAAGACAAGTGCCCGGTGACCAACTGCGGGGTGAGTCCGACGATCAATTGCTCCTTCGTGAGTACCCATGTCGGCGCGACCGGCACAGGCACTCCGTTGAACTGAATCCGATAGCCCTTCTCGCCGCGTGAAGAAAAATCCTGAATGCTGAACGGGGCTTGGGGTCCCACTTGAGCGATCACCGCTTTGGCCGCGGCGACCAGCGTCTCGTGAGTCTTGCTGAGTTTCGCGTGATCACGAACGGTGGACGTGAGCACGATTCCCGGAATGAACACCACGCCGGGTTCAGTGCCTGACGAATACAGCGTCCACTCGTCCCCCAGCGCCGCCAGCAGGTCGCTCTTCACCGAGAAACCAAGCTGCGGTTCCATCTGAGCCAACAGCGTCTCGATTGTCTGTTTTTCGAGGGGATTGACGACATTCAAGGCTTGCTCAAACGCATGCGCCAGATCGAACCGCACGACCGTCGCGTTCGATGCATTGGCGGGGACTCGCCGGAACGAGTCGATCGTCAGCGGCTTGTCAGGGCACAGGTTTAAGAATCCGGTCGGAGCGTCTTCGGTCACGAGCACTGTGTTGAATTGCATTCCCGTTTTGTCCAAGCCGGCCAGACTCGACAGATGCTTGAGTTCGAGAAATCCCGTCCGTTCGAGCGGTCTGCCGGGGCCCAGCGAATCGGTGATGATGGGTAGCAGCGTCTTCAACAAAGACTGCGCATTCAAATAGATCAGCATCGACGGCCGATCCACGGCCAATTCCTTGGTCAGATCGGTCAGCCATTGCGGCGGTGCTCCGGGCTTGGCCAATTTGGCGACGACCGTCTTGGCAGTCTCATCGCCGCTCGTGTAGATAATCTGCGAGCCGCGATAGCCGATCCGGAAGTGCGGCTCACTTTGGCGGTACTCGGCTGGCCGAAAAAACGTGGCGTCGCCGATCTTCTCTTCAATCGCTCGATGCGGGCCTTCCTGCGGAGCCAACGCAATCAACTGCTTGATGATTCCGATAACTTTCTCGCCATCAGACTGAGCATCGACGACGAGCGCGGCTTCGATGAGCGTCGAATCCTCAGGACTGAAGCTTGAAAGATAGATGGCTCCCGGATGCGTCAGCGCCGCCCTGACCAGCACCGGCACCATTTGAGCTTCGTTGCCCGCCGTGCCGACCAACTTGTCGATCTCGGCGTTCAGTTGGTTGGCGAAGTCTTTCAGCGACTCTTCGGCCAAGAGCCGTTCCGTGCGATTGGTGCTCTTGGGGTCCGGAGGTTTCCAGCCATTCCAAGTGAGCAAGAAGACGCACTGCTCCGGCGCGACATACGCCATCTCCAGCTTGTCCGACGAGGCCCCCGCCGGCGACAGCCCCACGGTGGCCACCAACGAAAACAACAAGAACGCGAAATTAGATAAGGCAACACCAGCCATGAGTGAACTCCACAGAAGATTCGGAGGTGAGACGCTTTGGCCCGACCGGTGACGAGTGAGAACATTCGCCGACAATGGACGATCTGTTGGTGAACGATTTTTGTCTGTGGAAATGAGTCCGAAAGGGCACGAGAAAGGTCTCTCGCATTCGAACAATTCCACCGCTCCGGTCAAGCCACCCGCGTTTTACGTTGCTCCAGCCAAGCGGTAAGCGACGTAGGGTGTGGTCGAATCATCGAGCTCAACGGAAACCGTGGCAATGATGATGGGGCTCGATGCTCGGCCCACGCTACCGAGATCGTTCTCACCGAAATCCGCTCTCCTCGCTCTCGGCGAGTGCGGACACGCTCCGCGAAGACCACATTCCGGCCTGCGGTTGCGTTTCTTGCGGGTACTCTGGCTCGGACTACAATCCGGCCCTTTATTGAAGCTCGTAGGTCGGACGTCGCGGTCCGGCTCGTGACGGACAAGGGTGTCTGTCCTACGTTTCCGGCAGATAGACTCCAACCGAGAGAGATTCCGAACATGGCCTCCCAGAATCCGTTTGGCGCAGAAAGCACACTCAAGACAAAGAGCGGCGATTGGAAAATTTATCAGCTTCGGAAACTGGCCGGACTTGGCGATATCGACACACTCCCTTTTTCGATTCGCGTTTTGCTTGAAGCGTTGCTGCGGAACGTCGACGAATTCGTCGTGACGTCGGACGACGTGAAGACTCTGGCGAACTGGAATGCGTCCAAGCCGAAGGAAGTCGAAGTCCCCTTCATGCCCGGCCGAGTCGTGCTGCAAGACTTCACCGGGGTGCCGGCCGTCGTCGATCTCGCCGCTCTGCGAGCCGCGATGGTCCGTATGGGGGGCGATCCCAAGAAGATCAATCCGCTCGTGCCGTGCGATCTGGTGATTGATCACTCGGTGCAGGTGGACTCGTTTGGCACGGCCAGCGCGCTGCAAGAAAACATCGACTTGGAGTTTCAACGCAACGGCGAGCGATACCGCTTTCTCCGCTGGGGAGCGCAAGCCTTCAACAACTTCCGCGTCGTTCCTCCCGCGACCGGCATCGTGCATCAGGTCAACCTGGAATACCTCGCGAAGGGAGTGCTCACGAAGAACGGCGTCGCGTTTCCCGACTCGCTGGTTGGCACCGATTAGCACACGACGATGATCAACGGCCTGGGGGTCGTCGGCTGGGGCGTCGGAGGGATCGAGGCGGAGGCGGTGATGCTCGGTCAGCCGATCTACATGCTCACGCCGGAAGTCGTCGGCTTCGAGTTGAAGGGCTCGCTGCGAGAAGGGGTGACGGCGACCGACCTGGTTTTGACGGTGACTCAGATGCTGCGCAAGCACGGGGTCGTCGGAAAGTTCGTCGAGTTT
>SXKJ01000398.1 GCA_005778115.1 Planctomyces sp. | reverse complement strand
CCCGGTATTCAGCGAACATCGAAATCACCGGGGGGCTGACGCCGCCCCGCTCGCCAGCGCGTCAAATGGTTTCACACTCACGAAGAGCCAGGCTACGACCGGTGAAGTTCCCATGCCGCGCTGATTGCCAGAGCGGCCGTTTCGATCCGCAAGATGTGTGAGCCGAGTCGCACTGGCTTCGCGCCAGCGGCGATCGCTGCGGAGTGCTCTTCGGTCGTGAAGCCACCCTCTGGGCCAATCAGCGCGATCGTTGTTCGCAGGTCATCGCCGAGCGACGCGAACAATTGGCTAAGACTCCGTTCCGCACGCGGATCGGCCAGCAACAGAATTCGAGTCGGCGAGGTTGCCGAGAACTCGCGAAGGACGTCGCTCAAGGTCGTCAGTGGATCGAGGCGCGGCAGGCGCGAGCGGCCGCACTGCTTGCACGCGGCGATGGCCGCTTGTTGGAGTTTGTCCATTTTCCCTTCGCCCGGTTCGACGACGCTGCGAACGGTGCGCAGTGGGATGATTCGCGTGACTCCGAGTTCCGTCGCTTTCTCAACCAGCCAACGGGCGCGGTCTCCTTTGGGTATCGCGGTGGCGAGGATCAGTTCGTCCGACTCGGCAGGAGTCGTCCAGCAATCTTGAATCCGCAATTCGGCGGAGCGTTTGTTATGGCCCACCAGTTCCGCGACCGCTTCGTCTCCCTGGCCGTTGAAGAGACCGACGTGATCTCCGACTTTCGCACGTAGGACGTGCAACAGGTGATGGGCCTCGGAACCATCCAATTCGACTGTGATTTGTGCAACAGCGGCTTGCTCGACATTGGCAAGCTGTAGCGGTTGCGGAAGGAAGAAGCGTTCGACCGGCGATTCTGGTGGTGCGGATTGTGGGCGGGTCATGGGATGCCGGAGCCTCTGCCGAATACGGACTTGGGTTCGTAGCACAGGCGGCTCGCCTGTGTCTTGTCGAAGGACAGGCGAGCCGCCTGTCGCCACGGGAGATTGCAATGCACGGACTATATCGGGCACGGAATGATCTCGCGTCGCAAGACTCGCAGGGGCAAAGCCGGTTGATCACAACTCCGCCGCACGAAGAAGCCCTGGCGCGGTTGGAATACCTGATCGAGCAGCGTCGCCGCTTTGGACTCCTGCTTGGCCCGGCCGGGACTGGGAAGTCACTCGTGCTGAGAGCCGCTGCTCGCGAAGCGAATCGGCTTGGCCGCGACGTCGCGATCGTTGATCTGTTTGGAGCCGACTCACACGACTTGCTCTGGCAATTGGCGATCGCGTTACGACTGGGGCCGAACGAGCGTTGGTCTCACGCGACACTGTGGCGGACGGTCAGCGACCACTGGCACGCACTGCACTTGGCCCGATTGCCGAGCGTGTTGTTGTTCGATCACTTGGAACGAGCAGAAGTGGATTGCCTCAGCCTGATTCACCGGCTGTTGCATCTCGACGTGGCGAACGACGGTGGCCTGACGATTCTGGCGGCGGCTCGCGAGGGACAGGAAGAATGCTCGATCGGCGAACTTTCCGAGCAGTCGGAGTTGCGAATCGAGTTGACCAGTTTGAGCCAGCGCGAGACGGAACTCTTCATTCGGGAGTTGCTCGACAACTCTGGTGGTCATCGCGAACTCTTCCGGCGTGACGCACTGGTAACTCTGTTCGATCTGAGTGGTGGAGTGCCGCGTGAGATCGTGCGTTTGTGCCGTCTGTCCTTGGCGGCTGCCGAGCGTGACGACCTCGATCGGGTCGATTCCACGACGTTGCTCGACGTAGCGGGCGAATTGCCGCGAGCGGTTCATCGTCATGGAACACGCGAGAATTCTTTGGCCGGGCTATTCGCGTGATGCTCCCCAGCGGCTACGCCAGCAGCCGCTCGATTGGGCTTCCGGAGCTGAACTTCATCGGGCGGCCGATGGGTGTCAGAACCTCTTTGTCGAACTCGACGCCGAGTTGCCGCAAGATCGTCGCGAAGAGGTCGGGCACCTCGATTGGATCATGCGGCATCGCGGTGGACTTGTTCGCGTCTTGTTCTATTTGAGGTTCGGTGTCGGTCTCGCCGATCACCACTCCGGAACGCAATCCGCCGCCGCCGACGAGACAACTAAAACCTCTCGGCCAGTGGTCGCGGCCTTCGAGAGGATTGATCTTCGGGGTGCGACCGAACTCGCCGATGCACAGCACCACCGTGGAAGCCAGCAGGTCGCGCTGCTTGAGATCATGAATCAACGCCGCGAGCGCGGGATCGAGTTCCTTCGCCTGCGTCTTGTGTCCTTCAAAGTTGTTGGCGTGCGTGTCCCAGCCCATCAGCGTGATCTCAACCGCACGGACACCCGTTTCGACAAGCCGTCGCGCCGCTAGACAGCCGCGACCGAACTGCGTGTCGCCGTAGGCATCGCGGATCACGGTCGGCTCCTGATCAATCTCGAAGGCTTTGAGCTGCTTGGAGGTCATCATTCGAAGCGCCCGTTCGACCGTCAGTTGATGCAGCGTGTTCTCGACCTGCACACGCCGTCCGGCCTGGAAGGATTTCGAGACGACATCCAGCGCGTTGAGCCGCTGCTGCTGGCGATCGTCAGCAACGCGCGTTTTCAAGTTGCGGATACCGTTGCTCGGATCGTAGATCTTGAAGGCATCGAACATCTCGCCAAGGAATCCGCCACGCGCCGGATACTGCCCGCCGAGCAACGAGATGTGCGAGGGGATTTCGACTTTGTCATTCGGCAACTCGTGACTTGCGATCGCTCCCAGCGACGGATGGATCAGCGTTGGATCGGGGCGATAGCCGGTCTTCAGCAGATAACTGCCACGCTCGTGATCCCCCTCTTTCGAAACCAACGAACGGATGACATTGAGCTCGTGGACTTGCTCGGCCACACGCGGGTACATGTCGGCGATTTCGAGGCCGGGGAGTTTTGTTTTGATCGACTGCGTTGGTCCACCGATCTTCGTGCCGGGATGCGGATCCCAGGTCTCCAATTGACTCGCGCCACCGCCAAGCCAGATCACGATCAGCGATTTCTGACGCTCGTCGCCGCGACGCTCGGCTGCTCGCAGGTCGAGGCCGGGGAGCGCGAACGACAGACCGGAAGCAAACGCGGCTTTCAGGAGTTCGCGACGTGTGACATTCATGGCAGCCTCTTTGGAGTGCGACGACCTGAGTCGTCGCTTTTCAAAGCGTATTGAATAATCGTGTAGGGTGGATCGAGTCATCGAGACCCACCATCTTCGATCAACATTTTGGTGGGTCTCGATGACTCGACCCACCCTACAACTACGTCGTGTGCTCAGTGATTCCACGCGAACTCTGGAGAGTTGAACAAGGTCCAATACAAATCTTCGACCGCTTGGGCTCGGCGTTTCGGCTGGACTTGTTTCAGCAGCGGCAGGAAGTAGTCCGCCTCTTCGGCAGCCGGGCGGCGGGTCAGGCAGACGAGGTAGCACAGTTCCAGAAACTTCTCGTCATTGGGAGCCATTTGCGAGATGCGGCCGCTGGCAGTGAACGGTTTCGCGTCGATGGTCTCGCTGACCAAGTTGCCATTCATGCGGAGCAAAGCTTGCGGGATCGTGCCGGCTCGGTCTTCCAGTTCGTTCTCGCCGAGATCGCCGTACTCTTTGACGAAGTCGTTCGATCGGGTCAGCTTGATGAACCGCGAGATCAGGTGAGAGTTCTGGTCGATCGTCGTTAGCGATGAGGCTTGCAGCAACGAGCCGATGATTTGCTCCGGCCGCAGTCGAGTTAGCGGGAAGATCGCGAAGTGCTCTTTCATGTGGCCGAGTCGTTGCGAATCTTCAACGTCCGATTTTGATTCGAGCAAGAACGGTTTCGAAGTGACGATGACTTCGATCAAGCGTCGCAGGTCATAGCCGTGCTCGCGGAAGTCGGCTCCCAACAGGTCGAGAAAATCTGCTTCCCCGTCCTTCAGCGTTTTGGGATGCTTGGCCCCTTCGACCTTTGGCCCGGCGATTTGGTCACCCGGCGGATCAGGCAGATCATCCACCGGCTCAATCCACGAGCGGCCAAACAACAACCCCCAGACCCGATTCACAATGGCACGTTCGAGCCGGCGGTTCTCCGGGTGAGTGATCCACGCGGCCAAGCGTTCGCGGTGAGTCCCTTTGGTTGGCTCCCATTGGTCGCCAAACGGGACGGCCGGCTCAACCACTTTCTTTTCGAGCGTGTTGCGATCCTCCACCTCGAATTTCAGATCACGATCCTCGCGGACTCCCACCGCACTGAGTGTGAGTTGTCCGAAGTGCGCGGCGAGACCGGCGAACTCGTTTTGCTTCCAATGATCGAACGGATGATCGTGGCACTGAGCACAGTCGATTCGCTGACCGAGAAACGCTCGCACGGCGCGGCCGGCGAGCTTGTTCTTATTAAAACCCTCGCCGTCGTCGTAGCCGGCCATCACGAAATTGACTTCCGGCTCATCGGTCCACAAACCGTTGCCGCCGATCATCTCGCGAACCAGTTCCGGGTACTGGCGATTCGCTTCAAGCTGTCCGCTGAGCCAATTCAAAAACCGATCGCGGCGATAGACGATGAACTGGCCTCCCTCGACCCCGACGAATCCGCGAGCCAGTCGTTCGGCGAAGTAATCGAAGTAGCGCTGGTCGTGCAGGAATCTCGCGGTCCAACGCTGCAATCGATCCGGCCCGCTGTCTTGCTCAAAGGCTCGAATCTCTTCGAGCGACGGAACCGTCCCCATCAACGCGAGCGTGATGCGCCGCAGCACGGTCAACTCATCCGCAGTGCTTACCGGCTGAAGCTCTTCACCGGCCCAGCGTCGCGCGAAGAACGTGTTGACCTTTTGAACCGACTCGTCGATGCCGACGGTTGGCCGAGCGGTCTTTTCGTTCGCGATTCCCTTGAGCGGCTGCTGAGTGACGAAATTCACCAACCAAATGATGGCCAGCAACACGACACCAGGAAGTAACAGTTTCCATCGCATGGGAGACTCACGTAGGTCAGGCTTTCCAGCCTGACCCGAATTGGCAAAACCACATCGTTCGTTGATCGGGTCAGCCTGGAAAGGCTGATCTACTTCATACCACTCGACGCCCTGCGGCGTTTCAGGGATCATCGCGAAGCCGCCGCGTGGCCGTCGAGGTATGTCGGCAATTGTAGGTTGGGACTCGGTCCCGACCGGTCGGGACCGAGTCCCAACCTACTTTGGATGCAACCGTGAACAGTTCAGGACCAACCAATCGGAGCGTTCGACCGCCGCTACCTTCGGAGCGTCAATCTCTCTCTCCGCCAGCGAACGACGATTTGCCGATCCTCGTGGCCGATGAGCCGACCTCGCAGCCCGTGACACTCAAACCGCTCCCCGGTTGGGCCTCAGAGCCTTCCGAGTTGATCGTCCTCGAAGTCGATCAGTCGGCCAGTCAGCCAGCCTCTGAGCCTGCGCCGCCGGTCCTGGAAGAAGAACTCATCGCCGACCGCTTGCCGCCGTTCCCCGTGCCGTGGCGACATCCGATTCTGTGCGGACTGTGGATCGTGCGAACGCTGTTCGGCCTCACGAGCCTGACGTTGCTGCTGGCGATCGCGGCGGCCGTGCCGCTCGTCAACTTTTGGGTGCTGGGATATCTGCTCGATGTCGAAGGCCGAGTCGCTCGCAGCGGAAAAATCCGAGCTTCGTTTCCGTTGCTGGGACTGGCACCTCGATTTGGCTCGATCGTGCTGGGGATTTGGCTGTGCGTGCTGCCTCTTCGATTGCTGACGGGCGCGGCTGCGGACGCGGCATTGATTGATCCGAATGGCGCGGTCGCGGCTCGTTGGGCGTTCGGATTGTTTGCCGTGAAGTGGCTGATGGCTGCGCATCTGTGTTTGGCATTGGCTCGCGGCGGCGCGTTGTCCTGTTTCTTTCGGCCGATCAAAAACGTCCGCTGGTTGTTGGCTCGCTGGCGCAATCACGACTATTGGCTGCGAGCCTCGACAGCGATTGGTCAATTCCTCTCAGGCTTGAACGCGCAGACGTATTATTCAGCCGGTTGGCGAGGCTATCTCGGCACCGCTGCGTGGTTGGTTTTGCCCTCCGCACTGTATGGCTCGCTGCACGATCCAGAGAAACCCGCGCAGGTGCTGGTGATGCTGACCGGTGGCGTGGGCTTGTGGCTGACGCTGATGTGGGCACCCCTGCTGCAAGCCCGGTTTGCGGCGGAGAACCGTGTGCTGGTGTTTGGAGAACTCGGCCAAGCTCGCGAGCTGTTCCGCCGCGCGCCGTTCGCTTGGCTGTTCGCGATCGTACTGACGTACCTGCTGGCATTGCCGATGTACTTGTTCAAAGCGGTCTCGCCGCCGCAAGACGCGATGTGGTTCATTACGATCATCTTCGTGGTCTCGATCTTCCCCACGAAGGTCGCGCTGGGCTGGGCCTACGGCCGCTCGATGCGCCGACCCGAGCGAGCGTGGTGGCCGTGGCGCTGGCTGTGCAAGATCGTGCTGGGAGTGCTGGTGGGGATCTACGTCTTCATCCTGTTCTTCACCCCCGCCATCAGCGAACACGGCCGCCGCGTGCTGTTCGAGCACCATACGCTGCTGCTTCCCGTGCCGTTTTAGCTTTCGGCCGATCGCCAGCCGTACCGCGACCGTCAGGGAGCGGCCCGGTCTGATTCTTCCACGAGGCCGCTCCCTGACGGTCGCGGTACAGTTGATCGCTCAACTTGGACCAGGTTGTCGAAGAACGTCGCACCGCCGCCAAGATCGGTCAGCCGTGTCGGCGTGGTCGAGTTGCAGTTCCGATGGCCGGGGCTGTGCTTATTCCACCAGATGCTCGGCGCGACAACGACTCCGGGGCGGACGCTGTCACCGACCAGTGCTCGCGCGATGAACGAGCCGCGGTCATTGAAGATGTTGACGAGGTCTCCGTGATGCACACCTCGAGTGGCTGCGTCGGCAGCACTGATTTCCAACTGCGGTTCAACGGCCGAACGGCGCAGCGAATCGACTTCGACGAACGTCGAGTTCAAAAAGTGCGGCGAAGGTGGCGAGAGCAATTGCAGAGGGAATCGCTTCGCCAATTCCGGGGCAGACGCGGGGGACTCGGCCGGAGGGATGAACGTTGGCAACGGATCGTGGCCAAGTTGTGCAAGCCGCTCGCAAAGCAGTTCGCACTTCCCGCTGGGAGTCGCGAAGCCACCGTTCGCGAACGGTGCAATGTGGCTCGCGCGGCTCGCGTGCGTCCCATTTGAGTCGTTGTGAGTTGCAGGCGAGCCGCCCGCACCACAAACGCTGAGCTTGATCGCCCCTTCGCGTTTCAATCGTTCCAGCGTGATCCCGCGCATTGCGGCCGGCACGTTTTCAAGCGCCGTCGTCTCCCACAATAACTGGCGAGCGAGCTGCTCGTCGGACACGTCGAACAACTCCGGCTCGAAGTCCAGCCGCCGCGCGAGGCCACGAAAGACTTCCGTGTTGCAACGCGATTCGCCGAGCGGTGCGATTGCTGGAACATTGACCTGCACGAATTGATGTCCGTACGAGCCGTGCAAATCAAAATGCTCTAGCTGCGTTGTCGCCGGCAGGACGATGTCGGCGTAATCGACGGTGTCGGTCGGAAACTGATCGTGGACGACTGTAAAAAGATCGTCTCGTCGTAAACCGGTAAGCACTCGCTGCTGATCCGGCGCGATCGCGGCGGGGTTGCTGTTATAGACGTACAACGCCTGCACCGGTGGGCCTGGAAGCTCGCCGTGCAAAGCTTCGGCGAGCTGCGTCATATTGACCGTCCGCGTTCCCGATGGAATTAGATCAGGCCGCTGCACCGCCGCGAGATTGAACGCGAACGTGCCACTGGTCGATAGCAAGATGCCGCCGGCCGGATGTCGCCATGCACCGATGATGGCGGGCAGACAAGCAATCGTGCGGACGGCCATGCCGCCGCCGGCATGTCGCTGCATGCCGTAGTTGACGCGAATGACACTGGCGGAGCCGTAGCCGATGCTGCCAACATCGGATGCTTGTTTTCGATCGTTTGCCGACGCTGGCAGCGTCGGCCACGAACCTGCGGTCGCGTACTCGTGAGCCAGCCGTTCGATGTCGGCCACTTCGAGGCCAGTGATCTCGGCAACTCGTTCCGGGGCGTAGTCGGACAAGGCCCGCGCACGCAGTTCGTCGCCGCCAAGGCAGTAGTCGCGCAGGTACGCTTCATCGGCGAGTCCGTCCCGGAAGAGGACGTGCATCATGCCGAGAGCCAGTGCCGCATCGGTTCCCGGTCGTAGCGCGAGATGCCAATCGCTGCGAGCGGCTGTGATCGAGCGATACGGGTCGATCGTCACGATCTTCGCACCGTGCCGCTTGCGAGCTTCCACCATCCGCACCCACAGGTGCATGTTGGTGACGGCCGTGTTCGAGCCCCAGTTGATGATGTATTGCGACTGGCTGAACGCTTCGGGGTCGGTCCCGTGCCGGCTGCCGATCGTCATTGTGTAGCCGGCGACTCCCGCAGTCGCGCAGATCGTGCGGTCCAGCAGCGAGGCTCCCAGCCGATGAAAGAAGCGGCGGTCGAGCCCCTCGCTTTGAATCTTCCCCATCGTGCCGCAGTAACTGTAGGGCAAGATCGACTGAGGCCCGTGTGGCCCGCTAGCGATCGCTCGGAATCGCGCGGCGATCTCGTCTAATGCGGCGTCCCACGAGATCCGCTCAAACTGGCCAGAGCCTTTTGGGCCGACGCGCCGGAACGGGGACTGCAATCGGTCGCGGTGATAAACCCGTTCGGGATATCGCGAGACCTTGTGGCACAAGAACCCCCGCGTGAAGGGATGCTCGCGGTCGCCACGAACCGCGACGGCCTGTTCGCCATCCAGCGTGACGATCATCCCGCAGGCATCGGGACAATCATGCGGACAAACGGCACGGACGGTGCGAAGATTGGACATCGAGATTCGTCGAGCCTCCAGAGAAACGGTCAGGCGGGCTGGCAGAAAATGAAGGGCGAAAAATGAACTGCATTAAGCGGACTCATTGCCGATCAATTTCCGCCAGCTTCCTTCCGAACGAAATTGACCAGCGGCGCACTCCAGCCAGTCGCTTCAATTTTCAATACGTCGCCATCGGCGTATTTCCAGTCGCGTGACGAAAAACTCAGCTTGCTGGTGCCGAAGAAATGCAGATGCACGTCGCCGGTGAGTCGATGTTGCGCGTACTTGAAGTGATGGTCTTCAAGGTTCGCCAGCGAGTGGCTCATGTGCTTCTCGCCGCTGAAGAGCGGCTCGCTGTCGTAAATCGTCTGCTTGCCGCGAGTCACCGAGCAGCGCAGTGAGACCTCTTGGAAATCCCAATCGGTGTTGAGTTCTGGCCCGACCGCGCAGGTTCTCAGCTTCGACGGGGCGAGGTAGAGGTAATTGATCTTCTCGGTCGCGTGGTCCGACCATTCGTTGCCGAGCGAGAAGCCCAACCGTGTCGGCACGCCAAGCTTGTTGACGACATAGCAGCCGACGATCTCTGGCTCCTCACCGCCGTCGAGCGCGAACTCCGGGATATCGAGCGGCTCGCGTGGGCCGCGCAGGATGGTGCCATTCCCTTTGTAGAACCATTCAGGGGCGACGCCGCGCTGGCCGGGAGCCGGTTTGCCTCCGGCGAGTCCCATCTCAAACATCTTCGCCGAGTCAGTTTTGGGGAACGTGCCGTGGCTGACGCTGCCAGCGTCGGTCGCAGCATCGGTTCCGACGCTGGCAGCGTCGGCTACGACGTGCATCTCGTCACGCGACTTCATGCTGCCCAGATGCGTCAGCCCTGTGCCGGCGACGAGCGTGCGATAAGGATCGGGATGATCGAGCGGCGGCAAAAGGTATGGCTTGTCGCCGTGCGGTTCGGCAGCGAGCACGAACTTGTAGTCGAATCGTCGCGATGTCTCTTTGGCGCGCGGCGTGAGCAGGTCCGACAACGACACGCCCCGTTCGTCGGCGAGTTGAAACGCTTCGTAGGTCGAACGGAGCGTCGGCGTGGCGTCGATTTCGGTGATGTCGAGGATCTTGTCGCCGTTGATGACGCCGAGCCGGCGGCCTCGATCTGGTGTTTGGAGTTGAACGATTCGCATGAGTGTTGTCGAACAATTTGGGTTGAGATAACGGCCATCAGGTATCGGCCGGACGCAGGACTCACGGTTTCTTGCCAATCAGCGGGTCGACATTCTCTCGGACCCAGATGTTGCGGAAGCGGGTCGCGTTTCCGTGAAACTGAATGTGCAGCGGCAGCTTGTCGGCGTGCGTGGTGTACTTCGGCGGTTCGGTGTAGCTGGTCGCGCCCTGCAACTCGAAATGGTTATGAACGGCGACTCCATTGTGCAGGACGGTGATATAGCCGGGCTTCTCGACTTTGCCATTCTCGGCGAATCGCGGAGCGGTGAATACAATGTCGTAGGTCTGCCACTCACCTGGCTTGCGGTTGGCGTTCACGGTCGGTGGCTGTTGCTTGTAGATCGCGGCGCACTGGCCGTCGAAGTAGGTTTCATTGTCGAATGAGTCGAGGATTTGGACTTCATATTGGCCCATCAGATACAGTCCGCTGTTGCCTCGGCCCTGGCCGCTTCCTTCGACTTTCGACGGCGTGGCAAATTCCAGATGGATCTGGCAATCGCCGAACTTCTGCTTGCTGGTGATCCCTCCCTTGGCGGTGGTGGCAGCTCCGTCTTCGATCGGCCAATGCTCGCCTCCCTCCCAAGCCGAGAGGTCTTTGCCATCAAAGAGGACGATGGCATCAGATGGCACCGGTGCGGGCGCGGTCGGTGCGGGGCCGGCGTCGATGACGGGAGGCTGCGGCCAGACGATGCCGCTTTTGTATTCGTCCACGAACGCGGCGGTCGCGATCGTGCCGGCGACAAGAATTCCCAAACTCACAAACACGTTTGTCTGCATGATGACCTTTCGGGAGAAGGCAGATTGATCGTTGGTTATTGGTCGTTGGTCATTGGCCAATCGCTCGGCAGCGGAGCCGTGATCGTCAGCGGATCGTAGCGGACGGTATGTTGGAAGGTCAGCGAATGCGCGTGCAGCGCGATCCGTTGCTCTTCGGCAAACGGTGAGCGAGTCGAGCCGTATTGGACGTCTCCGAGAACCGGCCAGCCACGGCTGGCGAACTGCACGCGGATCTGGTGCATCCGCCCGGTGTGCGGTTCGATTTCCACCAACGATGTGTTTTCGCGCGTGGCCAGCACTCGATAGGACAATTGGCACCCGCGTGTTCCCGGCGTGACGGGCGAGACAACTTCGGCTCGTGACTGTTCGGGGAGCTTCAGAATCCAGTCGGTCAATTCGCCGACCGTCGGATCGGGAGTTCCTTCGACGACGGCCCAATAGATTTTGCGAACGTCGCGCTGCTCGAATTGCTCGGCCATGCGAGCCGCCGCCTTTGAGTTCCGCGTGAAGACGATCACTCCGGAGACGCCTCGGTCGAGCCGATGTGGAATGCCGAGGTACACGTTGCCCGGTTTGTCATGGCGTTCTTTGAGCCACGCTTTGACCTCGGCCTCAAGTGACGGTACTCCAGGCGGAGCTTGAGTCAGCAATCCCGCCGGCTTGTTGATCGCCAGGATTGGACCATCTTCGAGAAGGACAGACCAAGCAGTCATGTCACGCTCGCAATCGGCGAGCGATTTCATCGACAACGCCGCTTACCGGCAGGCGGATTTGCTCCAGCGAGTCGCGGTCGCGGAGCGTCACCGTGCCGGCGGTCATCGTGTCGCCGTCGACGGTGATGCACCACGGGGTGCCGACCTCATCCTGACGGCGATAGCGTTTGCCGATCGCTCCCTGTTGAGCGTACGTCGCGGCAATGCCGGCTTGTTTTAGCTCGCGGTAGATGTCGAGAGCCTTCTCCGGCATCCCTTCCTTCTTGATGAGCGGAAAGACGGCGACTTTGACCGGTGAGAGCTTCGGGTGCAGCTTCAAATAGACGCGCGACTGCATCTCTCCCTTGTCGTCCGGCTGTTGGTCCTCGTTGTAGGCTTCGCAAAGGAACGCCAACGTCGCGCGATCGGCACCGGCGGCGGGTTCAATGACGTGCGGCAGGAATTTCTCGCGCGACTGGTCATCGAAGTAATTCATGTCCTTGCCAGAGCCTTTGTATTTCGGCGTGCCGTCAGCATTGAGATCCAGCGTGAGGCAGCCATCGGCACCCTTCACAAATTTTCCGTCCATGTGCGAGCGGAGATCGAAGTCGCCGCGATGTGCGATTCCTTCAAGCTCGCCGTACTCGCCGGGGCCGAGGAACGGGAAGGCATACTCAACGTCCGCCGTGCCGACCGAATAGTGCGACAGTTCGTCCTGAGCGTGGTCACGAAGGATCAAGCTGTCGCTGGCGATGCCGAGCTTCTGATACCAGGCGAAGCGGCGATTGCGCCAGTACTCGTACCACTGCCGCGATTCGGATGGGTGGCAGAAGAACTCCATTTCCATCTGCTCGACCTCGCGGGAGCGGAACGTGAAGTTGCGCGGCGTGATCTCGTTTCGAAAACTCTTGCCGATCTGAGCGATCCCGAACGGCACGCGCACCGACATGCTGTCCACGACGTTTTTGAAGTTCACGAACATGCCCTGTGCCGTCTCAGGACGGAGGAACGCGGCGTCATCTTCGCCTCCCATCGCACCCAGCGTCGTCTTGAACATCAGATTGAAGTCGCGCGGTTCGGTCAGCTTGCAGGCGTCGTGCTCGCCGGGGCATTTGCTGGGCTTCTGCGGGCACTGGCTGGTCTTGAGGTGATCCGCTCGGAAGCGCCCCTTGCAGGTGTGGCAATCGACCTTCTTGTCGCAGAATAGATCGAAGTGTCCGGAGACCTTCCAAACCTGCGGGTGCATGATGATCGAGGTTTCGATGCCGGTCATTTGGAATTCGCGCGGGGCACCGCTCTGCACCGAGAACTCGTCGTGGTTGGTGATCATGTCATTCCACCACGCGGCGCGGACGTTGCGCTTCAGTTCGACACCGAGCGGGCCGTAATCCCAGAAGCCGTTGATGCCGCCGTAAATCTCCGACGACTGAAACAAGAACCCGCGGCGTTTGCAGAGCGAAACAATTTGATCCATCGACTTGGGCATGAGACGAAAATTCCTCAACGTAGGGTGGGTCGAGCATCGCGAGACCCACCAGCCAACTATTCCGTTCAAAAATGGTGGGTCGCCCGATGGTTGACCCACCCTACGAGGTTGTCGCGGGATTGGATGTGCCGCCAAGTTTCCTTGCAAGACCGGTTATTCGCGTGGAGCCATCAGGATATGTTTCGGCTCCGCGGGGACGTCTTTGGCCGGTGTGATGCGCCGTGAGTCGGCGTCGAACTCTGGCACAATGCGGAACAAATCCCAACGAGAGGCCCGGTCGATGTCGGCTTCAAGTCCCAACGCGATCAGGTTGCGGCCGCCGTGACTTGATCGCAGTGCGCCCACGACTTCGTGCATCGGTTGGCAGCGGCACGTAAACAAGTCCATGACCAGTCGCAGTTCGTCTCCCTCCCACTTCGGCCAATTGCGAGCGGCCCAGACGCCGGTGGCGATGGCTCCGGCACAGAGAGCATCGTCGGTCGAGATCTGGCCATCGGTGCCGGCACAGACGAGATGAATTGGCCGCGAGTCATTTGCAAGCAGTGCGATGAGCGCATGCAGGTTGTTGAAGCAGCCGATGAGCGTGCGTGCGGCGAGCCGGCACTTCAGCAGAGCCTGTGTGCCGTTGGTGGTCGTGAAGATGACCGTCTTGCCGGCCACGACTCCGGGAGCGTATTTCATCGGCGAGTTATCGAGATCGAAGCCGGCGATCAGCGTACCGCCACGTTCGCCCCCCAGCAGGATGTTCCCCTGCGAGCGGACGTCGGCAGGGACTTCGCTGTTGGCTGACGTCAATGAATACCCCGCGACCGTTGCGGCGGCCGCGTGAGCATCGGCGACGGTTGCTGTCGGGATTACACAGGCGGCCCCGCTAGCGAGGGCCTGAGTCATCGTCGTGCTGGCTCGCAGGACGTCGAGCACCACAGCTACGCCGCCGCGAAGTTGCTCTTCGGAGACGAGGCTCGGAAGCAAATGGACCTGGAGGGGGACGGTTGGCGTGGCTGGGGATTTCGAGTTCGGCATGAGAACTCGAAATCTGAGAGTTGAGATTTTGAACCGCAAGGGCTGCGGGGCCGAGAAATGTAGCCTTTGACAGCATGGCACGATTCCGTTCGGTGATGGGGCCGCGTAAATTGCTTGGAGAGAGTTTCAAAACCAGCACGACGCGCGAGCGAATGGTTGATTTCCCGACGATTTGGCCACTCGCTTGCGCGTCGTGCTAGGTTCTGCAACTGCTCCTATTACAGAGGAGGCCAAGAGATGGCAGGACATCGCAAACAACATCGAACGTTCCCCACAACTCTGGGGCTGGTTCTGTTGTGGCTGTATTTCGGTCAGGCCGCTTTGACGTCGGCGCAGAATGCGACCACGAAAGGGACGCCCAAGACCACCAAAGAGCCGGCCAAAAAGGCTGATGATCCCGCCGACGCCCCGCCAGCGGACGCGAAAGATCAGGAACAGCCAGAGCCGCCCAAGACCGAAAAAACCGAGCAGTCGGAGGAGGCTCCGCTGCTGAAGAAGGACCAGATGTGGAGGAATCTCCCCACGAAGGCGGACCTGCTGACAAAGCCGCCGTTTGATTGGGTCGTCCTCAAAAAAGACGAGACGGTCTTGGTCGTCAAACCGGTACAGCCTCGGCCCAAGACGCTGGAGCAAATGGCCGAAAAGCGCAAACAAGCTTCTCAACTTCCGAAGCCGACCCGCATGGCGGGCGAATCGCTGGATGCGTTCACCGAGCGGTCAAAGGCTGCCATCATTGAATCGGGGAAGATGCTCAAGAAGTTGGAAAGCATCGAAATCGAGTTGCCCGACACGACGAAGGTCTCCGAAGAACAGGACGACGCTTCGTATCTGCTCAATATCGTCCGGGACGTCAGTGAGGTCATTCACTTCGAGGACATCGCACTCAAACGCGTCGACCTGTTGCTCGACAAGGGAGAGTTGGAAGACGCCTACGAATTGCTGCTGATGTTGGAACGCCGTGCTCCCGGTTGGCTCAGCGCTAGCGAACGGCTGAATCGATTCTTGCTGCTCGATGCGCAGGGCAAGTTGTCGCGCGGCGAGGCCGAGCCGGCATTCGTGCTGCTCGAACAAATGCACGGCCGAATCAAAGAGGCGATCAATTCCAAAGATCCCCAAGTGCGGTATCCAACGATGGGGCAGGATCGCGAGAAATGTTCCGCCGAATTGGGCAAGGTGATTGACGTGTTGATCGAACCGGCGGTCCAAGCCCGCGATTTTCGGCAGGCTCGATTTCATCTTTCGCGGCTCATCAGGCTCGAAGCGGAACATCCCAACGGGGTGAAATGGCGCGAGCGGCTCGTTGCGGAGACCGGTCGCTTGCTGAGCGAGGCGGTGCAGGCGACTGCCGCGAGCAAGTTCGATCAAGCCGCCGCGATTGTGGACGAAGCTGCGCTCGTCTGGCCGGCGACCCCCAGTTTGAAGAATGCCCATCGGCCCGTCAGCCAGCGCTGGCAAATCCTGAAGGTCGGCATTGTTGGTTCGGCGAACCCGGTCACCAGCTTTCCCTTTGCGACTGAGGCGACTCGGCGGCGTGACGGACTGACTCGGTTGCCGTTCTTCGAGCCATCACGCATTGATGGTGGGGCGCGGTATCGCTCGCGATTCCTCGAAAGCTGGGAGCCGACCGATCTCGGCCGGCAAGCGGTGTTCACGCTCCGGTCGAGTCGCTCGTCTTGGGAATCGTCGCCGATCGTCACTGCGTCCGGTGCGGTCACGTCCTTGCTCGAACGGCTCGATTCGGACTCGCCGCATTATGACGAACGGCTCGCTAGCTTCATCGACGGCATCGCCGTTCGCGGTCCGTTCGAGTTCTCGGTGAAGTTCTCTCGCATTCCGGTCCGGACGGAAGCTCTCTTCGCAATGCCGCTCGGCACGAACGAACAGGCCGGCGCGGAATTGGATCAACGCTTCCGAGTTCAAACAAAGTCGGAGAAGTCGGTCTCGCTACAGCGAATGGTCCTCGAACCAGAACGCGTCCTGCAGCGTCACGTCGCGGAAGTCACTGAGGCCAGTTACCCGTCATACGAGAAGGCGGTGCAAGGGATGCTGCGCGGCGAGGTCTCGATGATGCCGAGCGTCCCGGTCTGGCAGCTCGATCAACTGGAAAAGAATGGCAACTTCTTCGTCCGCAAGTACGCAGTTCCCCAAACACACTTCGTGCAATTCAATCCGCAGAGCAAACCGCTCCGCAGCGCGGAACTGCGGCGGGCTTTGTTGTATGGACTCGACCGATCGCAAGTCTTGCGTGATGTGATCTTGCGCGACGTCACCGTACGCACGCTGCGCGAAGCACTGCCGAAGGCCAATGCCCCGGCCAAGCTGATTCCCGACAGCGGCCTGACGTACGATGAGCCCAAGGCGGAATTGGTCTGGAACGGCTTGTCGATGACCGACCAGGAATCGCGAAAGTTCACCGCGCTCAGCCCCGACCCTGATTATCGCAAAGCACTGCAACTGCTGTTCAGACGGAGCCAGCCGAATCGCGGCCGAGTGGTCACTGCGCCCTGGGCGACGAACTTATCGGCCTACAACAGCGTCATCACGCCCCGCGAGGCTGACCTGTCGCTCGCCTTTGGGCTGGCGGCCGCCGCGAAGAAAAGTCTTGGGACTGAAATGCGGCCGTTGCGCATGATCTGCGAGCCGGAACCGTTGATCGAAGCCGCTGCCAAACGCTTGATCGAAGAGTGGAAGCGGATCGACATCACCGTCGAGTTGCTCCCCACGCCTGCCCCGGCCGAGCTCGCACGTCCGCAAGGGAAAGATCGACTGCCAGCCGCATCGGGCGAGGACGCTGTCGCCGCCTCCTCCGAGCCGCAAACTTGGGATCTGGTTTATCGCACGGTTCGCTTCACCGAGCCGATGATGGAGCTCTGGCCGCTGCTGTCGCTCGATACGGTCGCGCGAGTGCAGTCGATCCGCTACCTTCCCGACTGGCTGCGGCAAGGCTTGATCGATCTCGACCGCACCGCTGACTGGGCCACCACCGTTGGGTCGCTCCAAGAACTGCATCGCCAACTGGCCGAGACCGCGCAATTCATCCCGCTGTGGGAGATCGACGATGCACTTGTCTTTCGCAAGACCGTCCGTGGCATTCCAGATGCGCCGCTGCATCCATACCACGATGTCGAGTTGTGGATTTCCGAGCCTTGGTACGCAACCGATTGAAGAGGAATTGAAAATTGAGAATTGAAAATTGGAAATTGAAAATTGTGAATCGGGCGATGTCGCCCAAGCGCTGCCGTTGTCGAAAGTCAATTCTTAATTTTCAATTTTCAATTTCCAGTTTACAAAGTGTTCTCTACTTCCTCGCCAGTCTCACCGCGCCGATCTTCGCGCAAGACGCTCCCACCACTCCGGCCGCGACAACCCCCGTCGCAGCGACTCCGGCGAATCCGGAAGCCAAGCCGCCGAAGCCACCAGAACCACCACCGCCGATTCCGATGGAGTTGCAGCCGTATCGCGTGCGCATCAGCATTGCCTTCGACGAACTTCCGTCGCTGACACCACGAGTGCGGCAGGAAGTGTTGAATGATTTGACGGTCTGGATCGACCGGACATACGGGGAGATGTGGAACGCTTCGGTCGAAGAGAATCACTGGCTCACGCCGGAGAATGACGAAGGCTTGTCGCGGCTGACTTGGCCGCAGGTGGGGGCGCAACTGGCGGACAAGGAACTCGACAAGGCAATTGTGTTGTGCGTATCGGGGCAGGGGGGGCTGCTGCGATTGTGTGGCCGTGAGTGGGATCGGATGACTCAGCAACTCAGTGTGAGGCACGAGCGATTCGTCGGAGACCGCCGGGCTCTGGCCAATGAATTGGGAGTTCTGATTCGGGACTTGTTCCGCCCGCTGGTGTTGATCGAGAGTGTCGAAGCAGGGAAGGGCCGCGTGCGAGTTCGCGCCGGCGAGTTTCCTCCCCCCGATCCGAGCGTCGAGCAATTGGCGGTGGGCAATTTCTTCCAGCCACTGCTGCGTTACTACAACAAGGACCGCGAAGTCACTCAGGTCCAAATGGTCCCGTGGTCCTACCTGCTGATGGAATCGAGCGACCGCAGTCACGGCGCGTGTTCGATTCACACAGGTCTGCGCCTGCCACTGGGCAAGAACAGCAAACGGATGGAAAGCTGGGCCATCGGTGTGCGGCCGTCGTTCGCCGAGACACGCATCCGTCTGACGCCACACAACAATCCCACGAAACCGCTGATTGGCTATCAGGTCAACATCTACGAGCGGGTCATGGTCCCCGCACCTCAAGCCCCGCCCCCTGAAGAGAAGCCGGCCGAGGCCGCCAAGCCAGCCAGCGATCAGAAGCCTGCTCCCGGCGCGAAAGCGTCTGTCGAAAAGAAAGAAGACGGGACCGAAGAAGTGGAGGCTCCGAAGAAGCCGGCAGGTCCGCAGTTCGTCGCGCAGTTCAATAAGGTGCGCGAACTGGTCACAGATCGACGCGGCCGGGTCACCGTCCCGCTGAACCCAGAGCGGCCACTCATTTGGTTGTACGTCTCCAGCGGCGGCAACTTGCTGGGACGTTTCCCGTTCATCCCCGGAGTCGCCTCTTCGGCCACCGCCGAGCTGCCGGACGATTCGTTGCGGCTGCAAATCGAAAGCCGACTGGAGTTGCTGCGTGCCGAGTTGATCGACACGGTCGCGCGTCGAGCCTTGTTGATCGTCCGCGTGAAAGGTGCCGCCAAAGCGAGCGATTGGCCACGCTTCACTGAAACCCTCGCCGAGTTTGATCGCCAACCTAATTCCAAGCATTTCCAAACGCTGCTCGATGCGACCAAAGCGGCGATGCTCAAAAAGATGCAGCCCAAGAAGGACAAGTCCCTCGAAAAGAAACTCGACAAGCTTTGTGGCGAATCGGCGGAACTGATTGCTCGCTACCTCAGCGATGAAAAGATCAAACAGCAACGTGACGAACTGGTCGAACTCAAGAAGTCGGCAGACGAAGACGCGAACGATGCTGGTCGTCAACAAGTCCCCGGTGTCCGTCGAGCGACTCCCGCCCCCGTGCCGGCAAATGCCAATCCCGCCACCCTCTGACGCGTGCCCCCCTGCTTGTTCACGAGACCCTTGATGAAACTCAAATGTTTGCCGGAGGATTTTCGCGTCACCGAATTGACTAAACGACCCATTCCAGGCCGAGGTCCATTCGCGCTGTACCGTTTGACGAAAACTTCTCTCGGTACTCCGGAAGCCATCGACGCGATTCTGAAGCGTTGGAATCTGGCAAGGCAACAAGTTAGCTACGGCGGCCTGAAGGATCGGCACGCTGTCACCGAGCAGTTCGTCACGATCAAGAACGGACCTCGCAACGGTCAGATGCAGACGAATCTCGAACTGACTTACCTCGGCCAAACCGATCAGCCCTTTGAGGCGGCCGACATCGCCGGTAATCGTTTTGAGATCGTGATGCGTTCCATGAGCGACGACGAATTAGCGTGTGCCACTCAAGCGATCGACGATGTGACGCTCAACGGCGTGCCCAATTATTTTGACGACCAACGCTTTGGCTCGCTGGGACAATCGGGCGAATTCATCGCCGTGCCTTGGTGCCGAGGTGACTACGAACGTGCGTTATGGCTGGCCCTTGCCGATTCCAACGAGCATGACCGGCCAACTGATCGCGACGAAAGGCAACTGCTTCGCGACCGCTGGGGCGACTGGCCGGGGTTGAAGGCTGATATGCCGCGCGGCAGTCGGCGAAGCATTGTGACGTACTTGGTCGATCACCCCACCGACTACCGCCGCGCGTTGGCGTTGATGCGGCTCGACCTGCGCGGCTTGTGGCTCTCCGCGTTTCAAAGCGCCGTGTGGAATCGGCTGCTAGCTGAATCGCTGCGCGACCTCTGTCGTCTGGAACAGCTTCGCGACGTGGAGTTCGGCGAACGCCCCGCGCCGTTCTTTCATTCGCTCGACGAATCGCAGCGGTGGGAACTTGCGGGACTGGAATTGCCGCTCCCTTCAGGCCGGCTCAAGCTCGAAGGTGGTCCGCTGTTCGATCGCCTTCAGCGAGTGCTCGCCGAATTCGGCCTCGAACCGCGCACGATGCGCGTCAAATATCCGCGCGATGTCTTCTTCTCGAAAGGACAACGAGCGGCCATCTACTTGCCCGGCAACTTGCAACATCAATCCGACGGTGATGAGGTCTATGAGGGCCGCCGGAAACTGAAGCTGTCGTTCGAACTACCGCGTGGCTCTTACGCGACGATCCTGATCAAGCGGCTGACCGATGAGAACGCGGAAAGAGAAGGTTTGCCGGGATAATTCATAGATCGCAGTTAGCACGACGAGCAAGCGCGTGGTCTCGGTCCTTATCACTCGCATGCGCGTCGTGCTAACGGGCACTCAGTAATCATCACGGCGATCAATGTTGCTTGTGAAACTTTTCCGCGCAGTCCGCTCAGCGGGGCTTTGCTTCGACTCTAACGGCAACTCGCACCGCATCGCCGAGTTCGCATCATTCCGCGAATGCTGCCGCTCCGATCCTAAGAAAACGCGCCGCCAGGCTTGTTTGAACAATGCAGATTGTCCGGCGATCGGCCGGTTCAGGGGAATAGCGTGATGACTGAAACGCCGCTTTCGGCGACGGCTCCCGTGATCGCGGAGGACCGTTCTGTGACAACCAGCATCTCTATCGTGCGATTATTGCCGCTCGCGGCATTGGCTCTGTTGTCTGGCTTGGGAGCGACCGCTTGGATCGCTCGCGCCGGAGAAGTCAGCCTGATCGGATTCCTCCGCGCGGAGCAATCGGTGGTCTACGCGCCGCACGCCGGGCGAATGGCTGCCGTTCAGGCTCGAACTGGTGAGTCGGTCAAGCCGAAGCAGTCGCTGTTGCAATTGTCCGACGCCACGCTCGATCAAGAGATCGCGGTGAAGGTTCGCGAAGTCGCCTCGTTGCAAGCGGTGCTCGACCAATGCCGAGCTCAGGCCGAAGTCCAACTGAGCCTCGAACGCAAGAGTCTCGACGAAGGACTGCTCCGCACGCGGTTGGACTCGGCGAAGTATCTCAGAGACCACTATGCCGCCAACTTCGAGCATGTCACCTGGCGTAACATCGGGAAGGAATCACACACCGGCCGCTGGTTGGCCGCGTCTCCTGACTTCCTCAATCAGCCGGAGCGGCTGTTCGACACGATGGCTAACGCCCCCGTCATCGCGCCGGAAGAGATGCGGCTGAGCGCGATCATGCGACAAGAGCTGGCTCGCAATTCGGCCGAGGCGACCAAGGCTCAATCCGAACTTTGCGACCATCACATTTCCGAGTTGCAAAAACTGCGACAGGATCTCCCGGACATGATTCGCAAAGCGGCCGGAGTTGATGTGGCCGAAGCCAAGCTGGCGGGAGCGACTGAGCAACTCGAAACGCTGAATCAGCAGAAAGCGTCCCTCTCGGTCACGTCGCCTGGCTACGGTGTCGTCGGTGCCTATTCCAAACAGATCGCCGATCCGATCTCGGCCGGTGAGCCATTGGTTACGATCCATGATCGCGAGCGACCATTTGTTGATGTCGATGTCCCGTCTCGCCAGATCAGCAAGCTGCAAGTCGGGCAAACGATCCGCCTCGACTTCGCCGGCGAGGATCGGACGGGCCGCGTGGAAAGCATCTCGCCACAAGCCCATCACCGGGACGTCAACAGCGACTCGTGGGTTGCGGTGCGCATTCGCCCGGCCGGTAAGCTTTGGCCGAATCTCGCGATCAACTCCGCGGTCGCCGTGCGGTTGAAGTAGTCGAGCTACGCACGTTCGACGGTTACGATGTCGTCGATCGAAATCGCATCGGACAACTCGTGTCGTCCGCTGTCCGTTGATGTCTCACACAAGAGACGCAGTTTTCCGTGCTGGCTTTCGCGGTTGTCGGCATAGCCGACTAATTGCCTTCCATCGCGAGTCGTCACGCGCAGCAGATGCGTCTCTTCGATACCCGGCAATCCGTCATGCACGAGAGCCGGGAACCGGCTCCAGGCCCAAGCCCAAAGCGTTCCCTGCGGATCAACTCGCCCCGCGATGTCCGGCCAATCTTGCTCGGCTTGGAACAACTCTCTCCACGCAGCGGCGAGACACCACGGCTTGAGGACGTCGGCAATCCATTGCTGTCGAGAAGCGACAAGGTCAGCGAAGGTCGGGAGCATGTGATTGTCGCTGGCTAGCAGCCGCAGCCACGTTCGCTAGAACGTGGCTACGAGCTGTTGAAAAATCTCGGCGAGTGCCATTCCAATCGGGACTACTTGCGAGCGAGCTTGTGCTTCAACGGCAACCACGCACCGTTCTCTTGGCTGCTGGCGACGCATTGCTGGATGAAATACATCCCCTCAACACCGTCGTTGACGTTGGGATAAATCGTGTTGACCTTCTCCCACGCGGCACCTGTGGCACGGGCCACCATCGCGTCATAGGCCGAGCGATACACATTGGCGAACGCCTCGAAGAACGCTTCGGGGTGCCCGGAGGGAAGACGGCACGCGGCTTTGCCGGAATCGTTCATGTGCGGAGCGTTCGGGTCTCGCGTGTAGATCGCGTGTGGCTGCCCGTTGCGTCGCAGGATGAGCTGGTTCGGCTCCTCTTGTCGCCACTGAATTGCTCCCTTGGTGCCGTCGATCTCGATGAAGAGATCGTTCTCGCGCCCGTGCGAAATCTGGCTGGCGGTGACGGTCCCCAGTCCACCGTTCTCAAAGCGCACGACAGCGTGGCCGTAATCATCCAGCTTGCGCCCCGGTTCGAAGACTTTCAGATGACATGACACCGACTCTGGCAGCAGTCCGGTCATGTAGCGACCGAGGTTGTAGGCATGCGTCGCGATGTCGCCGAAGCAGCCTGCCGCTCCCGACTTGCCCGGATCGGTGCGCCACGCCGCTTGCTTCTGATCGCTCTCTTCGAGCCGCGTGCGCAGCCAACCTTGGATGTAGCACGAGCGGACCGCCTGAATCTCGCCCAGTTCGCCCGCTAGAATCATCTGTCGAGCCATCCGCACTAGCGGGTAACCGGTGTAGTTGTGCGTCACGGCGAAGACGGCACCTGACTTCGTGACGATCTCGGCCAGTTGCTCGGCCTCAGCCAGATCAAAGGTCATCGGCTTGTCGCAGATGACATTGATGCCCGCTTCGAGCGCGGTCTTCGCAATCGGGAAGTGCGTATGGTTGGGAGTCGCAACCGTGACGAAGTCGACTCGTTGATCAGCCGGCAGCTTCAACTCTTTCTCGACCAGTTCTTGGATTGAGCCGTAAGCGCGTTCGGGTTTGATGTCGTAAGCGGGAGCGGAGGCTTTGGCCTTTTCCGCGTTGGAAGAAAGCGCGCCGGCGATGAGTTCGGCACGGTTGTCGAGAATCGCGGCCGTCGCGTGAACGCGGCCGATAAAAGCTCCCTGGCCGCCGCCGACCAGAGCCATCCGAAGTTTGCGGTTGAGCGCGCCGTTTGTCGTATCCATGTTGTGTATCTCCAGCCAATGATCCGCGAAAAAATGCCCCTGCGGGGCGAGCGGATTACACGGCTGGCACCGGCAAAAATCAACCAAGCCTGCGGACCGTACCGCGACCGTGAGGGAGCGGCCCTGTGCGAGTATCAGACGAACGCCACTCCCTTATGGTCGCGGTACGGCAGACGAGTCACGCCGCGTGGGCGGCTGTGGCGACTTCCATCGTCATGACCTCTTCGACGATCGAGGCGTAATCCTGCGCGCCGGCGGATTTTGGTTCGTAGTCGAAGATGGATTGGCCGAAGCTTGGTGCTTCCGCCAATTTGATGTTGCGGCGGACCTTCGTTTGGAAGATGCGTGCGTTGGCCCACGGCGCCTGTGGATCGCTGGCTCGCAAGAAGTTGCTCAGGTCGGCGATGACGTCGCTGGCCAAGCGAGTGCCGGTCTCGAACAGGCAGATCGCGACGCCGCTGACTTTCAGCTCGCGGTTGAGCCGCCGAGTGACTCGCGCGGTGGTCTCCAGCAACTTGGACAACCCTTGCAACGCGAAAAAGTGTGGTTGCAGCGGGATCATCACTTCCTTCACCGCCGTCAATGCGTTGACCGTCAGCACGCCCAGCGACGGCGGGCAATCGAGGATGATGTAGTCCAGAGGCTGGCTTTGAGCGAACTGCTGCATCGCGCCGCGCAGGATCAGTTCACGATCCGGGACGTTCGCCAGTTCGACTTCAATGGCGGCCAGTTCCGTATTGGCCGGAGCGACCCACAGGTTCGGAGCCACGAGCTGCCGGACTTCGGCGAGCGTCTTCTCTCCTGTGAAGACTTGGTAGATCGTCGGAGTCGTTCCGGTTGGCTCGACCCCGAGGTGCATCGAAGCGTGCCCTTGAGGATCAAGATCAATCAAGCAGACCTGGCGCCCACGAGCCGCCAACCCTGCCGCCAGGTTGACAGCGGTCGTCGTTTTGCCGACGCCTCCCTTTTGATTCATCACGGTAATCGTGCGCATGAGAGTCCCTTCCCAGACGGTCCGGCTGAGGTGCCGACCAAGCGGCGGACGTTAGTGCAACCGCGACAAATTTCGGAAGACGAGTTCCCCTAGTCGTTGCCGAAACCTCGCGATAGATTGCGACCCACTTCCCGAACGACTTGGCCGCTGGGCCTCTGCCACCTTCGATTACCTGGAGACATCTCGTGGAACCAACTGCTCCCCAAACGATTTCTGCATCTTCTGCTCGCAAGATTCCCAGCGCCTTGTGGTTGATCGCCGGCACGCTGGTGGGTTTGGGGATCGCGGCGATGTGGCCGCATCGCCCGCTGACCGCCGCGACGTCCGATCGCAATGAGAAATTTGGAATGTGTACCGTCTTCATGGGAGAAAACTTGGAAGCCGTCTTCGTACTGGACTTCTTGACCGGGCGGCTGACCGGGGCCTGCTTGGGGAAACAAGGCAACCAGTTTGTGGCGTTCTTTGAAGCCAACGTCGCGGCTGATCTGAAAATTCAGAGTGCCAAGCCGCAGTATGCGATGGTGCCTGGTTTGGCGACGATCCGTGCGAGCGCTGGGAATCAACCGGCGGCGAGCGTGATCTATGTCTCCGAGCTGACGTCTGGAAAAGTGGGCTGCTACGGAATCCCGTTCAGGCTGCCGAACGCGAAGACCCTGACCCCGTTGAAGCTCGCGCCCATCGACTTCTACACGTTCCGCGACGCAGTTCCGGCCGAGTAGAAGTGGCCTCTAATCACAGCGGCGGAAATAGCGGGTCGAGCAACGCGCGGACTTCGTCGATGCGAAAGCTCTTGTCGATGATCGCGGACGCGCCGGCACGTTGCAGTGCCTGTAGTTTGGCCGGAGCGGACTCGGTCGTCACGAGCAGGATGGGCGTGTCGCAAGACGTTGGCGATTGGCGAATCTGTTCGATCAGTTTTTGGCCGTCGACCCGTGACAGGTTCAACCCGGTGACAACCAGGTCAAAGCGTTGAGCGGCCAAAGCGGCGACCGCCTTCGCGCCGTCCGAAACATCGGTGAGCTGCGTGAAGCCCAAACTCGTCAGAGTATTGCGGAGGTGGACCCGCACCGTGAGGCTGCCGTCCGCGATCAGCACGGTCAGAGAACTGCGATCTCGCTTGGATGCGGTCGGCGATGGAGCCTGGGCCGCTCCCGGAGCCGGAGCAACGACCGCTGGCTGCGGCGCGGACGCACGCGGTGATGAGTCCAGTTCGGGCGTCCGCAGCCGTTTGACTTCCGTTTGGAGGTCGTTCTCGGTGAGCGCCAGTCCGCTTAGTTCCAAGGCCCGCACCACCAGAGACATCGAGGCGAGCCGTTCCGCCGGCCGCTTGGCGAGCATTCGCTTGTAAAGGTCATCCAACTCATAGGGCATGTCCCCGTGCAGATTCAGCAGCGAGGGAATTGGATCTTGCTTGTGCAACAGCAGCGTCTCCATCGGCGTCTCACCGCTGTACGGCGGTCGGCCCATCACCAGATAGAACAGGGTGCAGCCCAAGCTGTAGATGTCGGTTCGATGATCGACCTGTGACGGATTGAAAGCCTGCTCCGGCGACATGAAATCGACCGTCCCCAAGATGCTGCCATGCGTCGTCAGCGAAGTCTCTTGAAACGAATCCTCACCAAACACTTCGGTACTACGTGCCAGTCCGAGATCGGTGATCTTGAGTATGCGGGTGCATAACAGGAATTCCCTGTTTGTTGTGTCTTGAGTAGTCTGCCGCTGCGGAAATGGATGTTCGCGAGTTGAGCAACGTCAAGGAGGGACATGAGATGGCGATGACGAAGTCCGTTGAATCCAAACGGGAGGAATT
>SXKJ01000397.1 GCA_005778115.1 Planctomyces sp. | reverse complement strand
TCAAATTCCGCTTCGCCTCTAAATCTTGAACCGAAACAAAGCCCCCGGTTTGCTTGGCACCAACCGGGGGGCTGACGCCGCCCCGCTCGCCTGAGATCAACTCCATTGTCGCTCGCCTGACGGCCTCTGGCCCGCCTGAGATTTCCAACTCGTTTCAATGAGGTGTCCCATGCGAATGTCACGTCGGTTCTTTGTGCTGTGCGGCCTGGCCTTGTCCCTTCCGAGTTTTGTGGTTGCCGACGATGCGGCCTCGCGAGCCATCGTCGAGAAAGCCATCGCGGTTCACGGTGGCGAGAAGCTGCTTGCCAAGTTCAAGGGAGCGACCTCGAAGATCAAAGGCACGATTCAAATCAACGGTGCTGCAGTCCCCTTTACCGGCGAGATCAACGCGCAGGGAGAGGATCAGCAAAAAGCCTTCATCTCGTTCGAACTGGATGGCCAGGCGATTTCATTTGTCAGCGTGGTCAATCGGAATCAGGGCTGGCTCAAGATCAACAACGACACCATCGACATGCCGGCCGAACAACTGGCTGAGACCAAAGAGACGGCGTACTCCGGCTGGGTCACCACACTGTTGCCGCTGAAAGACAAGGCATTCAGTTTGGCTCCGTTTGGCGAAATCGAAATCGCCGGCCGCAAGGCCGTCGGTGTGAATGTGACTCGCGAAGGACATCGACCGGTCAATCTCTTCTTTGACAAAGCCACGTTTCACCTGGTGAGAACCGAAACCCGCGTGAAGGATGAGACGACCAATCAGGAAGTGACTGAAGAATCAACATTCAGCGAATACAAGCTGATTGAAGGTGCTCAGCAGCCGCTGAAGATCATCATCAAACGCAACGACAAACCGCACGCCGACATTGAAGTGACAGACTTCAAATACGTCGAAAAGCTCGAAGACAGCGTGTTCGCGAAGCCGTGAGACCGCCGTCGATCCATGCGACAGCATGACGCGCAAGCGAGTAGTTCGCCTCGAATATCCACTCGCTCACGCGTCGTGTTGTTTTTGTCGCACCGACACAGAGTGACGAATGGCCTGTCCTGCTTTCCGCAGCGGAATTCAATTCAGCGTGAGGACATCCACGTTGCCGTCTTGGGTAGGTGGTTCGCCCCAAAAGAACCAGTGACTGAGCGCTTCCAGAAGGTTGATCGCCTGTCGCCAGTAAGCATCGTCGGGGCGATCGAAGTCCTCTTGTTGGGTCCAGGCGCGAATGAACGCGGGGACGTAAAAGAAACCGTGAGCCATCCAGCGATCAAGTAGTTCCTCTTCCGCGCAGCGAACGCAGGCGTCGCGCATGGCTTCGATCAGTTCGCGGAAAGCGTTTTGATCCCAACGGAATTCCCCTTGTGCGGTCGCGAGGAAGCTCCCGTCTTCCGCTTCAAACTCGCGTCGCAAAACTTCTCGCCAATCATTTTTGGCTGTGGCCATCGTCGTCTCGCTGCTAAGGGGTTGGGCAAGAATTGGTTCGTAGTTCCGCCTTTAGGCGGCATCGGCATCCGGCACCGCCTAAAGGCGGAACTACGAACTTGTTCCTCCCCACTGCTTAAGTCCGTTTCGCGAGCCGCTTGAGAACTTCGGCTCCGCGTTCCAAGGTCCGGTCGTCCGCCGCATAAGAGATTCGGAAATGCGTGTCTTGTGAACTGAAAACATTGCCGGGAATCATCAGCAAGTCGTGTCGGATCGCCTCGGCCACGAATTCCGTTCCCGTTCCGTAGGGAGCTTTTAGAAACAGATAAAAAGCTCCGCCAGCCGGGGCGATTTCATAGAGCGGGCTCAATTCTCCCAACAGGAAGTCACGCTTGCGACGGTAATCCGTCACCGAACCGGAGATATCCATGTCGAGCGCGGACACCCCCGCCCACTGGACCGGATGCGGGGCGCACACGAACGAAAACTGTTGCAGCTTGATCATCTGCTGCATGATTTTCTCTGGACCGTGCATCCAGCCCAACCGCCAGCCGGTCAACGAATGCGACTTGCTGAAACCGTCGATCACGATCGTCTGCGGATTGAATGTAGCCGGGCTGACGAATGGGCCGTCGTAACAGAAGGCGCGATAGATTTCGTCGCTGATCAGCGCGATGTCGTGCTCGGCCGCCAGTTCGGCGAGGGCTTGCAGTTCGGCTTCGCTGGCGACGTAACCGGTCGGATTGCAGGGGCTGTTACAGAGGATGACCTTCGTGCGGGGCGTGATCGCAGCGCGGACTTTGGCCACGTCCAGTCGAAAGTCGGGATAGACGCTGATCGGCACGATCTTGCCACCTGCCACCGTCGTCAGGTGCTTGTACATGACGAAGTACGGATCGAAGGTGATGACCTCGTCGCCGGGATTGACGAGCGCCAGCAACGCCAGCATCAAGCCGCCGCTGGTCCCGCTGGTGACGAAGACCTTGCGATCCGCATGCTTGAACTCGGCATCGACCTGAGCTTGCAGCTTCTGGAGCAGCGGCGCGATGCCTTGCGTCTGGCTGTAGGCGTTCTTGCCCGAATTGACCGCCGCGAAGAGTGCCTCTTTGATCGGAGCCGGCGTGTCAAAGTGCGGCTGCCCGATGCTGAGGTTGATCGGGTCTTTCATCTTTGCCGCGAGGTCAAACACCTTCCGGATTCCCGATGCGTCAATCAGGTGCATGCGGTCGGCGATCCAGCGTTCGGACATCAAAAGCACTCCATCCAATTGTTTTTTGGCCGCTGTTCACAGGCGAAGCGGAATCGTTGGCATCGTAGGAAGCGAGCCGCAGTTTGCCCACGGAACTCCCGTCTTGTTGAGCTTTCGGGGATGTGGGATAACGCCGCGCCCAATCACAAGGCGAGCGGGGCGGCGTCAGGCCAATGCCACTCACTTTGAGCGGAATGGCGCTAGCCACCGGTGATTCGGGATTGATGTTTTCAGGCGAATTACCGGCGGCTAGCGCCTTGCCGCTCACAAAGCGAGTGCCATTGGGCGTCAACCCCGCTCGCCAAGATTCGTACAAGGATGTCCGAGTGCTTGAGCCTCCCTCCACTTCGTTGCTGAAAACGCTCTCGTCGTTGCGGCTTTGCTCGCCGCGCGATCTGCGGCGTTGCCGAGGCTATGTCCGGCGACTGACGCACGACTTACCCGCGTTCGACTCGATCTGGATCGACGCGCTAGTGCAGTCGCAGCGGCTGACCGCCTTTCAAGGGCAATGTTTGGAAGCGAATCAGGGCGAGCGTCTGCAAGTCGGACCTTGCCTGTTGTTGGAACGCTTGGGGGGCACGACGACCGCCGAAACGTTCCTTGCACGGCGACGCGATGCCGAAGAAGTCTGCGTGCTGAAACTGACGACCGCTGCTCCCGAACAGCTTCGGCCGCAAAGCGAGCGATTAGCGAAATTGGTCTCGGCCGCAGTCAGCGTGAGTCACCCGGCAATTGTGTTGCCGCAAGCGACTCAGATCGTCGAGTGGCCCGTCCCTGGCGATTGGCGACAGGTCACGATCAGTCCGCATGTGCGCGGACCGCATTTGGCCGAGTTACTCGTGCGACGCGGTCGGTTTCCGATTTCAACGGTCGTGGAGATCGGCCGGCAATTGCTCGATGGACTCGCGGCATTGGAAGCGCGCGGCCTCGTTCACGGCGACGTCTCGCTGACGAACGTCCGCATCACTCCGCACGGACAGTCTGTCCTCGTGGATGGTGGATTGGTCTCGGAACTCCGGCCGCAGTTCACGTTTCACACAATCCGCGCGGCGGATCGCTGCGACGGCTTGGCTCCGGAACGAATCTCGGCGGGCCTGCCCCCGTCGAGCGTGAGCGACCTATACGCACTGGGCTGCTTGCTGTGGCACCTGCTCGCGGGACGACCGCCGTTCGCGGTGGGCGACGCGCTGGCGAAAGTCGCGGCCCATCAAACGCAACCGATCAACGACGTACGCGAATGGGTGCCCGACGCGCCGGACTGGCTGGCGGAAATTCTGTTGCGTTGGACGGCGATCAATCCCTCCGCTCGACCGCGCTCGCTGCGCGAGGCCGCCGCCGATTTTGGCAGACCAAGTCGCGTGGGGCGGCGAAGGCTCGCCGTTTTTCGAGGAGAGTTTGATCGTTCGACTCCGCGTCGCCAGACGGAGGAATCGGGATCTCGCTGGCCGATGACCGTCGCTCTGATCTTCGTGCTGACGGGGGCCGCACTGTCGCAGTTGAATCAAGGCGCACGGTCCTTCGTGCTGTCGCTCGCGCAACCGCGTGCGAACGTATCGCCAGACATCACAGCTCGCGAAGTTCATCGCGAGCCGCAGTTCGTGGAACCTCAACCGCTGCCCGCACCCGATGCGTCCGGCCGCATCGTGCTCGCACCGGGCGGCCGGTATCTCGCGGAAGAAGTCGCCGGGAGCGACACATTGCAAATCGTCGGCGATGCGACCGATCCGGCCGAGATCGTCATCACTCAACAAGCGTTGTCGCTGTGGGCCGAACGAATCCAACTGAGCCATGTGCGGCTCACACGGCAGTCCACCGCCGTTGATAGACCGCCGCCGTTGTTGATCGTGGATTGCCAACAGTTGGAGATCATTCAAAGCCGCTTTGAACAGGGTGACGCAGAGAACTCCAACTCGCACCGCCCCGGAGCCGCGATTGCCTGGCGACCCAATGAATCGAACTCACCACACGAAACTCGCGTCCGACTACGAGACGTCGTGCTGACTGGAACTGGGCCCGCCGTTTATCTGCAAGTCCCTCCTCAAAAGCTCGCGGCCGAGAATGTCTTGAAAGTCGGTGGCGGCGATTTCTTCCAAGTGTCCGATGCTGGCCGTTCCGATTGGCACTGCGACCTGCGCCGCGTCACTCTGAGAGACTCCGGTCCGTTGCTGCGTTGTTGGCCCGCTTCCGAAACCGCACCGCTCAGCCGACTGACGCTGTCGGCAACAGGGTGTGTCGTGGACCTCGCTCGTGTCGCGAGAGGATCTTCAGCAGAAGCCGCTCGTCCGGCGCTGATCGCGTGGATGACGGGGCGACTTCCGCCGAATTGGCTCACCGCAATTGATTGGCAATTGAACGGAATGCTGGTCCCACCGGATATCGACGTGATCGTCCGAGTCGATCCGACCAACCGGCGGCGGATGCCAGTGGATGAGTCGCGACTCGACATTGATGGCCTCGTCGCCGGCTCGTTCGAGTTTGACGGCCCGGCGTCGCCGAGTCCCCGCGAGTCGCTGCTGCGGTCGTGCGACGCGCCGCTGCCCTCCGCGGCGCAAATGGGGATCGATGCCGACCTGTTGCCCGGACGTCACGCTCTTGCGCAGCCATGATCGCGGGCTACAGATTGATGGTCGCGCCGATGGCTCGTTTAACGGCAAGTCGAAGGCGTCGGCGACTCGCGATTGTTGTGTGGCAGACGCCGACGCCTTCGGCTTGCCGTTAAACGAGCCTTCTCTCCGCTGCTTGACAATGTGCGCACGCGACGACTGAAATGCCGTCGTCATCTCCCTGCTCGGCCGCTGCCGAGACACTTCAATTCGCGACTGGAGCGATCTCGAGCATGTACGACCACCTGACTCTCATCAGCGGACGAGCTCACCGTCAGCTCGCCCAAGAGATCGCCGACTACCTCGGCCTCTCGCTGGGCCCGTGCGGGATCACCAACTTCCCGGATGGCGAAATCTTCGTGCAGTTGGAGCACAACATTCGCGGCCGCGACGTTTTCCTGATCGAGCCCACCGGCCCCCCGGCCAACGAAAACTTGATGGAACTGCTGATCCTGATCGACGCTTGCCTGCGAGCCAGCGCCGAACGGATCACGGCCGTCATCCCCTATTTCGGCTACGCGCGACAGGACCGCAAAGACGCCGGCCGAGTGCCGATCACCTCCAAGCTGGTCGCCAACCTGTTGACGAAGGCCGGAGCCGACCGGGTGCTCTGTGTCGATCTGCACGCCGCGCAGATTCAAGGGTTCTTCGATTGCCCCGTCGATCACCTGTATGCCGCCAAGACACTCGATGGCTACTTCCAGTCGCTGAAGATCCCGCAAGACAACCTGGTCATCATCAGCCCGGACGAAGGGAGCATCAAACGCTCGTTACAGCATCAGGAGAACATCGGCGGCTCGTTGGCGATCGTCGATAAACGCCGCTACAGCGCGACCGAGACCAAGCAAGCCAACCTGATCGGCGGCCCGATCGATGGCAAGGTCGCGTTGATCTTCGACGACATGATCACCACCGCCGGCTCGATCGTCGGCGCGGCCAACGTCGTGAAGGCGCACGGTGCCGCGGAGATTTACATCGGAGCCACTCACGCCGTGTTGTGCGGCCCCGCCGTCAGTCGTTTGCGGGAGGCTCCGGTCAAAGAGATCGTCGTCACCAACACCTTGCCGATCGCCGTCGAAAAGCAATTGCCCAACCTGCGACAAGTCACCATCGCCCCGCTCCTTGGCGAAGCCATCCGCCGCATCCATCGCAACGAGTCCGTCAGCGGATTGTTTGATTAAGCACGACGCGCCAGCGAGTGGTCGAGCGTTGCGAGAATCCAACCACTCGCTGGCGCGTCGTGCTGGGTTCTATTCGACATACAAAAACCCGTTCGAAGACAGCAGCATCTGGCAGAAGTCGATCCAGGCACGCGGCGAAGCATTCTCTGCCGGCTCGTAGGCACGGCTCTGCTCTTCAATGAACGCCAGCGACGCACGCAACTCAACATCCGACGGCGCGTGCCCGGTCGCGAGTTCAAGCGCCAATCGCGCTCGATGACGCGGATCGGGCGGAGCTTCACGCTCCAAACGCCGAGCGAAGTCGCTCGCACGAGCCAGTGCGAACTCCGAATTCAATTGGCTGAGCGATTGCAGCGGCATCGTCGTCGTCGGCCGCTGCACGCAGTTGAACGTCACGGCGGGAGCGTCAAACAGATTCAACATGCTCAGCGTCTGCGTGCGTCGCTGTTGCAAGTAGACCGAACGCCGATGGGCACCGGGAAGCGAATCATTCACCACCACCTCCGCCGCGCTGCTGCGTTGCGTCGCCACATAAGGCCCGCCGAGTCTCCGTTCGAGCGAACCGCTGACGAACAGCATTCCGTCGCGGATCGCTTCCGCATCCAAACGCCGCACCGGCTGCCGCCACAGCAGTCGATTGTCGGGATCGACCGCGAATGCGGTTTCATTGAGCAGGCTCGATTGCCGATAGGTGGCCGAGTGCAGGATCGCGCGATGCAGGCGTTTGAGTGACCATGACAAAAACGGTATCACGGCGGTCGGCTGACGGCGGTCGGCATCCGGCCGAGCAAACTCTGCCGCCAGCCATTCCAGCAACTCAGGATGCGACGGAGCCGCCCCGCTGACTCCGAGATTGTCGAGCGTCGTCGCCAGACCCCGTCCGAAATGACGCTCCCAAAGTCGATTCACCTGCACGCGAGCCATCAGCGCCGACGCGGGTGATTCACTTCGCGTCAGCCATTCGGAAAGGGCAGTACGACCGCCCAACATGCGCTCGGCGCGGGTCTCCTGACCCCGCCGCTGTTCTGGACCGAAGGTCTCCCCTCTCGTTACGGGAGAGCCGTTTGGGAGACCTGCGGTCGGCGAATTCGGCGGGGCCGGGAGACCCGCGCCGAGCGCGATCACTCGTAGCGGCGCGGGTTGCACGAACTCGCCGGGAGTCGTCACGTTGCCGCGCAACAGAATCGGGACATTGGGAGGTTCGGCGGCGACGTCACTGGCCCAGGCGATTTTGCCGGGGCGTGCGGTCTGACGCTTCTGAACTTCGGCGACCGCATCAGTCAGCGTCTTGCGCCGCGATTCGTATTCGGTGCGGAATGTTTTCAACGCAGCTTGAGCGGCTTTGTCCTGAGTGCTGCCGGTTGAGGATTCGACCGCGACGTTGTCCACGATGAAGCTGCGGTTGCAGCAGAACTCGAAGCCGAAGCCACCGTCCGGCAACTCCTCGGCGGTCAGGTCCAGCGTCCGTTCTTCCGGCTGCCAATCGACGAGTTGTTCGAGTTTGAATTTCTTGCCGTCAACGTTCGTGACTCGCACACCGAAGTTGCGTCCCGGCGCATAACCGCTCTTGCCGATCACGCCGCGATGCGACTGATCGTTGCCGGGATAGTCGAGATGCACTGCCGCTCCGCCCGCCGGATTGCCGTCGATCAAGATGTTTCCGCCGACGGTCGCACTATTGTCATTGAAGTCATGCAGCGCCAGAAAGAACGCGATCCGTTCGGCAGGCTTGTCGTCGGCGCTGACTTTGTTGTCGAGCAGATCGAACGTTGCCTGAATCCATTCGCCCGGCTGGTTCGGTGTCCAATCGAAGGTTCGCTTGGTCGAGATCCATTTGTCGCCGGTCGGTCCCCCTTCGATGATCCGCAGCGTGCCGTTCGCGCGGATGGCGGCGGGAACCTCGACCTTTGGCGGGGTCGGGAGACTCGCGCCGACCGCTGTCAGCGTCACGACACCTGTTCCTCCCGGAGCGTCATCGCTGGGTGCGGTGTTCGACCAATTGGCGACGAACGTGGCTTCGGTACCATCAAAGTCATCCGAGAACAAGACACCGGCGGCAGGACGATGCTCGCGCAGCCAGCGGGTGAACTCGGTTCGCAACGCGGCAACCCGTGTCTCTGTTTCTCGCTGCTGGGCCTCCCACGCTTCGACCTCGCCGTGGAGCGCGGCGTGCGTGAATCGCTCGTTTGGCTTGAGCCACTTCTGCATGTTGAAGACGGGGTGCAGGTACGCTTGCAGTTGGTAGAACTCGCGCTGCGTGATCGGCTCGAACTTGTGGTCGTGGCATTTCGCGCACTGAATCGTCAGCCCCAGCAGCGACGATGACAGAATCTGCTGCGCCCCTTCCAGCGCGAAGTAGCGGTCGATCATGACCTCTTCCGGATTGCCGTCGCTCTCACCCGAACCGTCCGGGCCGTTGCGGAGAAAGTGCGTCGCTTCGAGCAGTTCAATCATCTCCGCCGTCGCGTGACGCTCGTGCTGTTTCGGATCGAAGCCGCTGAGTTCATCGCCGGCGATTTGTTCGCGGATGAATTGATCGAACGGCTTGTCGGCGTTCAGCGATCGAATCACATAATCGCGATACCGATACGCCAGCGGCCGATCCGAGTCGGCGTTGAAATACCCGTTCGAGTCCGCATAGCCGGCGACATCGAGCCACCACTTGCCCCAGCGCTCGCCGTAATGCGGCGAGGCGAGATAACGCTCGACCATCCGTTCGTAAGCGTCGGGAGTTTGATCGGCCGCAAACTCGGTAAGATCCACGTGTGTCGGCGGCAGCCCGGTCAGGTCGAAGGCAACTCGGCGAATCAGCGTCGCTTTGTCCGCTTCCGGCTTAAGAGACAAGCCTTGCTCTTCGAGTTTCGCCAACACGAAGCGATCGACCGGCGAACGAACTCGCGTGGCCTCTTTCACGACAGGCAGTGCCGGTGCTCGCAGAGATTGGAATGCCCAATGACTCGACTTCTCTTTGAGCGTGGGTTCCTCGGCGAACGTGGCAACGAAAGCTGACCCAAGCAAAGCACTCACGATCGTGACGAGGCGTGTCGGCATCAGCGAAATCCCCGTGAAGGAGCGTCATCATGGCCGACGCAGCTTGCGTCGGTCGACCGATGCTGGCAGGATCGGCTACGAGGCAGCAATCTATCGCGAGCCGGCCCGAGGGTCCACGAGTTCCTGGCCGCAGGCTTCGCGGAGCGCGGCCAGCGCTCGGACCCACAACATGCGGACGGCACCCGGCGAGCAGTTCATTCGCGCGGCGGTCTCGTCACGCGACAAGTTTCGGACGCATCGAACTGGAATGCATGCGGGAATCGTTGTTAAAAGTGTGGTTATGCAAATCATTTTGACTGTCGTATCGGGGCCGCACTCGGGCCAGACATTCGCGTTTGACCAACACGATCACTTCTTCGTCGGCCGGAGCAAGTCCGCACAATTTCGATTGCCGGAAAAGATCCTTACTTTTTGCGCATGCACTTCATGGTGGAAATGAATCCGCCCGCCTGCCGGCTCTTGGAATTGGGCAGCCGGAATGGGACGCTTGTGAACGGCAAGATCGTGCAGACGGTCGATCTGACTCACGGCGATGTGATCCAAGGTGGCAACACCGAGATTCAAGTCACGTTGCAAGACGGTCAGAATGACGATGCGTCCGAGACGCTGGCTCGGCCGCCGGCCACCACAGTTCCAAATCCACCTTCTACAGTTTCACAGATCGACTCTATTGAAACGGTGAATTGGCAGCCGCCGGGATTTGAATTCGGAGGCATCCTGGGCAAGGGCGGCATGGGCATCGTCTATCAAGCCAAGCGGAAATCGGACGGCGCGGATGTCGCTATCAAGATGATCAAACCAGCGGTCGCGGGAAACGCCGACGACTATCTGCGGTTTCGCCGAGAAATCGACATCCTCAGGCAACTGAACCATCCAGCGATTGTGCAGTTCATGGATGCCGGCGAAGTCTCCGGCCTGTTGTTCTTTGTCATGGAGTACGTCCAAGGCGCGGATGCCAAAGTGTGGGTGGAGCAGCGGCCGAAGCCACTGACGGTTCCCGTGGCGGTGAAGATCATCAGCCGCGTGCTCGATGCGCTCGGGCACGCTCACCAGCGCGGCTTCGTGCATCGCGGGGTGAAGCCGAGCAACATCCTGATCTGTCAGGACGGCAAGAAGCTCGATGTCAAACTGACGGACTTCGGCCTGGCGCGAGCCTATCAAGATTCCAAGCTGAGCGGCTTGACGCTGACAGGGGGAATCTGCGGCACGCCGAAGTACATGGCCCCCGAACAAATCACCGACGCGCGCCGCGTTCAACCCGCTTCGGACCAGTACTCCGCAGCGGCCACGCTGTACTGGTTGCTGACTCAGAAAAACACGCACGACTTCGACGACCGCATGCACATCGGCTTGCAACAGATTCTCACCCAAGAGCCAGTCCCCATCCGCAACCGCCGACCGGATGTCCCAGAGACTCTCGAAGCCGCGATTCGTCGAGCACTCAGCAAAGACCCAGCCGCTCGATTCACTTCCGCCGCAGAGTTCCGCAACGCCCTCCGCAAATCGCTGACGTAGACACAAACCAAACATCTTGGCGAGCGGGGCGGCGTTAGCCCCCCGGTGTATTCATCTCGGATCGCAGCGGTTCGTCGAACAACCGGGGGGCTGACGCCGCCCCGCTCGCCAGAATCTCTCTGTCGATTACAATCCGCACGCAGGCTGCACGCGTAGCGGAAGCCCAGATCAATTGTCACAGGAGATCCTCCATGTCAGTTCGCAGATTGGCTCGCGACGAGATCGGAGAACGCGGCGTTGCAATCTACACCTCCAAACTCCGTCTGTTATTAGAACCGCAGTATCGCGGGCAGTTCGTGGCGATTGATGTTGAAACCGAAGATTACGAAGTCGCCTGTGACGCGGATGAGGCGAGCGATCGACTTTGGAAACGTCGTCCCGATGCGCAGATTTTGGTCGAACGAATTGGGTATCCCGCAGTCTTTCACGCTCTGAGCATCCGGGGCTTGTTATGATCCTCGGTGAGATCGACGCGAACCTCGAAGCCAGAGTCACGCTGTCGCTCGTCCACAAGGAACGAATTCTGGACGTCTTGTTCTTGGTGGATTCTGGCTTCAACGGTTTTCTGGCGGTTCCTCAATCGGTCGTCAGCCAACTCAGCCTGCCACTGGCCACGGTTCAGCGAGGCACGACCGCCGACGGCCGTGTCAGCTTCTTCGACACGGTCGAAGTCTGCGTGATCTGGGATGGCCGACCGAAAATCATTCGCGCCCAAGTTCTTGATGAACCCTTGATTGGAACGCGGTTGCTGAGCGGCCACGACATGCAAGCCCGCTGGGAAGTCGGCGGAGACTTTCGGCTCTCGTTGATCCCTTCGGAGTGACATGCGACCCCGATGAAAAACGGAATCCATCCACAAACGCCGGTTCCTCACTCGGCCAGGCGAGCGGGGCGGCGTCAGCCCCCCGGTGCGTTCATCTCGGTTGGTCGCAATACCGGGGTCTCCCACCCTACGGTAAGTGTCTGCTAATTCGAAAACTCCACAGTTAGCTTTGGCAATTTTGCTTTGAGCTTTTCGACACCCTTTGCGGATGCACTTGTTTGATAGAGTCCAAGGCGTTGCCACTGCGAATCGGTGCCAATCTGGTCCAGAGCAACATCAGTAATGGGAATTTGATTCAGAGTGATATTCCGCAGTGTTCGACAATTGGTCAGCGAATTCAGTCCCGCATCGCTGATTGGGATCTGCTGCAGGTTCAAAGTCTCCAGACTGGCCATTCGCGCGAGGAACTTCATGGCAGCATCAGTTACCGCCATTTCCGAAAGCGTGAGATGGCGGAGCGACCCAAGGTCTGCAAGACGACTGATCCCTTCGTCATTGACCTTGGCCTTAAGTAGCGACAGCGAGAACAATTCGCGCAACTTGGCGATCTCGGCGATCCCGTCATTCGTCACTTTAGGGGAACTGACTTGCAAGACTTTTAGTCCGTTAATTTGCGCAGCCGCTTTTACACCGTTGTCATCGAAAGCATTGGAGAAAACAGTCAATGCGTAAAATCGCGGTGACGATTTCAATGCGATCAGCCCCGCACCGGTCAACGGAATCTCATACAAATTGAGCGATTGCAGATTCTCCAAGCTCGCTAGAGCAATTCTGTGGTTAGTTTGCAGTGTATCCGGCGTGGTTGAGATAGTTGCGGCATTCGTCGGGGAGGAATTCGGAGACGAGTTGTCCGATGCGGGTCCAGAGGGAGTCGAGCGTGCGTTCGCCGTGTTGGCGGAGT
>SXKJ01000396.1 GCA_005778115.1 Planctomyces sp. | reverse complement strand
TGGTCGAAGCGGGAGTTCGTTGTGTCACGCTGTCGTTCGGCAGTTGGGATCGTCACGGCGCGAACTTTGAAAGGTTGCCCGAACAACTCGGCAAGCTCGACCAGGGAGTGACCGCGCTGGTGGAAGACTTGCACGCGCGCGGACTCGATCAAGATGTCAGCGTCGTTGCCTGGGGCGAGTTTGGTCGCACGCCGCGCATCAATCCCGGCGGAGGCCGCGACCATTGGCCGCAAGCGTCGTGTGCGTTGCTCGCCGGCGGCGGCATGCGGATGGGGCAGGTGATCGGCTCGACCAATCGGTTGGGAGAAGTCCCGCAAGATCGACCGATCCATTACCAAGACGTGTTTGCGACGCTCTACCGGCAACTCGGCATCGACGTGAACACCGCCACCATCACCGATCCCAACGGCCGCCCGCAGTACCTCCTCGATCGCCGCGAACCGGTTCGCGAACTGGTTTGAAGTTTGAAGAGGAGACATGAAACCGAAGCACGGATTGTCCCGCTATGGAGATCTGTAATCGGAAGCCTCCGCACGGCGGAGGTCCAACATCTTTCACTGCGGCGCCGATGCAGCAGCATATGCAGGCCGTATTGGATCGTTTAGCGAGGAAGGCAACATGAATCGATTGGGGATTCTGCTGTTCGGGCTGGTGTGGTCGACAGCATGGGCCAGGGCGGACGAGCCTCCGGCGTTCACCGAACAGCAACTGACCTTCTTCGAAACGAAGATTCGTCCGGTGTTCGTGACGCATTGTTACGAGTGCCATGCGGCGGACTCGAAGATCGTGCAGGGCGGGTTGCGACTCGATTCGCGGCAGGGGTTGCTGAAGGGAGGCGACACCGGGGCCGCGATTGTGCCGGGGAAGGCCGAAGAGAGCTTGCTCATCAAAGCACTGCGGCATGACGGGGTCGAGATGCCGCCGAAAGGCAAACTGTCGGCGTCGGTGATCAAGGATTTTGAAACGTGGATCGCGATGGGAGCGCCCGATCCGCGAGTCGCCAAAGAGCCGAAGACGGCGCGGACGATTGATCTCGAAGAGGGTCGCAAGCACTGGGCGTTTCAGCCGGTCATCAGTCCGGCGGCTCCGGATGTCAAAGATGTGACATGGCCAGTCGATCCGCTCGACCGGTTCGTGTTGGCTCGATTGGAAGAGAAGGGGCAGCGACCCGTCGTTGATGCCGACCGCTACGTCTGGCTGCGCAGAGTCAGCCTCGATCTGACCGGCCTGCCGCCGACTCCCGCCGAGATCGAAGCGCTCGTTCGCGACAACTCGCCGCATGCTTGCGAGACCGTCGTCGATCGGTTGCTCAAGACGCGGGCCTTCGGAGAACGTTGGGCGCGGCACTGGCTCGATCTGACCGGCTATGCCGACATGATCGGCACGTCGAACAACGTCTTCGCCGAACATGCGTGGCGCTATCGCGATTACTTGATCGAGGCGTTTCACAAAGACAAACCGTTCGACCGCTTTGTGCGAGAACAGATGGCGGGCGACTTGCTGCCGTTCAACTCGCCGCAGGAACGAGCCGAAAACATCACCGCCACCGGGTTCCTGATGGTCGGCGATGTCGAGATCGTCGAGCCCGACAAAGCGAAGATGGAAGCCGATCACATCGACACGCAGGTCGCGAAGATCGGCACGGCGTTCCTCGGCATGACGCTCAATTGCGTGCGGTGCCACGATCACAAGTTCGACCCGATCGGGCTGCACGACTACTACGGCATCGCGGGGATGCTCCGCAGCTCGCCGGCCACTCACAAGATCCCGTTCGGGGTCTGGAGCCTGCTCAACTCGACAGAACTGCCGGAAACGCCCGAACAAATCGCTGCGAGGCAAAAGCTCGAAGCGGAACACATGGAGAAGTACACGTCGCTGAAGGCCGAGCAACAAAAGTTACAGGCCGAGAAGATGGATGTGGAGAAACAGCTTTCGCTCCGAGCGAGCGAGAAACCTCGTACGACGGACTTCCAGTCCGTCGCTTCCGAACAAAAGCCGCTCTCTGGCGACGGACTTCCAGTCCGTCGTACAGCCGAGGTGAAAAAACGCCGCGACGAGATCGCCGATCAATTGAACAAAGTTGACGCGGCGATTCGGCACACCGTGTTCTTCTCGTCGAAATTGCCGCGAGCCTTCGCGATGCACGACGCAGAGCAACCCGCCGACATGCCGGTTTACATTCGAGGCAATCCGTACGCACCAGGTGCCGTGATCCCGCGCGGGACGGTTCGCGTGGCCTCGTGGGACAAGTTCCCTGAGATCCCCGCCGGACAGAGCGGCCGCTTGCAGCTCGCCGATTGGCTGGCTGACAAACGCAACCCGCTGACGCCGCGCGTCGCCGTCAATCGCATCTGGCAGAAGCTGTTCGGCGAGGGACTGGTCCGCAGCGTCGACTACTTCGGCACGCGCGGCGAAACGCCCTCGCACCCGGAGCTGCTCGATCACCTCGCGTCGCGGTTCATGCAAGGCGGCTGGTCGCAGAAGCAACTGATCCGCTCGCTGGTGCTCAGCCGGACCTATCGTCTGAGTAGTACGAACGACGCACCCAAAGTAGCAGGCACATTCCATGTGCCGTCCGCCAAAACAAACATGTTGGATGACCCACAAGACGGCGACGGCACACGGAGTGTGCCTGCTACTGTGGTCGATCCCGACAACCGCCTGCTGTGGCGGATGAATCGTCAGCGACTCGATGCCGAAGTGCTGCGCGATCAACTCCTCGCCGTCAGCGGCGAACTGAAGCCGAGCCACGGCGGCCCGGCCCTCGTTCTGGAAGAGATCGAGAACTGCGGGGAACTGAAGAAAGCGGGAGTGAACCCGCCCAACTACACCCACCGCAAACCGCGCGCAGGAGAAGAGTTTCTCCGCACGATCTACCTACCGGTCATGCGCAACAACACGAACGCGAACGATCGAGTGCGCAGCTTCTTCGATTTCGTGAACCCGGCCCAAATCGCCGGCCAGC
>SXKJ01000035.1 GCA_005778115.1 Planctomyces sp. | reverse complement strand
GGTCGAGAAAGCCGAGCCCGGCGAATACACGCTGCGCTTCCGCATCGGCGCGGTGAAGGGCACGCCAAAGGAACGGCATTTCGTCGCACTCGGCAGCCGCATGAAGCCAGAGGAGAAAGAGGATTTCACTTTGATGCAGACATTCCAAATCAGCGGCACCACCGACGCGCCGCAGGTTATCGAAGTGCCCGTGAGCATCACCGCGAACGGCCCGCGCACCTTTGTGCTGCGTGAGAAGCGCGATGTGAAGCTCGACCCCGGGCTCTACTTCGCCGCCGTGAAGGACACGAAGCTCGGCCCGCCCTCCGCGCTGTGGATTGACTGGGTGGAGTGGGAAGGCCCGCTCGCCAAGCAACCGACCGCCGCGAAGGACGTGCTTGAGCCGGTGTTGTTCGCAAACGCCAATGGTCTCAGCGAACGCGATCACGCGCGAGCGATCCTCGAACGCTTCGCCGTGCGCGCCTTCCGCGACAAGAAGCCGCAACCGGAATACCTCGACAAGCTCGTCAAACTCTTCGAGTCGCGGCAGCAAGCGGGCGACAAATTCGACATCGCGATCCGCGAACCGCTGAGCGTCGTGCTCGCCTCGCCGCGATTCTTGTATCTGGCAGAACCCCGTGGGATAGGCTTCCAGCCTGTCAACTCTTCTGGGCCAGACGCAGCCTCGGGCAACAAGACGGAGGCTGGTAAGAAAAACGACAGGCAGGATGCCTATCCCACGACGCTGACGCCGCGCGAAGTCGCATCGCGTCTGAGCTACTTCCTCTGGAGCGCACCGCCCGATGAGACGTTGCTCGCGCTGGCACGCAGCGGCGATTTGCAAAACCCGGACGTGCTGGCCGCTCAGGTCGATCGGATGTTGTCGCACGAGAAGTCGCGCGAGTTCGTGCAGGGCTTCGTGCCGCAGTGGCTCAACATGGAGCGGCTCGACTTCTTCCAATTCAACACGCAGCTCTATCGAGACTTCGACGAGAGCATGAAAGCCGCCGCTCGTCGTGAGGTGTATGAGACCGTTGCGTTCCTGCTCCGCGAGAACGGCAGTGCGCGCGACTTGCTGAAGTCCGACTATGTCGTCGTCAACGGCTTGCTCGCGAACTTCTACGGCCTCGAAGACGTGACCGGCGACGAGTTCCGCAAGGTGCCGCTCCCTGCCGATTCACCGCGCGGCGGACTGCTCGGCATGTCGGCGATCATGGCGATGGGCAGCAACGGTGAAGTCTCCAGCCCCGTCGAACGCGGCGCCTGGGTGCTGAGAAAACTCTTACACGACCCGCCGCCCCCCGCGCCGCCGAACGTCCCGCAACTGACTCGACTGGAAGGCAAGTTACTCACAACGCGCGAGCGGATCTTGGCACATCAAGAGCAGCCGCAATGCGCGAGCTGTCATCGCAAGATCGACCCGATCGGCTTCGTCTTGGAGAACTTCAACGCCGTCGGCAAGTGGCGCACCGAAGACCGCTACGAGAAGAAGGGCGTCGGCAAAAAGGACTGGCCAATCGACCCCAGCGGCGCACTCCACAAAGGCCCGTCGTTCAAGAGCTACTTTGATCTACGCGACATCGTCGCCGCCAAGCCCGAGCAATTTTCACGCGGCCTGACCGAAGCGTTGATCGAATACGCCCTCGGTCGCCCTTACGGATTCAGCGATGAAGCCCTCGCGGCGAGCATCGTGCAACGAGCGTCTCAAAAAGACTTCGCCCTCCGCGAGTTCATTCACGCCATCGTCCAAAGCAAGGAGTTCATGGCGAAATAAAAAACAACTGGCCAACGACGGCACGGCATCACGTCGCGATGCCGAAGGCATCGCAGTTTGTCTTGATGCCGAAGGCATCGCAGCGATTAGCCGGTGGTTGAGGAGCGCAGCGACGACACCACCGGAACGACACCACCAATCAAGCCGCATCCCGGAGGGATGCCAGCGACCTCTCAATCTCACCGACCACCGAGAACCCAATGCAACATCGCACGACAACGAACATGCGAACTCGTCATCCCACGTTGCTGGCATCCGTTCGGGATGCGATTCAACGCCGTCGCGGTTCCGGTGGTGTCGCTGCGCTCAACCACCGGCTAATCGCTGTGATCCCTTCGGGATCGGACGACTCGTCGCTCGCTCGGGATCGGGCACCGCGTCGCTCGGTCGGGATCCCTTCGGGATCGAGCAACTCGTTGTTCGGCCGGGATAACTGGGGATTGGCCATCACGACAATTGCGCCGTCGGTATCCATGCTCCGTTACCACTCAATCCAGATACCGATCTTCATATTCCACTCCGGCCGCGATCAGGAATTGCTGCAACTCCTCGCGGAACGATTTCACACGATGGTGCTCTTCTTGATTGGCAATGTAACGCTGCACATTCGGTCGAGCGGGCGGACTGACGGTGAATGCGCCGTAGCCTTCCTGCCACGCAAATTTTGGAACTTTGATTTCATCATGGACCCACACCGACGATGCCTTCTTCAGTTCTCGCATGAAGTCAGCCAAACAATGCGTCGCCTTCAGGCCGACCAGCAGATGCACATGGTCGGCAATGCCGCCAACTCCCTGCGAGAAACCACCGAGTCGATTCGCGGTGCCGCCCAAGTACTCGTGAAGTCGTGTTTGCCATTCGGGACTAATGAATGGCACTCGGTCCTTCGTCGAAAAGACGATGTGGTAATGCAGGGCCAGGAACGTCGATGGCATGTGGCATCCTCTGCTGGCATCCCTTCGGGATGCGGTCATGAATCTTCACGTTTCCGGTGGTGTCGCTGCGCTCAACCACCGGCTAATCGCTGTGATCCCTTCGGGATCAGACCCTGGGCTGGTATCAGCCTGTAGCAATAATCACAGAAGCCTTAACAGTTTCAGCACTCGTTTCTACTCGATCGGAGACTTCATATGACATCGCGACGCCATTTCTTGAGATCCTGCACCGCCGTCATTGCCTTACCGGCACTGGAGTCGTTCGGCTTTCGTCGTTTCGCTTCGGCGGCAGACGCAGCAAGCACTGCGAGGCCGAAGCGGGCGATCTTCCTCAACTTCGGTTGGGGCGTGACGAACGAAACTTGGTTTCCCGACGTGAAGCAGACCGGTGCGGACTACACGCTGCCGCCGGGACTCGCGCCGCTGGCTCGGCACAAAGCGGACTTCACGGTCGTGCAAGGACTCTCGAACAAGTTCGCCAACGAAGCTCACTGGGGCAGCACATTCTGGCTCACCGGAGCGAACCGCTACGCCGAGCCTGGCCAGAGTTTTCATAACAGCATCTCGGTCGATCAGGTCATCGCAGCGCAGCTCGGTCGAGACACACGGTTCGCATCGCTGCAGCTCAACAGTCCTGATGTCGCGAGCTCGGGACACGGGCCGGGGCTGTCGCTTGCTTGGGATCTGCGCGGCAAGCCGGTCGCGGGACTGGAGAATCCGGTGCTCGCGTTTCATCGGTTGTTCTCGGCGGACAGCACTTCGTTGGCCGAACGACAAGCGCTGCTCGCTCAGAAACGCAGCGTGCTCGACGCCGTGACGACCGATGCCGGTGACCTGCAACGCGGGCTCAACAAGACCGACAACGACAAGCTCGACGAATACTTTCAGAGCATCCGCGACATCGAAACGCGACTCGGCAAAGACGAGCAATGGCTCAACGTGTCGAAGCCCAAAGCGGCACTCGCCGAACCGAAGCCCGGACTCGCCGGACGCGACGAGATTCAAGTGATGTATGACTTGATGGTCGCCGCGTTGCAGACCGACAGCACGCGCGTCATCACGTATCGTCAACCGGTCGGCACGCTGCTGACGAGCCTCGGAATCAAGGTCGCTCCGCACGACATGAGCCACTACTCGCCGGGCGATCGCATGGAGGCTTCGCAGAAACGAGACGCCGTGCAGAGCGAACTGCTGGCCGGCTTCCTCGACAAGCTGAAGGCCACGAAAGAACCCGACGGCACGAGCCTCTTCGACCACACGATGCTGACCTACGGCAGCAACATCCGCACGATCCATTACCTCGACAACTGCCCGACGCTGATCGCCGGCGGAGCAGCGGGCGTTAAGCTCGGCCAACATGTCGTCGCGCCAAAGAACACACCGCTGTGTAACGCCTGGCTGACGCTCATCAACGGCCTCGGCATCAAGTCCGACCGCCACGGCGACAGCACGGGAGTGCTAAAAGAGATCCAAGGTTAGTCGCCTTTCGCTCCGCGAAAGGGCATTGCTTTCGCGGAGGCTGTGGTGATTTGTAGGACGCCCTTTCCAGGGCGTCAGAAACTACTTGTATTTTCGGATCCCAGACGGCCTCGAAAGGCCGTCCTACCCAAAACAATCACAGCCTCGGAGCGAAAGCCGACTATCGGAAGCGTGATACAATCGGCGAGAGCGGATGGACTTCTCCACAACGGTGGAATTTGGAACCACAGCATGAAATGCGGCCTGACTTTGGCGGCCTTGGTCTTGAGCGGGCTGATCTCCGGTGCGGAAGTCGGGGCGGCAGAGACGACTCCGGCGCGGCTCGATGAGAAGCATCGCGGGTTCTTCAAGAGCTACTGCGTCTCATGTCACAACGCCGAGAAGCAGGCAGGGAAGCTGCGGCTGGATGACATCTCGTTCGAGATTGGTTCGGTCGAGCTGGCCGATCGCTGGCAGAAGATTCTCAATCAGCTCAACGCCGGGGAGATGCCGCCCGAAGAAGCGAAGCAGCCGGTCAAAGCGGCGAAGGCCGATTTTCTGGATGACCTCTCGAATGTGATGGTGGCGGTACGGCGCACGCTGAATGATCAGCAGGGTGTCATCACGATGCGGCGGCTGAATCGGCGTGAGTATAAGAACACGCTGCGTGAACTGCTGGGGGTGGACATCAATGTGGCCGAGTTGCCGAGCGACACAGGCGGCGTCGTCAAAGGTGTCAGGACTCGTTTTCTTGCAATTTTCCAAAGCAACGACTCGTGCCCAACTTCTTGAACCCTTAAATGCCTTTCGCCGGATGAAGCACGCGGAAGTAGACCTCGCGAACGGCCAGGAAGTTTACCCAGTTCCGCGCAGCATAGCCGCAGACCTTCATGTTCTCATCGGTGTAGACATTCGATTTGCCGCCGCTGGGATGCACGCCGTCGTCGCTGATGACCGTCTTGTCCCACGTCTCGCCCGGAGCCAGTCGCAGGCACTCGGCGTGGAAATCGGCCAGCGGAATCTTCGCCTCGCGGGCCAGTTCGCGGATGATGCGATTGGCAGCCTCGACCGCCTCGTTGTGCCCACGGCGGGGCGGGATCGTATTCAGCACCGGAATGCAGCCGGCGTCGAGGCACTTCCGCACGATCTGTTTCAGTCCGTCGGCGTAGTCCGCTGGCACCTTGCCGCCGGAAATGTCGTTTGTGCCGAGCATGATCAAGGCGACCTCGGGTTGATTCCGCTTCAGCACGTCGTCGAGCACATGGAGCACGTTGCCCACTCGCCAGCCCGAGTAGTTGCCATGCTCCGGCCCCTTGTCACGAAAGCCGCTCAGGGTGTCGCGCCACCGTTTCTCCGCTGGCGTCTTCGGCAACCCATCGTCGCGCGTCAGGTATTGCTCGGGCGAGTCCCAGCCCATCGGCGCCCAGAACGCCAGCGAATGCGTGATCGAGTCGCCGAGTTGAGCCACGTACCCGGCCTTTCCCTGAAACTTGGCATGCACCGCCGACATCGGCTTCACCCAAGCTGGTTCGTCCGCAACCAGCGTCGTCTCCGCAAGCAGCCCAGCGACCAGCACCAGCCACAGCGTCATCGTTCGTGTCATGCTCGTTCTCACGTTTCTTCAAAAATGTTTCGGTTGCCGATTCAGGCGAAGACATGGTTAGCTCAACAGCTCCCGCAGCGGACCAGTCAGGCTGGGATTCTTCTGGTCCGCTCCGATCAGGTTGAAGTGATCGCGTGGGGCGCCGACAGCGTGCAGGAGCGTGTTGTAGAGCGCGTTGATCGTCGGGTTGTTCGCTGCAGCGGTCATGAGCCGATTCGGAGTTCCTTCGTAGGTCGGGCTGTCTTTGCTGATGGGGTAGACGACCAACTGATTCGTCTTGATCCGACCGCCCAGATTGCCGAGCAGCACGAACGGCCAGTTCTCGCCGTGGGTGTGTTGGCGGTTGGCACTGTCGCTGGTGAAGACCACCAGCGTGTTGTCGAGCATCGTGCCGCCGTCTTCGGGCATCTCCGACAGCCGCTTGAGCAATGCGGCGGTTTGCTCGGCGACGTGACGACGCACCTTGGGCAGGATTTCCAAACCGCTCAGGCCCAGCTTGGCGTCCTTCTCGTTGTGGCCGACGCCGTGCGTCCCCATGTCCGAAATGCCGGTGTAGTTGCCGCGGACCGTGCAGAGTTCGGTGGTGATCGTGACCGCGTTCGTCAGCCCCGTGACGATCGCCGAGGCCGCGATGTCGAACTGCGACGTCACCGTGTCGGTGAACTTGACGGGGAACGGCGACGGCAGTTTCGGTGCGGCCTTCGAGAGCTCCCCCTTGTCGAACATCTTGGCGAGCTGAGCGTCGCGGCGGCTGAGCGATTCGAACGCTTCGATCTGATAATCGAGCTGCGTCAGTTCGGTCCCGCGCAGTTGCGACCGCAGCTCCTTGACGTCGTCGCCGAGCAGGTCGAGCAAGTTCTTGCGAAGCGCGAAGTCGTTTTTCGTGGCCCCGATGCCGCCGAAGAGCGACTCGTAGGCCAATTCCGGTCGGCATTGCGCGGCGAGCGGTTGCCCCGGTCCCCACGCGGACGAGCAACGGATCGCCTTCGTGTTCGGCTGGCCGGGGTCAACGCCCAGATTCAGCAGCGGAAAGATGCCACCGAGCTTCCGCGCGATCGCCGCGTCGATCGTCTCGGCCGGGATGTTGCGACGTTTGTCGTCGCCCACTCCGACGTTGACCGCCGATAGCGCACCGAACCCAGCTCCGTGATCGGGATGCACCGCTCCGGCCCGCAGACCATGAATGATCGTCAGCCGTTCCTTCCAGGGCGCGAACGGTTCGATGTCGAAAGGCAGCGTGAGGTGATCGAGCGCGTAAGTGCGCGTTTCGGTCCCTTCAAGTTTGGGTGCTTCGAGTTCCGTTGGGATCGATCCCTTTTCGTGAAACCCGTTCCCGAACAGAACGAAGACGACTCGCTTGGGCGTCTTGTAAGTTCCCTTTTCTTGAGCCTCGAGCTTGTTGAGCAACGGCGCGAAGGCCAACGCTCCCGCACCGGCGGAGAGGGATTTCAACAGCGTGCGACGACCAATGGGGTGCATGGTTATTCCTTTTCTGATGGGTTTGTAGTTCGAACCATGAATGGCTCCGAAGTCAGCAACGACGTGATCAGCGCGTTCATGCTGCCGCCGCTTGTGCTATAAGCCTGATGAGCCGCGACGAGCGCCGGGCCGTCGGCGAGCGTTTCGTTGCGACCGAGGAAGTACCGGAACGCGTGCCGGACGAAGACCTGCTCGACGTGTTCCGAATCGGCGAGGCGGCGGATCAGCTCGAACGGGTCTTTCACCGGGCCGTCGAGCTTCGGGTCGATGCTGCCGCCCACTTCGCCGGTCGTGTCGAGCGGCACTTGCTTGTGGCGCGTCTCACGAGGCACGCCGTCTTTGTTGAGGTTCTTCTTGTCCGCGGTGGCTTCCCGATCGACCACCATCTCTTCCTTGCGGAACTGGCCGAAGTGATCGAACTGCTCGAACGGCAGCCCGAGCGGGTCCATCTGCTTGTGACAGGTCCAGCAATACGTTTCGCGAGTCACTTGCATCCGGTCGCGGAGCGTACGGTGCGGCTCGTCGGGCAACATGGCGTTGACCGTGATCGGCAGCTCGGGAATGCGGCCGCCCAGCAACCGCTCGCGAATCCAGCGGCCGCGATGAATGGCGTGATTGTCGAAGTTGCCCGACTGAGCCACGAGCCACGCGGGATGCGTCAGCAATCCGAGCCGATGTTCCGGCGGGAAGTCGTATTGGCGATTAGGATCCCAGTCCGCGCGTGTCGCAATCGCCACCTCGTAAAGCTTGATCGTGGTCTGCTCGTCGGCTTCGAAGTTCGCCTTCTTCAGTCGATAAGCGTCGGCCTTCGTATGTTTCTGATCGTCGGGATCGACCGTCATCGCGAATGTCTTGGTCGTCGTCAGCAGTTGCCGCAAGACGGCTTTATCTTCGGCCAACACAGCCAGCACGATGCGATCGGCGTCGCTCACGAAGTAATCTGGATTCCACCCGCGTGCTTCTCGCACACCGAGTTTCTTGAGCGTCACCTCATCCTTGAACACGTTGGGGGCCGAGTCGTAGGCAAAATACTCACGGAAGAATCGCAGCACGCGCGGCTTGGCGATCGCCGAGTCCTCCAGGATGCGTTTCACCTGCGTCTCGACTTCCTCGCGCGTGGCGAGCTTCCCTTCATCAGCGGCCTTCGCGAGCGGCTCATCGGGCACGCGGTCGGTCAGGGCGAAGGAGATGGCTCGCGCGAGATCACGCGGCGCGAGCTGGCGTGTCGGTCCCGTCGGCAGCTCGACACGATGAATCAACTCCTTGTTGCAGAAGAGTGCGATCAGCAACTGCTCGGCAGCCCCGGCACCCCCCGCCGTCGCGACCGTCTTCCGCAGGAACGCACCGTACCGCTGGGTCTCGCTGGCCGTCGGTGCCCGTTGAAACAGACCTTGAAAAGTCGGAGCCAACGCGGCTTCCGCTTGCTCAGGCGTAGCACCGTCTCCGGCCTTGATAAGCGTCACCAACTCCTTGATGTAGTTGCCGTAACTCGGCATTTTGGAATGCCGCTTGACCATGGACTGCGCGAAGCTCGACGCATTGCGCAAGAGGAATTCGATCTCCGCTTCGCCCACGCGATGTGCCGAGGCGTAGTCCACAAAGTTGGGCTGCGGCGTGAAGTTCCACGGGGCGGTCAGCTTGAATTCGCCGTAGTTCCGTCGGTCCAAAAGGAAGTGCTTGTTCAATTTGTCGAAATAGTCTTCGTAAGCCTGCCCCGTCAGCCGCCACAGCCGCGGGTTGGTGCCGCCCGCATCGACAACCGCCTTGCCCGAAAACAGCGTCTGATGGTCGACGTAGTTTCCTTTGATCGGGGCGAGCCACTTGCCGTCATCGAGCACGACACCCGCCGCGCGAATCGACGCCGCGAGCCACTTCGCCACCTGTGCGCGATCCGCATCGGTCGGTTGGTCCGCATCGCGAGGCGGCATCTCCCGCCCTTCAAGCTTCTCATACACCGCCTGCCAGACCTGCAACTCGCGCGGCTTCGAAAGGTCGCCAGTCAAACCAGCGAGCGACACTTTTCCTTCCGGATTCTTCGCGCCGTGACAGTCAACGCAGAACCGTTTCACAAACGGCGAGAGTTCTCGGCTGAAGTCCACAGCCCGTTGCGCGGCGACTTCCTGAGCCTCCGCGATGGTTGAAATACCGGCCCAGAATACGAACAGCATCAAAATAGCATGGCGGGTCATGAGAGGCTTCGTCTCCAATTGAATTCGTCTTGGCTGATCGACTCACGCCAGCAGTTCGCTCAGCGGTCCATACTGCGCGGCGGGTTCTTTCGTGCCTTCGTGATTGAAGGTGTCGCGCGGTTTGCCGGCGGCGTGCAGCAGCGTGCAATACAGCGCGTTGATCGTTGGATTGGAACGAGCAGCGAGGCCCGTGTCTCGCTGGCCGGGAGCACCGAATTGCAACGGGCGGTTGGCCAGCGGATAGGAGACGAATTGCCCGCCTTTGAGCCGTCCTCCCAGATCGCCCACCAGCACGAACGGCCAATTCTCGCCGCCCGAGTGCTGCCAATTGGCGCTGTCGCTGGTGAAGACCAGCACCGTGTTGTCGAGCATCGTGCCCTGGCCCTCGGGAGTAGCCTGTAGTTTTTCCAACACCCGCGCCAATTGCTCGGCGAGATAGTGCCGATACCGCGACAGCACTTGGTAGCCGGTCAGCATCAACTCCGGATCCGTCGTGCCGTGGCCGATCAAATGCACTCCCGAATTCGTGAGCCCCGTGTACGTCGTCTTCAAGCCACACAGGCCCGAGGTAATCGTCACGACATTCGTCAGACCGGAGACGAGCGCCGCAGTCGCGATATCGCACTGCGCGGCGGCGATCTCCGTCATCTTCAACGCAGGCTGGTCGGGCAGCTCCGGAGCATGTCGGGTGAGTTCGCCCGCTTCGTACTTTCGAGACAACAAACCTTGTCGCTTCGTCATGGTCTCGAGGGACTCGATGTGACTGTCGAGCAGCTCGCGTTCTGGTCCCGCGATTTGCGAGCGCACGAGTTTCAGATCGCCGTTCACGAAGTCGAGGAGGTTCTTGCGATTGGCAAAGGTGTTTCGTTTGGCACCGACGCTGCCGAACAGGGTCTCGTAAGCGATCTCGGGGCGACACTGAGCCGCGATCGGCCGGCCGCCTCCCCAGGCCGACGAGACGAAGGCCGTCGCCGACGATTGTCCCGCCGCGATTCCCAGCACGAGCAGCGGAAACACCGTCGTCGCATCCTTCGCCACAGCCGCGTCGATCGACTCGCCCTTGGCTTGATCCTTGCTCAACGGCAGCCCGGAAAGAGCACCGAAGCCCGCACCGTGACTCGGACTCAAATGGAATCCGCGCAGCCCCTGGACGATCGTCATGCGCTCGCGCCACGGAGCGAACGGCTCCAGATCAAATGGCAGCGTGAGGTCCTTGAGCGCGAGTTGCTTCACCTTGTCGGTCGCCAGCGGGACGCCGACAGGCTGGGCTCCTTCTTCATGAAAGCCGTTGTCGAACAGCACGAAGATCACGCGCTTGGGAGT
>SXKJ01000395.1 GCA_005778115.1 Planctomyces sp. | reverse complement strand
CGCCGAACGACGCCCCCATGGCGAAGGCCAGCAGGGGGGCTGACGCCGCCCCGCTCGCCTGGTTCATTTCACCAGCGGAAACACGCATAGGCCGACGATGGCTGCTCCCAGGATGATGACTGGCTCCGGCACCTTACTTGAACTTCAGCAACGGGCCGAGCGTGACAACAAGAATCACGACCTTCGGAATCTCCGGCGACCAGCCTTCTCCGAAGATCGTGCGGCGGCCGAGAACCAACACGGCTCCGGCAATCGCGCCCACGGCTGCGGCTGTCACGCCATCCACGAAGGCGACGATCCCCGGCCGCTTGCCGTGCTTCTTGAAGTACGGAGCGGGAATGATCGTCAGCAGATAACACGGTAAGAATGTGGCGAGCGCTGCCACCGTCGCCGCCTCGAAGCCGCCAACGGTTCCTCCCTCCTTCGCTCCCACGATGTATCCGATAAATCCCACCGTGATGACCACCGGGCCGGGAGTGATCATCGCCACGGCCACCGCGTCGAGGAATTGTTGTTCGGTGAGCCAGTCGTAGTCCTTCACGACACCGCTGTAGAGAAACGGCACGATCGCCAAGCCGCTGCCGAAGACGAACGCTCCCGCCTTCGTGAAGAACAACGCGATCTTCAGCAGCGTTTCATTCGTCGCCACGGCGACCACCGCCAACGGCGAAACCAGCACTCGCGCGGTGGACGATCCGGTTGCGCCTGGATGTGCAACTTCGGTGGGCTTCTCCTCGCGAGGAGTCCGAGGTCTTCGGACGAACCAAGTGAGTCCACCCGCAGCGAGAAACATTCCAATCCATTCGGTCTCGGTGACGAGGGTGACAAGACCGCTGATGAGATAGATCCCCCACAACAGTTTGTCCTTGCCGATCGTCTTTTGCGTCAGCTTGTAGGCGCTGACCAGGATGATCGCGATGACGCTCGAACCAACTCCGTAGAAGACGGACTGCATCCGCGACAGCCCTTCGTATTCGACGTAAGCCCAACCGAGCGCCACGACCATCAGAAACGACGGCAGCACGAAGCCGGCTCCGACCAACGTCGCGCCGAGCACTCCGTAATGCACATAACCCAAATAGATCGCGAGCTGCGCCGCCAACGGCCCCGGCATGAGCTGAGCCAGCGTCAGACCTTCCTTGTAGTCCGCGTCGGAAATCCATTTCCGCTGCTCGACGAGGTCACGGTGCATGTAGCCCACGAGCGCGACCGGACCTCCGAATCCCAGAGTCCCCAGCCGTAAGGCATACGCCGTGATTTGCCAGAGTGAGTAGGTCGGGCCAACCGCCGGTTGTTCCACGGGGGTTGATCCTTCAATCAAGTTTGCCATTCGCATTCGTCCTCTGGTTGACCTCAGGTCTTGCTGGGCAGGTGCTGGGGCCTTCGCGCTGTAGTCCCATCAGCCGACTGGAGGTATTGTGTCGCTCACAAGCAGCCAGTAGCGTGACGGCTATCCTGAACTTCAGTCGCAACAGGGCGACGCTCAGTCAAATCGTTCGGAAAGGAAACGGTCTGAGACAACGATGCTGTCATCTTCGCAGCGCGGTTTTACGTTGATCGAATTGCTGGTCGTGATCGCGATTATCGCCATCTTGGTCGCGTTGCTTTTGCCGGCCGTGCAGCAGGCACGTGAGGCAGCTCGACGCAGCCAGTGTCGGAACAATCTGAAGCAGCTTGGACTGGCACTCAACAATTACCACGAGACCTGCCGCACGCTGCCCCCCGGCCGAATTCGGAGTTCCGTGGATGGGCAGGGACGCTGTTTCTCCGCGTATGCGCACCTGCTGCCGCAACTCGATGCGTCGCCGCTGTTTCGCCAAGTCAATTTCAATGCGAACCCCGACGACCCCGCCGCGAATGGAACGGCCCTTGGCCAGACGATCAATTTCTTTCTTTGCCCAACCGACTCGTTCGCGATCCTGCAGTCCAACACCGTGGGCGGAGTCGTCGTCAACAGTGCCGTTCATAACTACCCGCTGTGTACCGGCACGACTTTGCCCCTGTCGCCACGCAATCCCGGCGGAGTCCCCGTTACGGGAGTGTTCTTCGAGAACTCCAACACGCGCTTTCAGGACGTGCGTGACGGCAGCAGTCAAACGGTCTGCATCAGCGAAACGGTCAAGTCCACTCCCGGCGGCCCAACGGTTTGGGATGGGGGCTCTCCCACGAACGGCTTTGTGCTCACGCAAGGAAACGACAACGCCGCCAACGGTCCCGAATTGACCAATTACGCGACGCAATGTCATGGAGCCGGTTTGGTGTTGCAGCAGACTCGCGGCAGCCGCTGGTTGATCGGTGCTCCGGGACATTCGATGTACAACCACCTGCGGACTCCCAACGATCGTGACGTCGATTGTCGTGGCGGCCTGCCTCACAGCATCCGCACGAACTTCTGGTGGGACCGGCTCTCGTTGAATGTCGCCGCGCGCAGCCAGCACACCGGCGGAGTCCATGCTCTGTTCGTGGATGGCCATGTGCAATTCATCAACAACGGGATCAGCCTCGCCACATGGCAAGCGCTTGGCAGCCGCAATGGCCGTGAAGTCGTCGGCGAGTTTTGATGCGGTCACCAATTAAAGTCGAACCGCATCGCCAGCAGATCGGATTGCGTCTTGCCAAACGTCGTCTGCGAACTCGTGACGGGATGAATCCAATCAAACATGATCCGAGTTCGATCGGACCAGTACCAATTCATGCCGACCGTGAAGTCGTTGTACTCGCCCCGGCTGACGTCCACGAGATTGAGGTACGACCAACGCGCCTTTGCCTCCCAGGCTCCCCAGCCAACACCGTCGCCCCCTAGGCGAAAGTTCGTGTTGGGAACGTTGCGTCCAAACTGCGCACCGTGCTGGCCGAAGCGTTCGTATTTCCGATTCTCACCAGTCAGGAAGTAGCTCGCGTGAGCGTACGCTCCGCCAATCGTCGCAGGATTGCCCGCCGACAGGTTGACCCGTGAAAGAAATGCCTCGCTCTGAACGGTGAAGGGGCCACACACCACCGCCAGCTCTATGTTGCCGGTCGTGTAGCTACCGGCGTCGAGCGAGCCGCTGTCGATCAGTTGCGGGCCTTCGTGAATCTGCGGTCGTGCGTCGAAGCTGACGTCGTTGTCCTGGTCGTCGGTGTAGAGCACTCCCGCGCCCAGGTGGACGAGGTACCGGCCGTTCGAGGCGTCATCGTAGTACGGCAGCCAGGTGACTCGGCCAACGAGTCTGTAGCCTTGGTTGTCGTCGATCTGCTCTTTGAGCGTGTCGCTGATGCTGTCGAAGAAGACGCCGTAGGTCCAAGTGACGTTCAAGTCTTCGGTCGCATTGTAGAACGCGATGCCGACGTCTCGATCGGCGGCAAAAACTCCCTGCGAGGGGATCGACCGTTCCAGGAAGATGTTGTTGGTGTCGTTGGTGACTTGCTCCAGGCTGAACGGCACAAAGAAATTGCCGATCCGAAATCGCCCCAGCCACGGAATGTCATTCATCGAGAGGTAGGCGTCTTTGACATCGGGTGTCGTCGCCGAGCCCTCGCTGTCACCGACGGTTTCGGGCTCCAGCGTCATCTGCAATCGAAAGTCGAACTGCCCGTATCCCGTGCCATCCGCCACGAGCCGCAAGCGACGAAACTCAAAATAGTCTTTCGTTCCTGGTGCAGCCGCCGGGCCGGTGATGGCGGGATCGGCATTGGCCCAGTTGATGTAGTCGAGCTGCACATG
>SXKJ01000394.1 GCA_005778115.1 Planctomyces sp. | reverse complement strand
GGCCGCGATTCGCGCGGTCGTCAAATGGGGCGACGATTTGCCGAACCGCCCCGACCAGTCGAGCCGCCGCCAGCTCGGCACCGTGGGCGAGCCGATCAAACCCCAAGCCTGGATGTGGTATCACAAAGTCATCGGCCAGGAGCGTTGCCCGATTGTCGATACTTGGTGGCAAACGGAAACCGGCGGCATCATGATCAGCCCGCTCCCCGGCATCACTGCAACGAAGCCCGGCAGTTGCACGCGACCTCTGCCCGGCGTCGTGCCGGACATCGTCACGAAGAACGGCCAAACGGTCCCCGGCATCAACGGCGGTTTGCTGGTGATGAAGCAACCGTGGCCGAGCATGTTGCGAACTCTGTACGGCGACCACGATCGCTTCGTGAAGACGTACTTCAGCGAGATTCCTGGCTGTTACTTCGCGGGTGACGGCGCTCGCCGCGACGAAGACGGCTACTACTGGGTGATGGGCCGAGTGGATGATGTGCTCAACGTCGCCGGCCATCGCCTCAGCACGATGGAAGTCGAAAGCGCCCTCGTCTCCCATCCGCGAGTTGCGGAAGCGGCCGTCGTCGGTTTCCCACACGATCTCAAAGGCGAGGGCATCTGCTGCTTTGTCTCGCTCAAAGGTTTAGACGGCGACGACGCTCTGAAGAAGGAGCTGATCGCTCACGTCCGCAAACAAATCGGCGCGCTGGCCACTCCGGATCAAATCCGTTTCGCGGCCGCGCTGCCGAAGACGCGCAGCGGAAAAATCATGCGCCGGCTGCTGCGAGATATCGCCGCCGGCCGCGAGAAAGCTCAGGACACGACCACGCTTGAGGATTACAACGTGCTCGCCAAGCTGCGCGAGTCGGATGAATGATCGTGTAACAGGTTCTCGGACAGACCTGCGCGACGCGAATTAGCAAGAGTTGCAGGGGAAATCGCATGGCGAAGACATTCGGCGTTGATCTCTCGAAGATGTTTGGCGTCGGCAGCGCCAATTCTCAGAGCGTGTTGCCAACGATCGGTGCGATGCAGCGACGCGGACCGAAAGTTGGTTGGCCAGGCTTGCCGCCGACGATTCGGGGCTTACCGTGGTCAAAGATGTTGCGATCGTTCCGCGAAAGTCGTCGTGATTTGAAAGCCTGACGAATGTTGCCGACCTCTCTGTTTCGCGTGCTGGTCATCGCGGTGGCTCTTAGCACTGTGACACTGGGACTCGTTGCGGACGAAGCCGTTGACGAGTCGACTGTGCGGCGTTGGGTCGTGCGGTTGGATGGGAATCGCAAGGCGGAACGGGATGAGGCCAAGAAGGAACTCTTGAAGCTGGGACCGGCGGCGTTGAAGTGGTTGCCGGAACCGGAATCGCTCGGCAGCCGCGCGACGATGGAAGCGATCCGCGATGTGCGTGCGAAGTTGGAGCGACAGAAAGCGGAAGAGTCGGTGAATGCGGCTCTGCTGACGACTGGTGGCTCGCAATCGGTTGGTGAGACTCTGTTTCGGCTGAAAAAAGAGACCGGCAATGTCGTCGTGGTCGATGACTTGCCGAAAGAGTTGCTATCGAAGCCGATCGAGTTGCCCGATCGACCGACGTTCTGGGACGTCATCGAAGCCACGTCGCAACAACACAAAATGAGTTGGTCGTTTGGCGGCTCACCGGCGCGGTTGCGGATGTTTCCGATGTCTGCGGCAGCGAACTACGAATCGCCGCGAGCGGTCTTGGCGACGACACAGTCAAAGGCGTTTCGCATTGCGTTGAAGTCGATTCGCGAGCGATCGATCGTCGGAGAAAACTCTGGACCGCTGCTGCGGTTGGAGTTGGACGTGATGTCGGAACCTCGGCTGCGGCCGTTGTTCTTGAAGTGCTCGGTGGCGGATGTCGCGGTGAGCGGAGTTCGAATGGCAACAAAGGACAAACCCGTCGCCGCGGGCTGGCTGCCTTTCTCACCGGACGCGAAGTTGGAACTGACCTTCGGACAGGGACACCGGCAGATGTCGGTGCCGCTGGATTTCCGACGTCCAGAAGGAGAATGGTCCTCGCTGACGGTGTCCGGAAAGTTGCACATTGAAACGGCAGCCGGAGAAGAACCGTTGCAATTCCCGCCAGGCGCGGAGGCTCGGAATGTGTCGCGACGGCGCGGAGGCGTGACTGTCAAAGTGCTGCGTTGGGAATCGGTCGGCGGGAAAGACAACGGCTTGGAAGTGACTTCGCTCGTGACTTACGACACCGGCGGGCCGGCGTTTGAGTCGCATCGCTCGTGGATGTTGTTCAACGTCGCGGGACTCGTCCGAGCGGGCATGATGCCGACCGAAAAGCCGGTCAGCGGCACGGCGATGGGCGACGTGAACTTGCTCAAGCCAACACACATCGACAGCGACGTCCAACCGGACGGCAGCATCGCGGTGACGTATCGCTTCGAGAAACTCCCGCTCCCGGCCAGCGAGTACGGCTTCCGATACGTGGCCCCGACGCTGATCCTCGATGTGCCGCTCGAATTTGAACTCCGCGACGTTGCGTTGCGAAGCGGACGTTGAAGTCGCGACGATGTGAACTACGGGGTCGGGAGTCTTTTTCAGGCCGCCGTCGCTAATTATTGACCATCGAACAATTGTTCGGCGGCCTGAAAAAGACTCCCGACCCCTTCGCTTCGCCCAGAGCTTTGTCCCATGTCGCTGCCTCTGATTCACCCGCTGGACCCTCCGCCCGATGTCGCCGAGACATTGCGCCGTTTCGCGGATTGGCCGAACGTCGTGCTATTCGACAGCGCGTCGCGTCGGCCGGAGTTGGGACGCTATTCGTTTCTCGCGGCCGATCCGTTTGAGTTTGAGGAACTCGCGAGCGTGCCGTTTGGAGTCGACCCGTTCGCTCGGTTACGCGAGTGGTCGCAACGCTTCGCGAGCGAGTCGGTCCCCAACTTACCTCCATTTCAAGGCGGAGCGGCGGGGCTGTTGTCGTATGAGTTGGGGGGCGTGTGGGAACAATTGCCGCGACCAGCCATCAACGAATTCGAACTGCCGTGGCTGGCGGTTGGACTTTACGACTGGGTGATCGCGTGGGATCACGAGCTTGGATCGGCATGGGTGATCTCGCATGGCTTTCCCGCTGAGGGAACCGCACGCGAACGCCGCGCGGCCGAGCGGATAAAGGCAGTTATTGATCGGCTGAACGTGGGGCAGGTTTTCAACCTGTCAGTTTCGGACGGGCAGGTTGAAAATCTGCCCCACCCGTTTACACGCAGCCCCTTCGGCAGCGGCGGCAGTAACTTCTCACGCGATGAATATCTCCGCGCGGTCGAGCGAGTGATCGAATACATCCACGCTGGCGACGTCTTTCAGGTGAACCTGTCACAGCGGCTGCTGTTTTCCGCTCGCGAAGACTCGCTGTCGTTGTACCTACGGTTGAGGCAGCTCAACCCCGCGCCGTTCGCGGGATATTTTTCGTGCAACGATTGGACGATCGCCAGTGCCTCGCCGGAGCGCTTCGTGCATGTGCAAGACGGCGTGGTCGAGACGCGACCGATCAAGGGAACTCGGCGACGGCGCTATCGCCCAGAAGCGGATCTCTTCACCGAAGACGAATTGCGCGAGAGCGAGAAGGATCAAGCCGAGAACGTGATGATCGTAGATCTGCTGCGCAACGACCTGTCAAAAGTCTGCTCGCCCGGATCGATTCGCGTGCCGAGTTTGTGTGCGGTCGAGACCTATGAGACGGTGCAGCATTTGGTCTCGGTTGTCCGCGGAACTTTGGATCGTGACGCCGCCGGCCGACAACTCAATGCGTGGGATTTGCTGGCGGCGTTGTTTCCCGGTGGCTCGATCACCGGCGCTCCGAAAGTCCGCGCGATGCAGATCATCGCAGAACTGGAGCCGACCGTACGCGGTCCCTATTGCGGCAGCTTGTTTTATGTCGGCTTCGACGGCTCGGCCGACAGCAGCATCTTGATTCGGACTTTCACGGTGAGGCGCGGCTGGATTCAGTGCTCGGTCGGCGGTGGCATCGTCGCTCAGTCCGCCCCGGCCGCCGAATACGAAGAGACGCTACACAAAGCCGCTGGCATGTTGTCGGCCCTCTCTCCTAACCCCTGACTCCTGTCTCATGATTCTCTTGATCGACAACTACGACAGCTTCGTGTTCAACCTCGCGCGGTACTTCCGCGAACTGGAGTGCGAAGTCTCCGTCGTGCGAAACGACCGCTTCACGGTCTCAGAGGTGGCAGCGATGCAGCCATCCGCGATTGTGTTGTCGCCGGGGCCTTGCACACCGAACGAAGCGGGAATCAGTTTGGAAGTTGTCCGGCAACTGGGACCGACGATTCCCGTATTGGGAGTTTGCTTGGGACATCAAACGATTGCGGCCGCTCTGGGAGGCGAAGTGGTTCGCGCCGCCGAACCAATTCACGGTCGCACGTCACAAGTCGAGCATAACGGACAACGCTTGTTTGCCGGCTTGCCAAATCCGTTGACCGCGACGCGATATCACTCGCTGATTGTGCCTGCGGCGACGCTCCCGGCCTGCCTGCGGCCAACGGCGCAAACGTTCGACGGCGTGCTGATGGCGTTCGAGCATGTCGCTTGGCCGATGTTCGGCGTGCAGTTTCATCCTGAATCGGTGCTGACTTCCGGTGGGCATCGGCTGCTGCACAATTTTCTGGAACTAGCTGGCCTCAACCCACGAATTCCGCGCGATGTCGTGGAACTCGACCGCCTGGAGCAGGGCGAGGCTTTGTCGCCCGCAATCGACGATTGGAATTCCGTCGGGCCTCTGCACTGGTAGCGTCGACTTCGTTCGATCCGACTCACAGAGTCGGGCTACGGCGGTCGCGCTGCCAAGTTTACCCACTTTCACCAACTGGCCGCATGTGCCGAGCGGCGCGGGCATCTTCGGCAGAACCGGCAGAGCCGTTTTGATTTTCTCGACGTGCAAGGTCGATAGAACCAGAAGTGGGGTACCCGCGTAGGGCAAGCTGTTCAGGAAGAACGGCCAGAGATGCCGGACGATGCTCGTCGGACGGTTTCCGGGTGAGGTGAGAAGATGCAACGCAACCGAATTCTGTGGTGCTCGGCCGCAATGGCCGGCCTGGTGATGTTGGTCAGCCTGACGGCGATCGGAGCAAACAAGCCCGATGTCTGGAAGCACGACTTCACAGACGCTGCCAAGGAAGCCAAGCAAGCGGCTCGACCGCTGCTGATCCACTTCGGTGCCACTTGGTGTCCGCCGTGCCGACAGATGGAAAAAGATGTTTTGCACCATGCCGATGTGCGAGACCTGCTGGCTCAACAGTTCGTCGCGGTGATGATCGACAGCGACCAGCATCCGGATCTGATCAGTCAGTTCGAGATCAAGAGCTTGCCGACCGATGTGATCATCGCCCCCGATGGCGTCATCGCATTGAAGGCGGAAGGGGGACGCGATCGGAAGGCGTATCTCGCGCAACTACGAAACGTCCTCGAACAACTCGCTCCGAAAGCAGAGACCCCCGCGGAACGCCCCCAGGGCGAACGCCTCGTTCAAGAAAGCCCTCCTGGAACCGCTCGCGTCAGCGAACCAAGCCGTGAACCGGTTCCTGAAGAAAAGCCTGCGACACAAGTCAAACTGCTCGTCGGCCTGGACCGTTACAGCCCCGTGTCTCTGGCGAAGCATCGCCAATGGCGCAAGGGCAAAACGGACCTCGCACTCGTCTATCAGGGAGTTGTTTATTTGCTGTGCGATGCCGAAGAATACCGCGAGTTTCAGGCGGACCCGGCCAAGTACGCGCCGCGTTTGCTCGGCTGTGATCCGGTGGTCCTCTTGAATTCCGACCGCGCCGTTCCCGGCAGCACGCAGTTCGGAGCGTACTTCGATGGCGAACTGTTCCTGTTCGCATCGCCTGAAAACCGCGACCGTTTCAAATCCAGCCCGACGCTGTACACGAAGCCTCAACATGTGCTGAAGGTCGACCAAGTCGATGGACCGCGGTGGCGTTGAACGCTGCCGAGCAACCTCTCGCGATCCACTTCAGAGGTTTGATAAAAGACCTGTAGTGTTGCTTAATTGCCCATCACTGACCGAAAAACAGCACACTTGGCGTTTCCTGAAAACGCCCGCTATCATCCGCCCCCCATTCGCCAGCCGCCACAAAATGCTGGCTCATCTTTGCTTCGGAGAGGTGACAGAGTGGCCGATTGTGCTGGTCTCGAAAACCAGTGTACCCGCGAGGGTACCGAGGGTTCGAATCCCTCCCTCTCCGCCTTTGCTTATGGCTCGCCCGTAACTCGTTACGAGTGAGCCATTTGCATTTGCGAATCTGATTGACACAGTTTGGTGTGTCAATACTGTGCCAATCAGCTTCGTGCGCGCTGCCCCTGGTTTGGGTT
>SXKJ01000393.1 GCA_005778115.1 Planctomyces sp. | reverse complement strand
TCCTCAACGAGGAGACGCGGCGGGGGAAAAATCCAGACACCCGCCATGACGGTTCCTCAAGCCCGCCGACTGATCGCCGCTCAAATCGAACACCGACTCCAATCACACACACCAAACCACACCGCTGCCACCACACAACGCTGCCACCACACAACGTTGGCTCCAACGAAACGAACTCGCCCGTGCTTCACGCTACGAATCTCGTAATCTCCTTCCACCACTCAAGAACCAGCTAAGAACCTAAACCGGACAGTAGAAGTAATCCGGGCCGAATTTACGAAGTTCGCAAGATTGGTCGCTGGTCTTTTCAAGTGGAGAAGCAGCTATTGAAGGAAGACCCCGACCTTGCCAAGACGACTCTTGAGCGTTTGGAAAAGAAGTTGAATGAAGCACTCGCCGTACTCCCAAAAGCGGCGCATCCAACATTGCTCAAACTGAAGCTATTCTTGCTGTATGGTCCAAAAGCCAAGGGAGGCGGCAGGAATAATGGCTTGGAATACTTACGCAAAAACGCTCCGGACTTTCACGAGGAGTATGACCCGCGATGGCGAAGTGCGGTGGTGATTTACTGTGCCGAAAACTACGGCAAGCAGATCAATGATTTTTGGGCACTGAAGGCACTCGTCCACGAGTTCGCTCACGCCCATCACTTGGAACATTGGGACGAGAATCAGCCTCCCGAGATTCGAGCGGCTTGGGAACATGCGGATCAATTAAAGCTGTATCGAGACGTCAAAGACGATGAGGGCAAGACGCACGAAAAAGCCTACGCAATCGTTAATCACTTAGAGTACTTCGCTGAGCTGTCCTGCATTTACTTTGTCGGCTGCAATTACCGTCCTGCGACTCGCCAAGATCTGGAGAGATACGACCCTCAAGGGCACGCGATGATTCAAAAGGTCTGGGGCCTGAAGAAGTAACCGCTTGCGGGGTTGGAGCGGACTCGAAAGGATAGTCCGGCTCGCGGGTTGGGAATTTTGTCCGGCTCGGAGAATAACCCGGAAAAGTCGCGCATCGCTTGGGGGCTGCGACCTTTGCCGGCGGACGGAGACGAAAGCTTTGGCCACCGGCAGGGATAGGATGGGCAGCGACAGTTTCGAGCCTGCGGATGCGGCGAACTCACCAGCAAAAGAGTGGTTCGCCGAGCTCGCGGGAGAGTTGCGGGCCTTCCTGCTGGGAGTCCTCCGCAACGACGACTCGGCCAGCGAGGCCCTGCAAGCCACGCTGGTTAAGGCGCTCGAACGAGGACATGAAGCTCGGCCGGAGACCCGTCGCGGGTGGCTGTTCCGAGTGGCCTTGAACGAAGCGTTGGTCCTCAAACGGCGAGCGAAGATCCAGCAGAAATCCTTCCGCGAATTGGCTCAGGGCGACGCTCGTCGGCATGAGTCAGCGGGAGGTTCGGTGACTCGGAATGAATCCCCAGCGGGATTCGCTCTGAAAGCCGAGGTGATCGAACGAGTGCGACTCGCGTTGGACGACCTGCCGGCCGAACAGCGACGAGTGGTCCGAATGCGAATCTACGAACACAAAACCTTCGCGGTCATCGCGAGCGAATTGAAAGTGCCCCTCGGAACCGTGCTGACGCGCATGCGATTGGCGACAGAAAAACTACGGGGCCGATTGGCGGAGTTAGACGGCTAAAATCATGACGACTTCTGAAATGACAACACAAAACGAACTCGCGTGGCTGGCAAACCGCTACGTCGTAGGCGAACTCTCGGTCGATGAGACTGCGGCGTTCGAGGCTCGCCTGGAGACCGACGTAGCTGCTTGCAGCGAGGTCGCTTGCGCGATGGAGCTGAATCTGGCGATCGCCGCCGCGTTCGACTCTCAACCAGCAACGTTCGGTTCTCGGCCCGAAACCGCTGCTCCCAGCCGTCGGGCCACAACAGTCATCACGGCGTTGGCCGCAACGGCAGTGGTTGCGGCTGGCGTGGCTCTGATGATTGGACATGGTTCGACATCGAACGGCGTCGCTCGCAAGGACGGAGCCGATCGGCTCGTCGCCGCTTGGGCGACAGGCGAAGCGGCTCGAAACAATGTCGATGACGATGACTCGCTCGATCTGGCTGATGATGCGGACCTCGATCCACCCGATTGGATGCTCGCGGCGCTGACGTCCGAGGACGTGAAAGAAAAACTTCCCGGCACCGATGAAGTGCGAAAGAACTAACTGATGCAACTGGCTCGACCCAAAACTTGGCTTGCTGTGACGCTCGTGATGATGAGTGCGCTCGTCATTCGCGCGATCGCGGATGACAATTCGTCGAAAGCCAACACTCCCTCCGACGCGAAAACTCCAGCCGATAAAAAGCCGGCTACGTCCGACAAAGCTCCCGCCAAGAAGCCGGTCGTCGTTGACGCGGCGAAGTACGATGCCGAACCGATCGCTCCGAAACGCGAAGCGGCCGCCATCAAGTTCGCTCAACAGCATCACTCGGAGCTGGCGGAACTGCTCAGCCGCTTGAAGGCCAGTCATCCGGAGCAATACACGAAGGCTCTGCGCGAGTTGGATAAGACTCGCGAACGGCTGGAAAAGACCAAGGACAACGACGCCGACCGCTATGCGATTCTGCTCCGCGAATGGCAACTCGATTCCCGCGTGCGACTGTTGGCGGCGCGACTGACGATGAGCACTTCCGAGGAACTCGAAACGGAACTCCGCCAAGTGCTGACCGAACGCCACGACGTGCGGCTGCAACTGCTGACCTACGACCGCGAGAAATCAAAGACCCGCTTGCAGAAGTTTGACGAGCAGATTGCCGAACACGTCCAGAATCGAGTCACCAACATCGACCGCGAATTTGACCGAATCAAGAAATCCGCCGAGACGCGGAAGAAGCCGGCGGCCAAGCCGGTTCCGAAACGAATTGGCGATAAAGACAAGTAACCCGTAGCCGCACTCGTCAGAGTGCGGGGCTCGATTGAGAGCAAGACCCAAGAATCCGCGTTCTGACGAACGCGGCTACCAATCTTTGAAGGACACGGAAATGTCTCGATCCATTCGACCTTGGTTGTTGACCGCTGCCGCAGCCTCGCTTTCGTTCGGTTCGGCGAGTTTCGCTGCCGACGAAATCATCAAGCCGGCCGATCAACGCTTCGCCAGCAAAGACGCCAGCGAAGTGCCGAACTTCCAACAGCACATCGTGCCGCTGTTCAGCCGCCTGGGCTGCAACGGCCGAGCCTGTCACGGATCGTTCCAAGGGCAGGGGGGCTTCCGCCTGTCGCTGTTCGGTTACGACTTCAAGCTCGATCACGAAGGTCTGACCAAGGGAGACAAAGATAAGGGCAAGGAACCGCGCGTCCTGGTCGAGGAACCGGAAGAGAGCCTCGCGCTTCTGAAGGCAACGCTCGAAACGCCGCACCGTGGCGGCAAGCGGATGGACGCCGATAGCTGGCAATACAACATCTTCCGCAACTGGATCAAAGCCGGTGCGAAGAGCGTCGATGCGGACTCACCGAAGTTCGTGAAGCTGGAAGTCACTCCCACCGAGATTCAGTTCGGCAAGGACGGCCAAGAAACACAGATCAAAGCCGTGGCGGTCTGGTCCGATGGGACTCGCGAGGATGTCACGCCGCTCTGCCGATTTAACTCGAACGATGACTTGATCGCGAACATCGACTCGAACGGTCTGGTGAAGTCGGGACAGACGGGCGACACGCACATCGTCGTGAACTACGACGCCGGAGTCGTGCCGGTCCCGGTCATCCGTCCTGTCAGCGACAAGACCGGCAAGAAGTATCCGAAGGTCGAAACGCCGAAGAAGGTCGATGAACTCGTCGTGCAGAAGCTCCGCAAGCTCGGCATCGTGCCGTCGGAAGTCTGCGACGATCACGAGTTCCTCCGCCGAGCCAGCCTCGACATCACCGGCACGCTGCCGTCCCCGCAAGAGGTTGTTGATTTCACCTCGAATCAAGACTCGGACAAGCGAGCCAAGAAGATCGACGAATTGCTGGAACGCCCTGGCTACTCCGCATGGTGGACGACGAAGCTCTGCGACTTCACTGGCAACAACGCGAGTTTCTTGAACAACGTCGGTGGCAATCTCGGTGGGAAAGACTCCGTCTCGCAGCAGTGGTACGACTGGATTTACAAGCGAGTGGAATCCAACGAACCCTACGACAAATTGGTGGAAGGAATCGTCGTCGCTACCAGTCGTAAACCCGGCGAGAGCTACACCGAATACAGCGAACGCATGTGTCAGATTTACGGCCCGGAGAAGAAGGGTTCGTATGCCGAAGCGGGTGGCCTGACCTATTACTGGGGTCGCCAGAACTTCCGGCAGCCGGAAGAGCGCGTGATCGGGTTCGCCTACACGTTTCTCGGTCTTCGCATCCAGTGCGCTCAGTGCCACAAACACCCGTTCGATCAATGGACCCAAGACGACTTCAACCAGTTCAAAGGCTTCTTCCAGGGAGTCAACTTCGGCGTCAATCCGAAGGATAAGTCTGAGCAACAAGCAATCCTGAAGAAGCTGGAGATTGAAACCGCCAAGAAGAACGGCAACGACCTGCGAAAAGAGCTGGCCACACGTGTCGCCAAGGGTGACGTGGTGCCGGTCGATGAGTTGTACACGGTTAAGCCACAAGCTTCGGCGAACAACCGCAACAAAGAGAAAGACAAGGACAACGGCAAGCAGAATGCCCGCGCTCCCGCTGGCCCGAAGGCCAAGTTGCTGGGCGGTGAAGTCGTGAGCCTGATGGAACACGATGATGTCCGCGCTCCGCTCATGCAGTGGCTGCGTGATCCCAGCAATCGGTTCTTCGCCCGTGCGTTCGTGAACCGCGTCTGGGCGACGTACTTCAATGTCGGCATCGTCAATCCGGCAGATGACATGAGCCTGGCGAATGCTCCCAGCAACGCCGCTCTGCTGGATCACCTGTCGCAGGGATTCATCGCTCACAACTTCGACATGAAGTGGCTGCACCGCGAAATCGCCAACAGCCAGACCTATCAACGAAGCTGGAAGCCGAACGAGACGAACAAGCTCGATCAAAAGAATTTCTCGCACGCGATTCCGCGCCGCTTGCCGGCCGAGATCGCGTTGGATGCCCTCAAGCAAGCGACGTCATCCGACACCGAGATCGCTCGGTTGCAGACCGACCTCAAGGGTCGAGCCATCGCGCTCGCCGGCACCAACGGCCGTGCCGGGACCGGCAATGGCAGCATCAGCTTCGCGCTGACCGTCTTCGGCCGCTCAACCCGCGAAACGAACTGCGACTGCGACCGCTCGGCGGAAGCCAGCCTGCTGCAAACCGTCTACATGCAGAACGACGGGCAAGTTCTCGAACTGCTCAATGATAAGAATGGCTGGGTGAATTCGCTCAATCCCCCCAAGCCCGCTCGCAATGAACGGGACGATAAACGCGGCGGCAAAGAAGTCGCGAAAGCCAAGGAGGCTCGACGAGCATTGGAAACCCAGATTCAGACCAACGAGCGAGCGTTGAAGAAAGCTCGGCAAGCGGAGAAAGTCGAAGAGATCAAGGCGATCGAAGCCCGCATCGCCGATTACAAAGCCAAGATCACGACGATCGAAGCCAGCACCGAAGCGAAACCAGAGGAAGCTCCGAAGCTCGTCGAAGTCGTCCAACTTGAACCGGAAGACTTGGTGAAAGCCGCCTACCTCCGCTCGCTCAGCCGCCTGCCAAGCAAATCGGAGATGGAGACCTCGAAGAAGTTCCTGACCCAATCCGAAGACCGAATGACCGGTGCCCGCGACCTACTGTGGGCGCTGATCAACACCAAAGAGTTCATCATCAACCACTAACCCGTAGGTCAGGCTTTTCAACCTGACCCGAACGCTTCTTAACCATTCGTTACCAGTTCGATAACCAAAGCGGTCAGGCTAGAAAGCCTGACCTACGAGAAAGGACGACCCTCATGCCCACGACAACAACTTGCAACGGTGTGCGACGACGCGATTTCCTCAAGGCCGGCGTGATCGGCGGCACCGGCTTGACGCTGGCGAATTACATGAAGTTCGCATCGGCGGGCGAGGTCGCCTCGAAGTCCACTGCCAACGCGGCGATCTTCATCAATTTGACCGGTGGTCCGACGCACATGGACACGTTTGATTTAAAGCCGGAAGCCAAAGCCGAATACCGTGGCGAGTTCAATCCGATCGACACCGCGGTCCCGGGCATCCAGATCAGCGAGCACCTGCCGAAGCTCGCGCAGAACATGCACCTCTTCACGATCCTGCGCGGCGTGACCCACACGCTGGGAGCACACGAGCTCGGCACCGAGTACGTCAACGCCGGCAACCGCCCGCTGCCGTCGCTGGAGTATCCCGGCTACAGCGCGATCGTCGCGAAGGAACTCGGCGGCAACGGCAACATCCCGCCGAGTGTCGCGATTCCCCGCAGCCGCCAGAAAACCGGCTACCTCGGAGTGCAATACGCGCCGCTCAATACCGGTGACACACCCAAGCCGGGTGAGATGTTTTCGGTGCGCGGCCTGAAGCTCGCCGGTGGCTTGACCATCGACGCGGTCGAGAAGCGACAAGCTCTGCTGAGCGACCTCGACAAGACGTTCCGTGGCTTTGAAGAGACTAACCAACTGGTGAAGGGTCTCGACAAGTTCGGCCAACAGGCCCACGCGATGATCACCTCGCCGAAGTCGCGCGAGGCGTTCGATATCAGCAAGGAATCCCCGAACTTCCAGAAACTGTTCGGCGAGACGCCGTTCGATCAAAGCTGCCTGCTGGCGTCACGATTGGTCGAAGCCGGCACGCGGTTCGTCACCATCGAACTGGGTGGCTGGGACACGCACAACGACAACTGGAACCAGTTGAAGAAGAAGTCCCCGCCGCTCGACAGCGGTCTGTCGGGCCTGCTGCAAGGTCTGCAATTGAAGGGTCTGCTGGAAACGACCACCGTGTTCGTCACGGGTGAGTTCGGCCGGACTCCGAAGATCAACATGACTCGCAATGGCCGCGACCACTATCCACGCTGCATGTTCATGTTGCTGGCGGGTGGCGGCATCAAGAACGGCCAAGTGGTCGGCAAGAGCAACGCCGACGCGACGCTGCCGGACAGCAAAGGCTTCTCGCCGGATGATGTCGCCGCGTCGCTGTTCCACACGCTGGGCATCAGCCATCAGAAGGAATACCACACCGACACCGGCCGCCCGATCATGATCGTCCGCGACGGCCATGTGATTCCGGAACTGTTTGCGTAGTAGAAAATGAGCCGGAACGCGCGAGCGTCCGGTTATGCCAGCCAGAACCGGACGCTCGCGCGTTCCGGCTGATGGCGACAGACTTCCCCCACGCAGAGCTACTCCGGTAGCTCTGCGTTTTTCATGTCCGCTCAGTGAAAAGGAGATTTCGAGATGACCAAGTTTTGGAGATGCCTGCTGTCGTTGAGCCTCGCCGCGTTCCTGCTTTCGCCCCTGATGGCCGAGGATGCCAAAGCCAAGAAGAACCGGCCAAACGCCCGCAAGGAGCAACCCGCCGTCCAATTGCCGAAAGACATCACGCTGACCGACGAGCAGAAACCGAAGGTCGCCGAGTTGGAGAAAGAGTACGCTCCGAAGATGAAAGAACTGCGAGAGAAGCTCGACAAGGTCATGACCGAAGAGCAGAAGAAGGCTCGCCTGGACGCGATGAAAGAGGCACGCGAGAAAGGGAAAGAAGGCAAGAAGGGGAAAGAGTTGGCTCAGGCGATCAAGGACGCGATGAAGCTGTCCGAAGAACAGCAGAAGAACTACGACGAGACCGACAAGAAGATCGTCGCATTGCGTCAGGAGATTCTGGAGAAGGTCAAGCCGCTGCTGACGGAAGAGCAAAAGGCCAAACTGCCGAAGCGTCCGGAACCCCGAAAGAAGAAGGCCGCTTAGTGCGAGTTGCTGATCCACAGTTTTGAAACACAACGCCCGACGTTCCCATCGAACGCCAGGCGTTGTCGTTGATGCAACCAGGGTCGGGGTCGGGTCTACGATTTTTCGGAATTGGCCGATATCGTGCGGTGAGCTTGTCTGATCCGTCGTCGGCCAATTCCGAAAACTCGTAGACCCGACCCCTCAATCAACACGATGCCCGCGAACCTCACTCCGCAATATCAGCGACTCGAAGAGCAGTACCGCCGAGCACACACGGCTCAGGAGCGGGCTGACTTGCTCGACGAGATGCTGGCGACGATCCCCAAGCACAAGGGGACCGAAAAGCTTCAAGCCGATCTCAAGACGAAGCTGAAAGAGACGAAAGCGGAGTTGCAGTCGGAGGCATCCGCTACGAAGCGCGGCAAGACGTTTCGATTTCCTCGGCAGGGCGCGGGGCAAGTCGTCATCGTCGGCGGGCCGAACGCGGGCAAGAGCCGCATCCTCAAAGAACTGACGAAGGCTGAACCGGAAGTCGCTCCTTACCCGTTCACGACACGCGAACCGCTACCAGGGATGATGCCGTGGCAGGAAGTCAGCGTGCAGTTGATCGACACGCCGCCGATCACCGATGCGCACTTTGAACCTTATCTGCTGAACCTCGTCCGAGCGGCCGATGCGGTGGTGCTCGCGTTCGATGGTTCGTCCGATGACGCACCCGATCAAACGGCCGAGGTTCTGAAACAATTCAGCTCGCGCAAGACGTTGCTATCCGACGTGACCGGTTTCGACGACGAAGACTTTTCGATCATCCGCGTGAAGACGCTGCTCGCTGCGACGCGTGGCGATGATTCTGGCTGCGAAGATCGCCTCGCGTTCTTTCGCGAGATGACCGAGACCAACTTTGCGACGCTCAAAGTGGATCTCGATCAGCCTGCCGCTCGCGAATCGCTGCGCGACGCCATCTTTCACTTGTTGGGAGTCATCCGCCTCTACACGAGGAAGCCGGGGAAGCCCGCCGATTATTCATCGCCATTCGTCATCAAGTCCGGCGGCACGGTCGAAGACCTCGCGGCGGTGGTGCATCGCGATCTGGTCGAGTCACTGAAGTTCGCCAAAGTCTGGGGGAGTAGCGCTCACGACGGCCAATCGGTCGGCCGCGACCATGTGTTGCTCGACAAGGATTTGGTGGAACTGCACGCGTAGGTCAGGCTTTCCAGCCTGACCCGAATTGGCAAGCGGCGTCGATCGTTGATCGGGTCAGCCTCGAAAGGCTGACCTACGACAGCACCTTGCCGGGATTCATGATCCCGCGC
>SXKJ01000392.1 GCA_005778115.1 Planctomyces sp. | reverse complement strand
TGCGGGCTGCGCAGCCACCGCAAAGTGCTGCACACCGGAAAATCACCTGCCGAACGCGATCAGCAGTTCCGGCACATTGCCGAACAGCGTGAAGACTTCCGCCGCAGTGGTGACCCGCGCATCAGCGTGGACACGAAGAAAAAGGGCTCTCCGCCATTCGTGTTGATCTCGGTGCCATGTGAGCCGCAAGGCGCTAGTGTCCTGAGTTGTAAGTTCGTTGCATTGAAAACGCATCGAAATCCCGACAAATCGCGGGCAAAGTTTGTCAACGAATTAACAACTCAGGACACTAGCTGCGGGTTCTTTTCCTCGACCCGCGGCTAGCCGCCGAGTTCAAAACGATTCAACTGACCCGCCACGAAATCTGCCCTCAGTGGAACTACACGATTCGTCCTCGCCCAAAAAACACGGAGTAGTTTTTGGACGAGTTCTAACGTTTCAGCGAGAGGCGGCGGCCGTCGAGGGTGCGCACTAGGACGCTGGGCTTGTCGAGTTTGCGAATGACGGCGTGGAATTCGTCCGGTGTGTGGACAGGATGCTGTTCGATGTGCGTGATGAAGTCCCCCTCTTGCAGTTCGACATTGGCAGCGCTGGACTGCGGAGCGACGGCGGTCACGACGACGGCGGCGGGGTAACGCTGCTCCGGCCAGTTCATGTATTTGTAGCGCGCGGTCGGGTAATCGACGCGCAGGCCACGCCATTCAGAATAGCGGTGCTCGCTGGCGATCAGCGTCTCTTCGTCGGACAGCGGCCACTTGCCGAGCTCGGCGTGCAGCGTGAATTCGCGGCGGTCGGCTTCGCGCCAAATCGTCAGTTCGGCGAAGACGCCGGGGCCGAGCAACCCGATCTCGCGCAGCAAATCGAACTTGCCAAAGATCGGCTGGCGATTCACGGCCAGGATGATGTCATCGCGGCGGACTCCGGCGACGGCGGCCGGTGAATCCGCGAAGGACATCAGCACGCGTGCGGCGCTTGCCTGCTTCACTTTGGGAGGCAGATGCCGCAGCGGCGCGAGCAAGAAGTCTTCGGGTTGCAGGCCGAGGAAGCCGTACTCGACTTCCAAGCCTTTCGAGAGAGATTCGATGACTCGCCGCACGTTGGCGTCGATCGGGATCGCGTAGCCGACGGACTTCTCATAGCCCTCGATGGCGGCGAGCGACGTGGTCAGGCCGATCAGTTCGCCGCGCAGGTTTAGTAGCGCTCCGCCGCTACCGCCGAGGTTTAAGCGCGTGTCGATATGCAGCAGCGTGCCGAGATGGTGAATCGAAGTGTCACGCCGTGTCGGAGGCAGATCGGATTTGTCGGTGTTGGCTGGGGCCGGGAACCGCGAGATGTTGCTGATGATGCCCCAGCTCGCGCTGGCCGAACCATCGCGGGCGATTGCATACGGATTGCCCAGGGAGATGACGAATTGCCCTTTGCGCGGCGGAGTGGGTTCACCCAGCTTGAACGGCTTCAGGTCTTCGCGAGTCAACTTGGTTCCCGTGAGTTCCAGTCGCAACACCGCCAGATCCGAGCGTGGGTCGGCGGCGAGGATCTTCGCATCACAAATCTGGCGTCCGGGCAGACGCACTCGCAAGGCACGATCGGTGGGGATGTCTTTGCCGACGATGGGGCCGCCGCGCACCAAGTGATAAGCCGTCAGCACCAACCGCTCGGCCCCAGCTTCGGGCGAGTTTCCTGCCGCGATGAGGACTCCACTGCCGAATTCGTTGGGGAAGAATTCCGGGCTGAGTTCGTCCGTCGCACGCGGGGGAACCTCCAGGCCGAATCCATCGACCCGCAACGCGGCTGCCTCACGCTTCAGAATGCCGAGCGCGACAACCGAGGATTCGGCCGAGCCAATGACTTTCACCAGTTGATCCTCAACCGAGGCCAGCACCGTGGCGGAATCGGTCGCCGGTGGTTGAGCCTGCCCGATCGCGGTTCCACCGAAGGAAAGGAGTACGATCAACGCGCCCAGTCGGTCAGTTCGCATGGTGAATGTCTCCGAATGCGGCGAAACCGCAATGTGGCCGAGTCGCTCCGCGACCCGGCTACTGCGATCGCGACAGCCTTGAGCGGCCCCCTCATGCTCTCTTAAGGTTGCCCGTGTTATTCGGTCAAGCAAGGCTCGATCCTCGTTTACCTCTGGTCTGTTATGCGAGTTCTCGTCGTCGAAGATGAACCGGATTTGTTGCGCGTGGTCGCCGCGACATTGCGCGACGACGGCTATGCCGTGGACACGGCAGCGGACGGCGAAGAGGCGTTGTTCAAAGCGACGGTGTGGGATTACGACGCAGTCGTGTTGGACGTGATGCTGCCGAAGCTGGATGGCTGGTCGGTTCTGCAACGGATGCGGGCGGTCAAGCGAACGCCGGTCTTGATGCTGACTGCTCGCGACACGGTGGGCGATCGCGTGCGCGGTTTGGATGCCGGGGCGGACGATTACGTCGTCAAGCCGTTCGCGTTGTCGGAATTGAGGGCTCGGCTGCGAGCGTTGATTCGGCGAGCGGCGGGGCAGGCCGCAGCGGTCATTGAGATCGGAGACGTTCAAGTCGACACGGTCGGAAAACTGGTGAAGCGCGGCGATACGCTCGTGCCGCTGACTGCGACGGAGTACGCTCTGGTGGAATTGCTGGTGCTGCATCGTCAAAAGCTGGTGACACGCACAACCATTTACGATCATCTGTTCGACGAGCAGGACGACAGTTTATCGAATTTGGTCGATGTGCATATCTCGAACATCCGCAAGAAACTGGGTCGGGAATTCATCACCACGCGGCGCGGACTGGGGTATGTGATCGAAGGCTAGAACGGCTGGCGGTGTCGAGCGATTGGGACGTCTCATGATTCGGTCCTTGCGATGGCGGTTGCAGGCTTGGCATGCCGTGGTGCTGACGGTGGTGCTGATGACGTTCGGCGTGATCGTGTACCACTTGCTGTGGCAGACTCGTCTGAATGACATCGATGCGGGATTGGATCGGACGGCGGAAGTTTTGACATCACGTTTGCGACGTCTGTCCTTGATGCCTCAAGCGACGGAATCGGTGCCTAAGCCTTCTCAAATTCCCTTTCTGCCCGAAGAGTTTTCGAGCTTATTCGAAGGGGAACATTCGAGGTATTACTACATCATTTGGGCACGCGACGGGCGGGTCTTACGGAGGTCGGAGATTCTCCCGGATGTGGAATTTGAGAGTCACTATGTCGAGGACAGTTGGTTGCCCGTACGGATCGCGCGATTTCGTGAAGGCAAACGAGAAGTCGTGTATGTCGCGAATGTCGGCACGCATGTGCTAGTGGGGCGGTCGATTGAATTAGATTTGGCCGCGCAACGTGCCTCGGGTTGGCTGCTGGCCGCCTGCGGTTGGGCAATTCTGGCTCTGGGTGTGATCGGCGGTGGTTGGCTTTCAGGACGCTCTATTCGACCCATCGCCACGATGAGCAACATCGCCAAGAACATCTCGGCGGAGAATCTGTCACAGCGGATCGACGTGCAGGAAACCGACAGCGAATTAGGACAACTCGCGCATGTGCTCAATCAGACGTTCGATCGGTTGGAGTCCGCGTTCGAGCAGCAGGCGCGGTTTACGGCGGATGCGTCGCATGAACTGCGGACGCCCTTGGCGGTGATCATGTCGCAAATCGAATTGGCGCTCTCGAAACCGCGGTCGAACGAAGAATATGTCGCCGCCTTGGAGACCTGTCAGCGCGCCGCACGCAGGATGAGATCTCTGATTGATTCTTTGCTGTTGCTGGCACGGTTCGACTCCGGTCAGCCAGGTTTGAATTGTGGACCGCTGGACCTGTCGACAGTCGCGACCGAATCCGTCGAATTGCTGCGTCCTCTGGCGGACGAACGGCAGATCAAGCTCGGCAGCGACATCACACCGGTCCCCTTCGTTGGTGATCGTGAACGGTTGGGGCAAGTCATGATGAACCTGCTCTCGAACGCGATTCGCTACAACCACGATGGCGGACGAGTGGATGTGCGGGTGGAGCGCATCAACGGCGACGTAGTGGTCTCAGTGTCGGACACGGGCATTGGGATCCCCGCCGGCGATCTGCCTCACATTTTCGAGCGGTTCTTTCGGGTGGACCGAACACGCTCGCGAGCCGATGGCGGGAGCGGCTTGGGGCTGGCGATTTGCCAGTCTGTGGTCGAAGCACACGGTGGCCAGATCACCGCTCGTAGCGAGCCACAACGCGGAACCACGCTGGAAGTTTGGCTGCCGATTTCGGCGGAGAGCGAGAAGTTTTCGCAGAATTCGTAACCCGCGCCGGTGAATTTCCCGTCCCGTATCTGACAGAAATCGTGACCCTAAGCCCGTTGGTTCGGGTTTCATTTTCGGAATCCGCCGCGTCTCCCCTGTCGGCCGTCGGCTGGCCGCGACGGATTTGGTTTGGGAAATGGATTTCCGCTCAATCTTGGTTTCTGAAAAGGAGCGTTTCACATGTTGCGTTTGAGTCGTTGGATTGCAGTCGTGGCCATCCTGTTGAGTGCGTCAGTGGCGTTCGCTCAGCGTCCGGGTGGCGGTCAACCTGGTGGACGTCCCGGTGGATTCGGTGGCGGCGGACCTTTGGCTTTGGTCAACAACGAAGCCGTCCAAAAGGATCTTGCACTGAAGGAAGACCAGATCAGCAAGCTGAAGACACTTGGCGAATCCGTTCGCGAAGAGATGCGCACGGCCTTCGCGGGTGGATTTGGTGGACGCGATCAATCGGACGAAGAACGTGCGAAGGCGCGAGAGAAGATGGCTGAGTCGATGAAGAAAGTGAACGAAAAATTTCAGCCGAAACTGGATGAGATTCTGGACGCCACTCAACGCGATCGGCTGAAGCAGATAAGCTTGCAAGCATCGGGATCGCAGGCGTACCAAAATGCGGAAGTGATCGCCGCGTTGAAGATCAGCAAAGATCAGCAAGAGAAGCTGGCTGCCGTGTCCAAAGAACACGGCGACAAGACACGCGAACTGTTCGGTCAGGGCGGCGGTGGTGGCGAAGACGCACGAACCAAGCTTCGTGAACTCAGTGAGAGCCGCGATAAGGCGTTGTCCGAAGTGCTGACCGCCGAACAGCGTGAGCAGTTCACGAAGATGAAGGGCAAAGCGTTCGACGTTGCCGCATTGCGTGGCGGATTCAGCGGTCCCCCCGGTGGCGGACGTCCCGGCCAAGGTGGAGGCGGAGCGAATCCTGCTGGCCGTCCGCAGCGCAAGACGGAAGGCGGCGACAAGAAAAAGGACAGCAATTAGTTCAGCCCGCAACTCATCGCCACAAAGAACACAAGAAAGCACAAAAGGAACACGGGCGAATTGAGATCGCGCAGCATCTCCGAGTGACGTGCGATTCGACCGGCAACGTTCTCGATCCACATGGTGATCGAAGTTCGATGCCGGTAGCCCGTTTTGTGTGCTCTTGTGGCTGACTGGCTTTCCGCATCTTCTTCAACGATGGAGCCTGACGTGACAAATCGCACTCGGTTCGTTCGGTGGTTGTCGGTGTTAGGAGTCGCGGCTGCGTTCTCGTCAGCAAATGCGGCGGACTGGTCGCGGTTTCGCGGGCCGAATGGTTCGGCGGTGAGCGACGCTCGCGGAGTTCCGACCGAATGGAGTGCTTCAAAGAACGTCGCCTGGAAGACCGAGTTGTCGGGGCCGGGAAGTTCCAGCCCAATTATCGTTGGCGATCGCGTCTTCGTGACGTGCTATTCCGGCTATGGAACCGGCCGGAGTGCGCCGGGTGATATCAAGAAACTCGAACGACATCTGATTTGTGTATCGCTGAAGAATGGGGAAATCCTGTGGGACAAAGCCCTCGCCGCGAAACAACCGGAAGAGTCGTATAGCCGGATGCTCGGCGAGCATGGTTACGCCACGAGCACGCCGGTCTCGGATGGCGAACACGTCTTCGTTTTCTTCGGCAATTCGGGCGTGCTGGCGTTTGATCTGGAGGGCCGGCAACTCTGGCAATCACAAGTCAGCAACGGTTCCACGAGAAGCAAAATGGGCTGGGGGTCGGCGAGTAGCCCAATCCGTAATCGTTCACGGAGTCTAAAAACGATCTCGCGTCATTTGGGTTTTTCTGCGATCAGTGTGTGATGTCGTCGGTCGTCACGGAAGAACTGATTGCGAGACAATCGCCTGAAGCGCAGGCGATCATTCGGTTGTTGCTG
>SXKJ01000391.1 GCA_005778115.1 Planctomyces sp. | reverse complement strand
CGGCAACCCCATCGCTCGATAAAACACTTCTGCGGACATGCTGCTCTCTCCTTTCGGGATTCGGAAGAAACACACAACCCGATTGGAAATCAGCATGTCCGCTTATTCAAACAACAGCCCCCAAGAGTCCCGTTGAACCCCATTTATGGGGTCGAACGTGCGACCCTCACCCGATGAATCGGGTCACTACAAGCGGTCAGTCACCAAGCGAAGACTTCCGCCGCAGCAAGTGGTGATAGCGTTGTGCAAAGCGGTGGGCCTCATCGCGGACGTATTGCAGCAACCGCAGCGCATAGGCGTGTTTACTGAGCCGAATTGGCTCCGACTCGCCCGGAAGAAAGATTTCTTCATCCCGCTTGGCCAGCGACAGAATGGGTGGCGGTGTGATATCGAGCAATCGAAAGGCATCCAGCGCGGCGCTGAGTTGGCCTTTGCCACCGTCGATGAGCAGCAAGTCCGGGAACGATTCGCCCTCTTCACGCAAGCGGCTGAAGCGGCGGCTGACGACCTCGCGGATCGAGCCGAAGTCATCGACTCCATCGACCGACTTGATCTTGAATCGTTTGTAGCCGTGCTTGAAGGGAAGGCCGTCGAGGAATGACACGAGACTGGCGACCGTCTCGCCCCCTTGCAGGTGCGCGATGTCGATTCCTTCAATCCGCCGCGGCAACTTGTCGAGGTTGAGCGTCTTCATCAGCCCGCGCATCCCTTTCTTGGGGTCGATCGGGAAGACTTCGGGCTGCTCGTGGTCTTTCAAGTTGCCGCGCAGGTTGAGCGTTTCGAGCGCGGTGATTTCGTCGCGAATGCGAGCCGCTCGCTCGAACCGCAGTTCTTTGGATGCGGCCAGCATCTCGGCCTTCAGCTCTTCGAGCAGCTTGCCCTTCTTGCCTTCAAGGACCATGCGCAGGCTGCGGATGTCGCGACGGTAGTCGTCTTTGCTGATCCGCAAGTTACATGGAGCGGTGCATTGCCCGATGCTCGCCAACAGACACGGGCGGAACCAACGCCAGCGCTCTTCACCTTCGGCGATGTCCAATGAGCAAGTGCGAAAACGGAAGATGCGTTGCAAGACGCTGATCGCTCCACGCAAACGCTTCGCGCTCGTGAAGGGGCCAAACAACTTCATGCCGCGCGAACGGGGCTTGCGAGTGAACTCGATGCGGGGGAAGTCTTCTCGCGTCGTGATTTGCAGGTAGGGGAAGGTCTTGTCGTCTTTGAGTTCTGAGTTGAACCGCGGCTGAATGTCCTTGATCAGCCGTGCTTCCAACAGGAGCGCCTCAACCTCGCTGTCACAGGTGATGTGATCGACGTCTCGAATTTCCGGGACGAGATCGCAGATCCGTCGATCCGTTGCCGCGGCCGAATTGAAATAGCTGGAGACTCGGCTGCGGAGATTGACCGCCTTGCCAACATAGATGACTCGGCCGAGGGCATCTTTCATCAGGTACACACCAGAGGTCGTCGGCAGCGACCGGACTCGTTCTCGCAAATCGGTCGGTTCGGCCATGACAGTCTGTAGGACGGGCACTCTTACCCGTCTCCCCGATTGATCTGTCCGCTGTGACGGGCAGGAGTGCCCGTCCTACAGTCCGTCGGACAGCACGAACAGGATTGCGAAGATTGTCCCCATGAACAGCACGATTTGTAGAAACAAGCGTGTGGCTCGATTCACAATCCGTTCGGGCAATTCAAAGCGGCTGGCGCTGTAGACCAGGCTGATCGCCAATGCCAGCGGCAGGAGATACCACAACACGTTTTGAATGCCGAGCAGCATGATGAGTTGATTTTCCTGGACTACGAACCAACAGACACGGCCGCGGATGGTGTCGCGGTGACTGGCGGAGGGGGAGCGTTCGGCTGTCCTTCCGGTTGATCGAGTTCATCTCCGTAGCCGTAGGCCGGACCTTCGTAGGCGTCCCAGATGGCTAACAGGTTCAACAGGCCGGCGACCCACGTGAACAGCAGCGCGATCTCATACTTCTTGCCCAGCCGACGGTTCAGATCTTGGACGGCGTCGTCTTCCAACGGGACTTGATACCAATCCCAAAACGCTCGCGGGATCGTCCCTTCGATCTCGCCAATGGGAGACTCGAATTCTCCGCGCGGTACGACGACTCGGCAGGCCAAGAAACGCCGCGAACTGGAAAACTCTCGCGGGGAGTTTTTTCCATCGATGGTGCGGGTGATTTCGCCGCTCCCCAAGATTCGTGGGCCGATCGTTTGAGAACTGACACGATTGGCCACCGTCAGCGACCCGCCCAGATCGAACTCCACGTCGCGCGGCGAGTCCCCTTCCAACCGGCCTCGGAAATGTCCTCGGACTTGGGCTCCAAACCCCTGGGCACCGGATTCGTCCAGAGACAATTGCAGGCGACCGGTGATCGGTCCCTGCCACGAGTCGCCGGGGTTTTCGACCTTGGCATATCCCTCAAACGTCGTGTCGAGCGGCAGGTCCAGTTGCAGAGCGGCACGCGCATCGTCGCCGCTGGAATAGCGTTGCCATTGAACCAGTCCCGGCAATGAGGACGCCCCCACCATGACTTGCGAGAGGTATCCGATCGAGCGGTCCTTCACTCGAAAACGATTCCCCTCGAAATCCTGCCAGCGGAAGAAAACTCCCCGCCAGTCGGCCATCGCCTGACCCCAATAGAAGGTGGTCAGGATGCAGACCGAATAAATCGCCGCCTTGAAATAGCGTCGCTGATAGCAATGTCCGGCACCCGGAATCAGGAACGCGAGCACGGCCGCTAGGGCGGGATTTCTGAGATTGATGCGCGGGTCAGCCATGAGGGGATCGACCGGTGGGATCGTGAAAAGGAGGGAAGCAAAGGGCCGAATCGGACCGTTCGCGAGGGGCGGGATTCTAGGAGTGGCTCGTGTGAGCCACCAGACCACTCAGCAATTGCGACTCGTGCCGATCTAAGGCCGAGGTCGCTTGCCACGTTTGTTTCTTTGGGAGAATTTGCCAAGTTTCTGGAATCCATACGGTCACTCGGCCCGTCGTAGTGACTGATGCTCTCGAGCGAATTGCACGGGCGAGGAATCTCTAATCAGCCCCATCCTGCTAATTGGCAAGGGTTATCGAGACCGCCTAAACTCTGAAATCGATACCTTTTGAACTTACTGCTGTCTCAAGGACTTCCGCTTATGACCGTTCGGAAAGCAAGCTCGTTTCCGGCTCTTGGCATCCCGGCCGCCTGGTTTCGAGGACTTCTCGCTGTCACGCTGAGTTGGCTCGCCTTCGCCCCGTTCAGCTTTTCGGACTCCCCCTCGCCGATGCAGGCGAACGCACAAGAGGCCAAGCCCAAAGAGGCTCCCGAGGTGACTTGGGAGCAGCTTATCTATGTGCCCTACAAGCAGCTCAGCACGGTCTTCGAGAAGCAGAAGGCGACCGTGTTCATGTCGTATGCCGAGTACCTCAAGCTCTGGAACAAGTCCGGAGAGCAGCCCGGCCAACCTCCCGTGGCGGCGGTGATTTCGGCCGCCAGCTACCGCGCCAAAATCGACCAGGATGTCGCGCGGATCGAGGCGGAGTACTCGATCCGAGTGCTCGGTAAAGCTTGGTCAGAATTGCCGATGAAGTTTGGCGATGCGGCGGTCGGCGATGTGACCAGCGACGGTGGTGCGGATGCGAAAGAGAAAGTCTTGCTGCGAGCGACCGGAGACGGCGTTTATTCGCTGCTGTTCCCGACTCCGGGCGAGCACAAAGTCAAAATTCAACTCGCGGCGCGAGTCCGTTCGTCCCCGGATGGGAAGAGTTTTGATCTCGAAGTTCCGGCCGTCGGTGTCACGAAGTTTGAACTCTTGATCCCGGAAGCCGATCAAGCGGTGGAAGTGACTCCGCTGCTGGTGCGACAGCCGGTCGAAGCCGCGAAGGGCAAAGAGACGAAGATCGCCGGCAACCTCGGCGCGGCGGGACGCATCGGCGTGCTGTGGCATCCCAAGGCGAGCATCAAGCCGGAAATGGATTTGCTCGCCAGCGTCACGAATCACACGCAAGTGTCGGTTGCGGACGGACTGATTCATACGGATGCGTTCTTACGGTACGACGTGTTGCGCGGCGAGCTGACTCAACTGCGAGTCGCCGTCCCGAAAGGAGACCGTATTCTGGGAGTCTCCTCTAACGACGCGAACGTCAAAGGTTGGAAAGCGGCCGACGAGGCGACTCGGCAAGTCGTCACGATCGAGTTGCTCAGCGGCGCGAAGAAAGCTCTGACGCTGGAAGTTCATACCGAACGTCCCGCAACTGCCGAGGCGTTTGATGTCGTCGGCTTGAATGACAACGCTCCAGCAGCGGGCATTCATGCGTTGGATGTCGTGCGTGAGAGCGGACAGCTTGTCGTCGCCAAGGGAGCCGACTTGATACTGAATATCGAGAAGTTCACGGGGCTGACACGCATTGAAGAGGCCGAAGTCGCCGAGGCGATTCGTCGGCCCAGTTCGCTGGCCTACAAGTTTTATTCGCCGAAGGTCGAACTCAAGCTGACCGCGAAAGCGGTGGAACCGCGCGTGTTGGTGAATCACGTCGCCAAGCTGCAATTCCTGGACGACGAACTGCGATCCCTGACGCAGGTGAGTTACACGATCGAACGGGCCGGCTTGTTTGAACTGCAACTGCGTGTGCCCGACAAGATGGTGATCGACCGGGTCGTCGGCCCGCCGCAGATCAAAGAGTATCCCGTCGAAACGAAGGACGGACAGACGGTGCTGCGAGTTGTGCTCGACATGAAGCGTGAGGGAGCGATCGCATTCAATGTGATTGGTCATGTTCCGCTGGACGCCGCGCAGAAGGAGCAGAACCTGACGCTGCCGTTGCTCGAACCGTTGAACGTCGAGCGTGAGACCGGACAGGTCACGATCTTCGCGGCACCCGCCATCGAAGTGCTCACCGACGAGAAGGCGATTAAAGGTGTTCAGCCGGAACGAAACGCCGATCCGAATCCGCCGTTCGTTGCGGGCGGAACACTCGCTTCGGCGTGGTCGTTCACTCGCCGGCCGGTTGAGATTCCGGTGAAGACGACACGACGGCCGACTCGGTTGGCGGCATCGGTCGCGACATTGCTCAACGCGAAGCCAGAGACGGCGGACGTCCGCACGATCGTGACGTATAAGGTCGACTTCGCGGGACTCGACACGTTTCAAATCGCAGTGCCCGAAGCGCTGGCCGATGCCGTGCAGATTCGGACGGCTCAAGGTGCGACGGTCCCCGCGATCAAAGAAAAGAAGAAAGCTGAAAAGGCGGTCGAGGGCTGGGTGACTTGGACGATCATCCTGCAACGCGAGGCGGCCGGCGATGTGCCGTTCGAAATCACTTACGACTTGAAGCCGGCCGAAGCGGCGGACAAGAAGGCTGGTTCGACGCTCTCGTGGCAACAGGAACTCAAGCCAGTGAAGGCGATGGGACTGCCGGGAGACGGAGAATCGAAAGCGGGTAAGGTCGAACTCTCCGACGTCTATGGCGAGGTCACGGTCCAGAAAGACAAGGCCCTGACGGTCTCGGCCGACACGACGGGGGATGATCTCGAAGCGATTGATCCGCGCGAGCTATCATTGTTGTCGCAGGATGGCTCGTTGGCGTATCGGTATTACACGCAACCAGCGTCGTTGAAGGTCTCCGCCGCGAAGCACGAGATTCAGGAAGTGGTCGAGACGGTGGTCTCACGCGGGCTGGTTGAGGTTGTCGTCGATCAAGACGAAAAGGCATCGTACCGCTGCCGCTTCAAGCTCAAGACCAGTGAGCGGCAACGGCTGCGGATCGACTTGCCGAAAGGAGCGGAGATCCTCGGCGTGCTGGTCGACAACAAATCGGTTTCTCCGGAGAAGGCGGGCAAAGGCTCGGACGACAAGTTCGACAGTTATTTCGTGAGCGTCGCTCGCACGGGGAAATCGGACGAGGCGTTCTCGGTCACGTTGCAGTTCCTGTGGCCGATCAATCCACCTCCGTTCGGCGGCAAATTTGGCAACCTGCAAGTCTCATTGCCGCGCATTGGCGGGCCGAAGGGATCGGCGGTGGCGGTGCAGCAATTGCGAGCCGTCGTTTGGGTGCCGGAGAAGTTTTCGCTGGTCGGCACGCCGGACCTCTTTATTCGCGAACAGCACCTGACGCTCGAACGAGCGATCAACGGGCAGGTCGCGTCGACGGTCAATCAATCCGAACTCGATCAATGGATCGGCACGTCATCGGTCGGAGTGGCGGACTTCGCGACGCAGGGGCAAGCGTACTCGTTCCATAATCTTGGCGGCGCGGAGCATCTCGAAGTGACGTGGTGGAAGATCAGCTTCGCCGCGATCGTCGCAACGTTTTCGCTGTTCGTGCTCGGCGTCGTGCTGATTCCGACGACGTGGCGCAATCGGCTCGGCTGGGTTTTGGCCGGAGTCTTGATCGCCGTCTGTGCCGGACTCAACGACGCGGACACCGTCTTGCACGGAGTCGCCGTCGCCCGCTGGGGCATCGTCCTGATGTTCGCGTTGTGGATCGTGCAGTCACTCTTCGGAGCCGCCCGACGCTCGAACGGCAACCGCCTCGATTGGTCGCAACCGTTCCCAGCCACCGTCAGTCCGCCACCAGAGCCTGGTTCGTAGTCCCCACATTCGCGTAAGCAATTCATCACACTCAGTCGATTCAAGTCAGCAAACTGAGCACACCGCCTGAAGGCGGAACTACCAACGGAAGCCTTCGATGACTGGCAACCTTCTCTCTGTCCGACCTTCGCGCCCTTCGCGAGCTTCTGTTCAGAATCATTTCGAACAGAAGCTCGCAAAGGACGCGAAGCGAACAGCATTCCCAGCGACTCTGTGGGTTGTTTTGCAGTGCCTTGCCGCCTTCTGCCTTCTGCAATCTGCCTTCTGCCTCGCCCAAGACGAACCCAAAGAACGCCGGGTCTATGTGCCGGTCGAAGATCTCGAGACGATTATCACAAAGGATCAGCGCGGAGTGCTGTTGCCGCGTGAGGAGTTTCTCAAGCTGTACCGCGACGCTCAGAAGAACGCGCCGATGAAGACGACCGCTCCGGTGGGAGCGGTGATTTCGGGAGCGACGTACTCGGCGAAGTTTGAAGGTGAGCAACTGGTCGTCGAAGCGACGATCAAGATCCGTCAGCTTGCCGATTCGTGGCAGGCGTTGCCGTTGCCACTGGGTGGAATGGCGGTGGAGAACGCAAAACTCAACGGGCAACCGGCCAAGCTGGGGCGCAATGAGCAGACCTTGTTCTTGCTCAGCGACACGCTCGGCGAGCACACGTTGACCGTCGAACTTTCCACGCCGTTGTCGGCGGTCGGAGCGGACAAGGTCGCCTCGGTCGGCGTGCTGCCGGGGATTCCGGGAACGCTCAAGGTCGCGGTCCCGGCGGGAAAGCATTTGCAACTCGCGGGACTGTCGGTTGAGCGACCTGCGGCGAACGATCAACCGGCGAGTTACGAGGTCGCGATCGGCGGCAAGAGTTCGGCCGTTGCGATTCAGCTCACCGATCGGCAGCGAGAACGCGCGACCGATTCGCTGTTGTTCGCGACGACGGGGTTTGGTTTGCGCGTCGCTCCGGGTGAGATCACCTGGCACGCGGTCACGGCACTGCAGGTGCATGGAACGCCGCTCGATCGGCTGGTCTGCGCCGTGTCGAAGACGCTGGAGATCACCGATGTCGATTCCAACGGGCTGGAAGCGTGGGAGTTGTCCGATGACCCAAACGATGCGAACTCGACCCGGATCACTCTGAATTATCGGCAACCGTTCGACGGTTCGCGGCGGATCGACTTTCGCGGTGTGATGGCGGTGCCGGCCGGCGAGTCGTGGCGTGTACCAACTTTGAAGATCAATCAAGTGACGTCGCACATCGGCCGAGCACTCGTGCAACACGCTCCGGCCGTGCGGCTGCGGACGGTTGAATCGGTCGGCGTGCGGACGGCGACGGTCAGTGAGGCCGATCTGAAATCCATCGGCACGACCGGAGCGACCGACGCCGGACAAGTCGCGTTGCTGTTCGATGTCTGGAAGGAAGATTTTTCGCTCGGCTTCGTCGCGCAGCCGAAAGAGCAGGACGTGCAGGCGAGTATCTCGTCGATCTTTGATCTGACGGCGACGGGGCTTGATCTCATCACCGCCGCGACGATGGAGACATCCTTCGCTCCGCTGTTTGAATTGGAAGTCGCGCTGCCGGCCGAGTGGTTGCTGACGGCGGTCTCGGTCAACGGTCAGCCGTTGCCGTGGCAAGTTCGCACGAAGGAAGACGAGCCGGGGATCAATCACATTCGCATCCCGTTGCCGCAACCGCTGCGGCCGGGCCAGCAGGCGAAGCTCGAAGTCCGAGCACACCGCGACCCCGATGGATGGCCGGTCGAAGACAAGCCGGTCGATGTGAGTCTACCGGAGTTGCGTCTACCACAGTCATCGGTCTCCGAAGGGACGTACGTCATCAAGGCCGATGCCGATCTCGATGTCGTCTCCGGCGACATCAATGGGCTCGATCCAACGAACGTGCCGGTCCCTGGAGCTCGGCTTGGTTTCGCCTATCAAGACACGCGGTTCGGCGGCACATTGAAAATCGAACGCAAACCGTCGCGAGTCGCCGCACGCACGCTGACGTTCGCGCGGCTCGACAAGCAAACGCTGCACACGCACTTCGAGTCCGAATTGAAGATCGCCGGCGGAGGCTTGCGAGTGCTGGAAGTCGCGCTCGCAGAATCGGCCGGCAAAGATTTGAGATTTCAAATTTCCAATCAATCCGCCCGCATCGTCGAACAGACCTCAAAGCCCGGAGAGAATGGCGAGTTGATTTGGACGTTGCGTCTGGACCGGCATCTTGTTGGGACCGCGACGCTGGCGGTGACGAGCGTTGCACCGCGATCCATTGCGGGGGAGAGGGGGAGACGGGGAGACGGGGAGAAAGACAAAGCAAAGCCGAATTCAAATCTCCCCCTCTCCCCCTCGTTCCGATTCCGCACCTCCGCATCCTTCAAGCCGACCGCCAAAACGGATTCATCTCCATCGAAGCCGAGGGCGATCAACGCCTCACGATCACCGCGATTGATGGCAACAAGGCGAATCTTCCCGAGGTCGATCCGATCGACCTGCCACCGACACCGTATGTTCCGACACACCGCATCGTCGCCGCGTATCGCTACTTCGCCGGCGCTCCGAACATCTCCATCGCTGACGAACGCTTCGATCGCCTGCCGGTGCCGACCGCGATTTGCCGCGTCGCCTCGATCAGCAGCGTGCTCAGTCCCGCCGGTGAGTTCCAGCATCAAGCATCGTTCGCGTTCACGGCCGTCGGAGTGCAAAGCCTGCGAGTGCAGTTTGGAGTGGGGAGTGGGGAGTGGGGAGTGGGGAGTGGACCGCAGAACGCAGCTGCACTCCGCACTCCGCACTCCGCACTCCCCCCTTCCCTCTGGGCCGCACTCATCGATGGCCTTCCGGTCGAAGTTCGCCGCGCCGATGGCGCGTTCCTCATCCCACTACGAGCAAGCGATGATCCGGCGGCCGAGCGGTCGTTGCAGTTGTTCTATCGGACGAACGTGCCGGCTCTGCGGGGCACGGGCGAGTTGCGTCAGCCGCCGCCGGAGTTGACGGTGCTCAACGGAGCCGGTGTGTCGCAGCCGATGCAGGTGCTCGACCAACAATGGGAACTCCGTTACCCGCGCGACCTGTTGCTGATCGATAGCCAAGGAGCCTTCGTTCCCGACACCACCACTCCGCTCGACCGTACCAGTTGGCTGACCAAGTTGCCGAAGTCGCTGTCACTGCCGAGTACACGCAACATCGTTCGCATGGTGGCCGGAATCGTGTTTGTGTTGCTGGTCATCGGCGGGATGCTGCTGGGCCGTCGTTGGGGTCGGGGCATGGCCATCGTTCTGCCGGTGCTGGTGGTCGTTGCTCTGCTCATCACGTTTTCCACGCAAGAAGCGAGGAACGCGACGTCCTTGGGGATTGATGTATCGGGCGGCACCAACGTGCGCTTCACCAAAGAGCAAGCGGGCGAAGCGTGGTTCGATCGAGCGGAAGTTGCAGAGATGACTGATGGAGTCGTGACTTCGCTCGGCGTGCCGATGCTCGCCGAACAATCCGCACGAACCGCGATGCCTCCCGCCGCACCGATGGCAGGGGCCTCGGACGCTCCGGCCCAGGTGGAGTCGTCGCCTCAAGTCACTCTGGAGAAACTCCAAGTGGCCGACGAATTGAAGGCCGAGGTCTCGAAGAAGCCTGCGAGCGGAAAAACGCCCAAGGAAGACCGAGAATTCGGGGGATTGGTGCAGAAGTACAACCAAGCCTTCGATGCAAGGAAGTACGCGGAAGCGGAAGTCCTCGCCAAGCAGGCGAAGGAACTTGATCCGAACAATCCGGTCGCCGAAGCGATGGTCTTGAAGTCACGGCTTGTGCGGCGTGCTGATGCGAGTAAAGCGTCCAGGAGCGGCAAAGAAGATGACTTCGTGAAATCACTCGATTCCGTCGAAATGTCCGCAGTTCCGTTCGATGACCGAGCACCCACTCAATTCGGTAAAGATTGGAAAGGGATCACCGACCGCCGTCGTGGCCGAATGGGCGGTTATGTGAAAGGCGAGGTCCGCGTCGAAGAGCTTGGCGATGTCTTGATCGCACGCGGCAACGAACAAGACGTTGAGTTGTTAATCCGGCAGTCTCAACAAGTCGCGTCGCGCGGCGAGCGTGGCGGTCTCTTATCGTTGACGATGGCGATGGAATCTCAGGACGGGGCCGCGACGAAAAAGTTTCGATATCTCGGAACAGAGACCGCTGCGAGCGGAATTGGTTTGAATCTGGTTTACGAGAACCGGGCGACCGGTTGGACTGGGCGAGGCGTGTGGATCGCGGCGTTGGCGTTCCTGGCGTGGGTGCTCCCTCCGAATCGGCGGACCTTCAAAGCCAGTTGGGCCGCGCTGGGACTGACGTTGCCGTTGGCTCTGGCCGCGATCGCGCCGCTGGCGTGGCAGAACACGCTCGACGGAATCTTCTTCGGCACAGTCGCCGCGATCGCCTTGTGGGCGCTCCGCGCGGCGGGCGAGTCGCTCGCCAGCGCGTGGCCACGCATGAAAACAAAATCGTTCTGGACACGAGCGCTGACGCGACGCACGGCCTCTTTGTGTCTCTTCGCGTTTCTTGTGGCCAACTCCGCATTCGCTCAAGCGCCGCAGGCTCAGACACCGGTGGTCGCGCCGCCGGTGAATGCGAACCCCGACATCCCCGCGCGACCGACGATCATCTTTCCGTTCGATGATGCGAAAGATCCGCTGGCGGCCGAGCGGGTCTATCTGCCGCACGCGAAGTTCGTCGAACTCTGGAACGCCGCGCATCCCGAATCACGAGTCGCTCCCCCGGCACCGCATGACGGACTTGTGGCCGAGGCGCTCGTCGTCGTCGCTCCGAACAAGAAAGTGGACGGAGCCGATGTGACCGCGAAGGTCACGGCCCGCATCACGCTGTTCAGTTTTCGCAAACAACAAATCGTGCTGCCGATCCCGCTGCGGTTGGCCTCGCTCAGCGAAGCGAAGTTGGATGATGCTCCGGCGGCGTTGGTCGTGCGCGATGAGAACGGCACCTCGCGATTGCATGTCGTGATCGACAAGCCGGGCCTGCATGTGCTCGACCTGACGGCCGAGGTGCCGGTGAATCAGCAAGGCCCGGCCGGACAATTGGCGATCGGCGTCGATCCGCTGCCGAGCGGGAAGCTGTTGTTCGTGCCGCCGACAGAGGACGTGACGTTTCGGGTGAATGGGGCAAGCAATGCGTTTCGGGCGCGAGTTGGCGCGGTTGCCAGTTGCAGCGGCGATGGAAGCGCGACGAACAAAAACTGGAGTCGCTTCCGGAGGGTGACCATAGGCGGTATCACCTACCCATCACGCG
>SXKJ01000390.1 GCA_005778115.1 Planctomyces sp. | reverse complement strand
TCTTGCCGAGATCGTGCACATCCCCCTTCACGGTGGCCAACACGATCGTGCCACGCGCGGACCCTCCCTCGCCTCCGCCAGCGGCCAGTTTCTCCGCGTCCATGTAGGGCTCCAGGTGGGCCACACCCCGTTTCATGACACGGGCCGATTTTACAACCTGCGGCAGAAACATCTTGCCGGCACCAAATAGTTCACCGACGACGCTCATACCGGCCATGAGCGGACCTTGAATCACTTCGAGCGGGCGGCCGTATTTCTTTCGAGCCTCTTCCGTGTCTTCGTCAATGAAGTCGGTGATTCCTTTGAGGAGCGCGTGCTTGAGTCGCTCTTCGACGGGGCCGTTGCGCCACTCTTGGATCTGCGCGGCGGACTCGACCTTGCCGACCGATTTGAACTTCTCAGAGAACGTGATGAGCCGCTCGGTCGCATCGGGGCGGCGGTTGAGCACGACGTCTTCGACGTACTCCAACAACTCCTTGTCGATCTCTTCATAGACCTCAAGCTGCCCGGCGTTGACGATGCCCATGTCGAGACCGGCTTGGATCGCGTGATACAGGAACACCGCGTTAACCGCTTCTCGCACGGTGTCGTTGCCACGAAAACTGAAGCTGACGTTGCTGACGCCGCCAGAGGTCTTCGCGCCGGGGCAGGCCAGCTTGATCCGCTTCACGGCTTCGAAGAATTCGACCGCGTAGTTGGCGTGCTCGTCCATCCCCGTGCCGATGGTGAGGATGTTCGGATCGAAGATGATGTCTTCAGGGAGGAAGCCAACCTGTTCGGTCAGCAGTTTGAACGCGCGCTGGCAGATCGAGACTTTGTGATCGGCGGTCACGGCTTGGCCAGTCTCGTCGAAGGCCATGACGACGACTCCCGCGCCATACTGACGGATGATTCTGGCTTGTTCGAGGAATTTCTCTTCCCCTTCCTTCAAGCTGATCGAGTTGACGACCCCTTTCCCTTCCAGGCATTTCAGGCCCGCTTCGAGCACGCTGAACTTCGAGCTATCGACCATGATCGGCACGCGACTGATGTCGAGGTCGTCGTGGATCAGGTACAGGAAGTGGGTCATCGCCTGCTCGCTGTCGAGCAGCCCTTCGTCCATGTTGATGTCGAGCATGTTCGCGCCGCTCTCGACCTGCTGCCGAGCGACCGCCAGCGCGTCGTCGAACTGTCCCTCCTTGATAAGCCGCGCGAACTTTCGCGAGCCGGTGACGTTCGTCCGCTCGCCAATCATCATGAAGTTCGAGTCGGGGCGAATCTCCGTCCGCTCGCGACCTGCGAAGACCGACCAGCCATTCCCTTGCGGGATGCGGCGCGGCTTCACACCCTCGACCGCCGCGACGATCTTGCGGATGTAATCCGGATTCGTGCCGCAGCAGCCGCCGACGATGTTGACCCAGCCGTTTTTCGCGAACTCCCGAATGTTACCGGCGACTTCATCAGGGCTGGAGTTGAAGCCCCCCATGCCGTCGGGCATTCCGGCATTTGGATAACAACTGATGAATCGTGAGGAGAGATTCGACAACAGTTCCACATAAGGCCGCATCTGCGCCGGTCCAAGCGCGCAGTTCAGCCCGATGCTCAGCGCCGGGTAATGCGACAGCGAAGTCCAGAAGGCTTCGAGCGATTGCCCAGTCAGAGTGCGTCCGCCGGTGAAGATCGTGCCGGAGATCATCACCGGCAGGCGGCGACTTTTTTCCGCGAAGACACGCTCGATGGCCACGAGGCACGACTTCATGTTGAGCGTGTCGAACGACGTCTCCGGCAGCAGCAGATCGACGCCGCCGTCGAGCAACCCGCGCACTTGCTCGGAATACGAATCGACCATCTCGTCGAACGTCACGGGCCGCTCGCCCGGCTTATCGGCATTGAACGAGAGCATGATCTTCGTCGGCCCGATGCTGCCGGCAACAAAACGTGGCTTCGACGGGTTCTGCTTCGTGAACTCGTCCGCGACCGACCGAGCCAACTCGGCGGCCGTGCGGTTCAACTCGTGCGTGAGCTGATCCAATTGAAACTCGCGCAACGAGACGATGTTTGAGTTGAACGAGTTCGTCTCGATGATGTCCGAGCCGGCGTCGAGATACTGCCGATGAATTTCGCGAATCATCTGCGGTTGCGAGATTACCAGCACATCGGCCGCGTTCTTGAGGTCAATCGGATGCGACTTGAACGGCTCGCCGCGGTACGTCTCCTCGGTCGGCTGATACCGATGCACCATCGTCCCCATCGCGCCATCGAGGATCAGGATGCGGTCTTCAAGAAGATTTGAAAGAGAAACACTTGGGTCAGACGCCATTAACGACTCGCGGATCTTGGGCCAGAACGTTCAACATCGAGCGTCGGCTCCAGCAGCCGGACGCCTCAGACGGAACATAGCAAGGCCATCAAGAACCAGCCAGACGCCGGTTTAGCCGAGATCGCCCTTGGTGATGCGGGCGACTTCATCGACGCTGGTCGTGCCTTTGAGGACCAGGTCGTAACCGCATTGGCGAAGCGTGATCAGCCCGTGCTTCAAGGCGACGTGGCGGATCTGCGTGGAGCTGGCTCGTTCGATGCAAAGTTGGCGGATCGCGTCGTCGGTGCGCATCATCTCGAAGATGCCGACGCGGCCGGCGTAGCCAGTTTCTCGGCAGTCGCGACAGCCGGCTGGCTTGAAAAGTGATTCGGGTAATGGGCGCGGGAAATCGTTGGGAACGTCTTCGTCGCCAGGACGGTATGCGACTTTGCATTTCGGACAGAGGCGGCGCACGAGACGCTGCGCGAGTACTCCTTCAACGGTGCTGGCACAGAGATACGGTTCGACTCCCATGTCGATCAGTCGCGTGAAGGCACTGGCGGCGTCGTTGGTGTGCAGCGTGCTGAAGACGAGGTGGCCGGTGAGGGAAGCCTGAATCGCGCTCTCGGCGGTTTCGTAATCGCGGATTTCTCCGATCAGGATGACGTCCGGGTCGTGACGTAGAATGCTCCGCAGGCCGGAGGCGAACGTCATACCAATTTTCGCGTGGACCTGGATTTGATTGATACCCGCCATTTGATATTCGACAGGATCTTCGATCGTGATGATCTTCAGCGTCGGGTCTTTGATCTCGTTGAGCGCGCTGTAGAGCGTGGTCGACTTGCCGGAGCCGGTCGGCCCGGTGACGAGCACGATACCGTGGGGCATGTTAATGAGTTCATAAAACGGCAGCTTGATAAAGTCGGGCATGCCGACATTGGCCAAGTTGAAGACCATCCGCCCCTTGTCGAGGATACGCAGCACGACCCCTTCGCCGTGCAGCATGGGGATGATCGACATGCGGACGTCGATCTCACGGCCGGCGACGCGGAGTTCGATGCGGCCGTCTTGCGGCAGACGTTTCTCGGCGATGTTCAGCCGAGCCATGATTTTCAACCGCGTGATGATCGCCTTGTAGAACTGATGGATCTCTTGCGGCACAGGTTGCACGCGGAGCAGACCGTCCACGCGATACCGAATCATCAACCCTTTGTCGGCCGGCTCGATATGCACGTCGCTGGCCTGTTGAGCCAGCGCTTCCAGCAGCAGTTCGTTGACCAGCCGAATGACCGAAGCTGCCTGTGCCTGCTGAGCTAACTCGCTGTCCGCGCGAGCCACCTCGGCAAGGTAATCGGCATCGACATCCTCACCACGCTGCGCGACCAGTTCGTTGATCGTGTCACCGCCGACGCCGAGATGCTCTTTGATGAGCCTCACCAGATCATCGCGCCGCGTGAGCACCGGCTCCAAGCGGAAGCCGCTGAGCGAACTCAACTCGTCGAGCGCTTCCAAATCAAACGGGTCAGCGGTCGCGATCTCGACACGTCCATTGTTTCGTCGGAGTGGCAGTAGCGAGTGACGGAAGATCGCCGTCGTCGGAAACTTGGCGAGCAACTCTCGGTCGACTGGAAAATCATTGAGTTCAACGAATCGCATTCCCAGTTCGTCGCCGAGCGCACGCAAGGCTTGCTCTTCAGTGAGCATTCCCTGCTCGACGGCCATCTGATCGACTCGCTTGCCGCCCGCCGTTGCTCGGAGCGTTTCCAACTCCGGCAGGCTGAGCAGCCCGCGATCCATGAGTAAGTCGCCGATGTCCATCTGAAGAGACCTCGTTTGAGGCGTGAAGGAGCCAGTTGGAATTCATTTTCCGCCACCCCCGCTCGTCGGGGTGGTTCCGACGCTTATGCGCTACGGTTGCGGTAGTGCAGAGGCGCGGGAACCACTGGGACAAGCCCAAGTGGCGGGCATGATACCGAAAGTCACCGTTCGATCGGCGATCGGGACGGGAAGATTGGCAACGGCCAGTCAATTTGTCGTCGCCGGATTCCGGTCGTAACTCCGTGGGGCAGGTTTTCAACCTGGCGTTGCTCGTCCCGGCACTCAGGCGAGCGGGGCGGCGTCAGCCCCCCGGTTGATTTCGCCGACTTCCAGAGAACCGGGGGGCTGGCGCCGCCCCGCTCGCCTTAGCGGCTGCCGCTAGGTGGGCCACCGCTACCAAAGGGCGAACCGCTATAACGGCTCGACCGGCTGCTGTCGGAGCCTCGATCGCCACCAAACGAACTGCCTCCAAAGCCACCGAACGGAGGCATGAATGGCATCCCTGGCGTGAACCCTCCCGAACCGAGCGGTGGAGGTGAACTCGATCCGCTGCTGCTTGACGAACTGACACGTGAAGACGACGAGGAAGAGGAAGACGAAGATCGAGCAGACGCATTTGTTTTGATCTTTGAGTACATCGCGCTTAACGCCGTTTGCACGGCCGCCGAGTTGCTCCCTTTGATGTCCACAACTCGCACCGTGCGATTCGCGGCACGGGCGTCGTCATCGACCGCTTGCACGAGCGCTTCGATCTGGCGGAACAGCGAATCGCTGGAAGAAACAATCAACGTATTCGTGCGGGCGTCGACGCTTAGCGTCAACTTGATGCTGCGGGCCTGTTGTTGACCGCCGCGACTGCTGCCACCTCGACTACTTCCGCCGCCACCCATGAGCATCGCGAACGGGTTTGGCTGCTGGCCGGGCTGTTGGCCTTCGGGTGTCATGTCGTCTTTGTAGATCTCGCGAACGATGGCCGCGACATCTTCCACTTCCGCGTGCTGCACTTGAATCCGATGCGGAGTGCGATCACGAAGTTGGTCCGGCAATTCGGAAGCGTCGAGGACTCGCAGCATCGCTTCGACTTCGCGAACTTGATCGGCCGGGCCGGCGACGTACAGGGCGTTCGAGCGCATGTCCGGGATGATTCGCAGCGTCAACGCACCGGCCATCGCGCTCGACAAGCCTGTTGCGTTCATCAGACTGCGGCCCATTGAACTCATGCCGCCGGTCAACTCGCCAAGCATTCCGGTTGAACTGCTGGTGCCGGACGAGACAGAACTGGTCGGGAAGAGCCGTTCGAGCATCGCCGCCGTTTCGCTAGCGTCGGCCGAGCGGAGATAGAAGATCGTCCAGCGCGGCTTCGAGGGGGTGGCTTCCTGCATCAGTTCGATGAGCCGTTCCATGTCGTCCAGTGCCGCTTCATCCTTGGACGTGATGACGAGGTTGCCTCCGCTGGAGAAAACTCGAATCGGTTCGCCGTTCTCATCCGTGGCGGGCGTCTCTGCCGCGGGTTCGATGGCCTTTGGAGCAGTCTCCGTTTTGGGCACGGCTTGCGCTTTCCGAGCCGCTTTCTTCTTCTTATTCGGGTTGGCCGGTTTTTTCTTGGCCTTTTTCGGTGCCGCCGGTTCGTCGACTTTCGGTGTCTTCTCTTCGAGCAAGCTGACGGTGAAGACGGCGGCTTTCGTCGCTTGAGCACGCGGCTGGGTGATTGGCGTCGAGTCGACCTTCGGCGCTTTGCGTTTCGCACTGGTCGGCTTGTCCAATGGGACGTCGCCTTGCGGTCGGCTGGCGGCTCGCGGAGGCCGAGTCGTCTCCCGTGACGGCGCGGGCTGATTGGAACTTGGTGCCGCCGACGGGACTCGCTGATCACGAACCGGCTGAGAATTCGACGGAACGACAATGATCGGGTTTGAGTTCTTCGCTCCCCAGAACTGCTTCAGCATCTGTGAGAACTCTTCTGGATCTCGGCCACCTAACGGGATCGTGCGCACGTTTCCTTTTTGCGGATCCCCTTTCAGTGCGTTCGGGTCCATCTGCGTGAGCAACAGTTTGATTTGATTCACCTGGTCGTTGGTGCCGCGAACGATCAATCCATAACCGGTTGGATGCGGCGTCATACTGGGAGCAGCATCTTTTTCCGCGGCATACAAAGCCTGCAACGTCGCGACAGCCGTCAGCGAATCAATGCGGCCGGTCGAGACCACGGCCACCGCAGCTCCACCCGAAATCCCTTCGCCGTCGAGCTGCTTGATCGTGCGTTCGATTTGCTCGTGCTGAGTCGGCGTCGCAAAGATGTGCAACCGACGGGCTCGGCCGTCTTCGTTCACGACGCAACCGGGATAAAGCACGTTGAGCGTCTTGGCCACTTCCTGCACATCGGCCGTCTTGGCCGTGTAGACATGCAGGTACGGCTCACGGCTGCGCGGGCGACGGGTCGAGCCGGGCAGCTCTTCGACATCGATGGTTTTGAGTAACTCGTCGATGATCTTGAGTTCGGGAGCGTTCGCCGTGACGAGCAGCCGATTGGTGCGCTCGTCGGAACTGACTTGCACCTTCGGCTTGGTGTTCGTCGGCACGGGGATGATTGGACGACCGTCTTTGTCGCGATATTCGCTGCTCCGGCCGTCGTTACCATAGGAACGAGACCTCGAACCTTCCGCGACCGATTCGACGCCCCGTTGCAGGCCGAACATCGCGCGAACTTTGTCTTCCGCTTCCAGGGCATCAATGTGTTTCAGTTCGAACGACTTGAAGGACAGGTCGGTCGGTGCGGCATTCAGCCCGACCAATAACTCGTGAATCCTTTGCAGATTCGAACCTATGTCGGTGACGCTGATCGCGCTCGATCGCTTCAGGGCAGTGACTGAGCCTTGCGGACCGATCAGTTCCTTGGCTTCCTCGGCAGCTTCCTCGGCGGTGATGTTCTCGATCCGGAGGATGATATTCATCAACTCATTGCGGCCCCGCTTGGGCAAGTCGGACACCGTCACATGCGGGACCAGATTGGGGGGGACTTTGTCGTCGATGTTGACGACGACCAGGAACTGATCGCGGCGGACGAGCACATAGCCCTTCTGTAGCAGATAGCCGTTGATGACATCCAACGCTTCGGTCGCCGTGTATTCCTTGTCGTCAAAGTAATTGAACGTCCCCGGAGGGACGACGTTGAGGTCCAGCGTCAGCCCCGCAAGTTCCGCAAACGTCTTGAGCACGTCAGCCCACGGCGCGTGGCGGAAGTTGAAGGAAATTTTCTCGGGCTTGGGAGGCTCTGCTTTCGCGGCGTCTCCCTCGGCCGGCTTATCAGACGTGAGCGACGCCGTGATCGCCGCAGACTTCGCCGAGGCGTATTCATCGGCCGACTTGCCGAAGGACACAACTGGCTTACGCGGCTTGTCGTCCCCGATCGCTTGGCTGCTGACCGCATCAGGATCCTTCAACGGAGTCGTCAAACGCGCAGGGTTCGACGCGCTGGTGCTGGGACCGGCTGGCTTACTGGCAGCGCCCGCATCGGCCGCCGGTTCTGGACCTTTCATCGCCGTCCATTGCAGTTTCTGACCATCGGTCAGAACCGCGAGTCGTTTGTCTTCAAACTCTTTACGAAGTTCGTCGAACTTCGCTCGGATGTCGTCCCCGCCGCCGCGATTGAATCCCTGCTCACGCATCTTCTCCATCATTTCGCGTGTCCGCTTGCTGGACTCATCACCGATCGCTTTGAGCTTCGCGACTTGCTCTTCAGTCAGCTTCAATTCGCTAGCGACGTCAGCGCCACCGAGTGCGCTCACTCCACGTTGCTGCAAGGCCATTTGGCTATACCGGGTGAACTGCTCCGGCGCGAGGATCTTCTTCAAGTCCGCATCGGCTTGCAGACGTTGCTCCTCAGAGATCTTGGCAGACTCCGCTAGCAAAGCCGTTCGCTCGTCTTCGGAGGCATCTCGTATTTTCCCAAGGATGTCGCGAACACGGGTGTCTTCTCGCAGTTTGTCGCGGAGTTCGCCAATCTTGGTTTTCTGATCGTCAGTCAGTTTCAGTTCTTCAGCGGTCGAATCCCAAGTCAATATGCTGATGGTCGGACCGCCAAAGCCACCGCCGCCTCCAAAGCCGCCACCGCCAAAACCTCCAGGAACGCCGCCACCACGACTGCCTCCCCCAGGGCGCTGAGCCATCGCCAGGGACGAGGCGACCAGCGTGACGACCATCGTCAACACAATCACCCATCGGTGCGAAAAGAATTTCATGGCGTTGCTCACTAGCAAAGAAGGAAAGCAACCGGCGACCGCCGAAACCGGCCGCGAGCGGCAGGATGCTACCCTTGTCGGGAATCAGAACTCAAGAAGTCGTCAGAATCATCGGCGGAGTCGGGGACTCTGCGGTGACAATAACCCTTGTCACGGTTGGTCGGCACTTCCCGCCGGGGACTGTGTTGAATCTTCGTGATGAACCGGCAAAATCGGCCGAAGATGGCGTCTGATTCGGTCATGACGCCTCGGAGGCTGACTGTTGCCCCATCGCATGGGTATCTTGTGCCCGCGTCGATAGAACTCCAGTCCGTCGGAATTGGCTCGTTTCGAGGAGTGCCTGACCATGAAGCGCCGAGCTTTGGGAATTCGCTGTGCGAAGCAGACAGCTCTCACGCTAAGCCTGTTGGCCGGAATCTGCACGACCGGAATGGCTCAAGGCTTTCGGAGCGGTGGATCTCCCGGCGGCGGCATTCCCTCGCCAGAAGAATCGTTCCGCCGGGTCGACACGAACGGAGATGGGGTGATTGATGGCGGCGAAGTTCAGCAGGTCGACGGTATTCGACGACAGTTTTTGACTCAAATGGGAATTGATGGCTCGCGCCCAGTAGGCCTCCGCGAATACACGGAGAAGCGAGAACAGGCGATGCGCAGCTTTGATCCCCAACAATTCCGCCGCCCTGATGGCGGAGGCGTCCCACCAGGCGGCGGCGGTTTTCCGGGATTCAGTGGCCCTACAGGAGGCGGCGGACCTCCGAGCTTTCCGTCCCGTTCCGAATCCGATCGGGGTGACGGACGGCGTCCCGATGAACCCTCTCGAGATGACCGCCGCGACGACCGAGAACGGGGCCGCGATGAACGCCGTGATTCATCCAGTTCCAGCAAGTCCTCGAAGAAGTCCCCCAAACCCAAGGAACGAGTCACCAAAGACCTCCCCGCAGACTATCGCGAGAAGGACAAAAATGGCGACGGGCAGATCGGCTTGTACGAGTGGGACCGCAAGGCGTTCGCGCAGTTCTATGCTCTCGATCGCAATGGCGATGGTTTGCTCACGCCAGATGAATTGATCGCGGCCACAAAGAAGAGTTCCCCAAGCGACAAAACGTCCTCGAAGTCCGCCACAACAACTTCAATCGTCACACCGTCTGTAGACACCAAGAGTTCTTCCAGCACGAGCGACGCCTCCAAGCCGAGCGATTCGTCGTCGATGAAGTCTGCGAGCACCACGGCGACGACCGAATCGTCGCCCGGGATCAAATCCTTCGTGAGCCTCGACAGCAACCGCGATGGTAAATTGAGCGAGGACGAATGGCGTCGCTCGCGAACCGCACGCGGGAAATTCGAGAAAGCGAAGATCGAACTCAAATTTCCCGTCGAGCAAACTCTGTTCGTCGAGTTGTACAACAAGGTCGAGGCTCAGTAGCAACTGCCTCGAACAGGATGACCGCGTGAGCCTGCTGACATTAGGCGTGGAAACCTCCGGACTGATCGGAGCCGTCGTATTGCGTCGCGACGGCGAGACCATTGAATCGGTGACGCTGCAGCAAGCAGGTCGCCGTCACGCGCAGACGCTGGTCTCCGAAGTCGAAGCCTTGCTGCGACGAGCCAACCTGACGGCGACGCAGTTGCAGGTCGTCGCCGTGAGCATCGGCCCCGGCAGTTTCACCGGCCTGCGAGTCGGCGTCGTGTTTGCGAAGACATTGGCTTATGCGGTCGGTTGCCGATTGATCGCCGTCGATACATTTCGCGCGATCGCCGCCGCCAGCCCGCGAGATATCACTGAAGTCTTCGTCGCCTCCGACGCTCAACGGGGTGAATTGTTCGTGGGACGATACTTCTGTGCGGACTCAGCAAGCGTCTCCACCAGTCCGATTCGACAAGGCGACATCACCATCGAATCCGCCGACAACTTCTATCGGCGAGCCGGCGGGATCGCAGTCAGTGGTCCCTCGGCGGCAATTCTGCCGCCAACGCTGCAGGTTCTTGCACCCGAATTCCATCTACCACGAGCCGAATACATCGCGGCCTTAGGCGAGCAACAGGCTTTGGCAGGCGAGCAATCCGACCTGTGGGGACTCGAACCGTTCTACCTCCGCCGCAGCGCCGCCGAAGAAAAAGCCGCCTCGTGACGCCGGGTGTGCGAGCACAATGGCAGGTCACTTTGCTCGTAACTATACTCCCGCGCCGGTTTCGCTCGTCGTATCGGAATCACCGATCAGTCGCCGCAGGGACGGCGGCGTTCACAAGATGCTGCGGCAATGAATGGCCGCCGAAAACTTCACAGGAGTTTGAATCATGGCCTTGTACGAAATTGAAACCAATGCACACATTATGATCGGCTGGGCCGACTCGCAAGAGCAGGCCGCTCAAATCGCGAAGGAGCATTATCCCGGCGAAGATGTCGTCCGCCTGACCAAGCGGCCGCGTGACATTTGGGTGATCTCCAAGCGACTGCTCGGCATCGCCGGCAACGCCGAGCCTTGCGATGTGGCTCGCGACTGTCTCTCCCGCGCTCACGGCGACAAGGTGCATGCCATCCGCCTCTATATGCTCGATACCGGCTCGGATCTGCATGAGGCTCAGCGGGCGATAGAAACGAACATGTCGCTCGGTTGGTGAAGCGGAATCTGAGATTTGAATTCGGAAATCTGCCGCCCGGTCGTTCGCACGACCGGGCGGCTTCGTTTTGTAAATCCTACTTTGTGAATGATTCAGAACGGCTGCGGTTCTCAATGCAACGGCTCACCGCAACACTGCGGCAGTGATTGCGGATTGATTCGGAACATCAGATGGCTCACCAAGATTGAGCATCATGCCGTAACAGCGACAGGAGACACCCCGGGCGATTGGCACACGACTCGCTTCCACAACTCTGCCACGGCGAGCGACGGAAACTCGCCGATGACGGAGCAGATTCGCGGATGCTACTCAGGAGTTTTGAAACAGCCTTGTGACACCCACGACGCACGTGGCCGCGACACAATGGGGGAGACGAAATCATGTTGGTGCTAACTCGCAAGAAGATGGAAACCATTCGCATCGGAGACGACATTACGATCCAAGTCATGCAGACGGGCCGCGGCCGAGTGAAGCTCGGCATTCAAGCCCCCGCGCACCTGCGCGTGTTGCGAGGTGAGTTGGAACTGCTCGAAGGAGCGTTTGCTGGATTGGCGGGCCTGGATTTTCGAAATGAAGCGGGACGTCCTTGGGAACTGGTCCATGAAATCGGCAACAACTAGCAACAGTTCGGAGAATGCGAACGCTGCCGCGATCGGCGGAGCGGATCGTCCGACGAATGTCGTGTACTTCGACGGTGTCTGCGGGTTGTGCAACCGCTTTGTGGACTTCGTTCTGTCCCGCGACCGTCGAGGCTCGATCCGCTTCGCCCCGCTGCAAGGTGAGACCGCGAAGTTCCGGCCGAATGGGGAAGCCGCCAACATCAGCACCGTCGTTTGGTCCGATGCGAGCGGCCACGAATTTCTCCGCTCGGCAGCAGCCGTGCGTGTGCTTTGGCAACTGGGTGGTGTGTGGTGGTTGATCGGCTGGCTGCTGTGGCTGATCCCGCTTCCGCTGCGAGACCTCGGCTATCGAGTCATCGCGGTGAATCGCTATCGCCTGTTCGGCAAGAAAGAAACCTGCCGACTGCCGACCCCTGCCGAGCGTGCTCGGTTCTTGCCATAGCGCGTAGGACGGGCACTCTTGCCCGTCATACATTCTCTGTCATGCGGAGACGGACAGAAATGCCCGTCCTACATGTTCCGCTTGCGACGAGCATGACGCCTCATCATCATCCGCGCGACCTTTGACACACGGAGATTGAATGATGGCAACGGATGCTGACGCGACGCTTTCCTCGACGGCGACTTCGACTCAAACGATTCGTTCGTGGCCTGCGGTTTTGTCGGTGGCGCTGGGGATCGTGTTACAGACAGCGGCGTCAATCGCATTCTCGGAGAACCTCTCGTATTTCATCTTCGGTTCGCTGTTCATCATTTGGCCGTTGACGGTCTTTCTGCTTATGCTGTGGTGGACCTTCGCATCGCAACTGCCTTGGTCGACGCGAGGACTTGGTTTAGCGGCTGTCGCCGCCGCCTATTTGACCTTCGTTGGCATTTTTCGCTTCGATGAATTCGATGGAGCGATGATCCCTCGGTTCTCGTTCCGTTGGCGACCGACCGCGCGAGATCGTGCGCAGGAGTTCTTCAAGAATCGTCGTCCCGCCAATGAAACCCCGGCCGTGTCGACTGAGAAAACAGAGCCAGCCGACGAGCCGATCTCGCCCGTCGTCGGTGACTGGCCGGAGTTTCGCGGCCCCAAACGAGACGACGTGGTCATCGGTGAAACGCTCCGCACCGATTGGACTGCTCGTCCCCCGAAACAACTCTGGAAGCAGCCGATCGGATTAGGCTGGGGATCATTCGCCATCGTCGGTCGCCGAGCATGGACCATCGAGCAACGTGGAACCGCGGAACTCGTCGTGTGCTACGAGGTCGAAACCGGCCGCGAGATCTGGTCGCATTCCGACCAGACCCGTTTTGAGAGCGTGCAAGGAGGCATCGGACCTCGATCCACACCAACGGTGTCCGAGGGAAAACTCTTCACGCAAGGAGCCACGGGGATCCTCAATTGCCTCGACGCAGCGACCGGGCAGCGCGTGTGGTCGCGCAATACGCTCGAAGATGCCGTTTCGCCAAATCTGGAATGGGGACAGGCTGGTTCTCCGCTGATCGTCGATGACTTGGTGATTGTCACTCCGGGTAACAACAACGCCGCCAGCCGCGCGAACAATTCGTCGGTCATCGCGTATCGCCGTGACAATGGCGAGAAGGTGTGGGCTGTTGAAGGTCGCCGGGGAAGCTACAGCTCACCACAACTCGCGACGCTGCTTGGAGAGCGGCAGGTTTTGGTCTTCGATGCCCAGGGCCTCATCGCATTACTCCCGGCAACTGGAAAGCGGTTGTGGAGTTTCGACTGGATCAACACGCCGGAGATCAATGCGATTCAACCGCTCGTGATTGATGAGCGGTCGGTCTTGATCGGTTCGGGCTATGGGCTGGGAAGTACGCTGTTGAATCTGACAGCCGGTGACGCAAATTGGTCGGCAAGCTCCACGTGGTCATCCAAGCAATTCAAGTTGAAGTTCAATGGGGCGGTTCGGCTCGGCGACAACGTCTACGGACTGGATGAGGGACTTCTGACGTGCCTGGACCTGAAAAGCGGTCAGCGACGTTGGAAGCAAGGACGCTTCGGTTACGGCCAAATGCAGTTGGTGGAAGACAAGCTATTGATATTGTCCGAAACCGGTGACGTCGTTCTTGTCCCAGCAACACCGGAAACGCCGGGAGAATTGGCTCGGTTTCACGCGATCGACGGAAAGACCTGGAATCATCCGGTGCTCTCACGCGGTCGGTTGCTCGTCCGCAACAGCGACGAGGCGGCCTGTTTCGATTTGCAATAGCCGCGCAACAAAATCGAAATATTGTGATTGGTTGAACCCGCGTCCGTCAGGCAGCAGTTCTTTTCGCAAACCTGCAACTGCTTCCTGACGAATGCGGTTCTATTTCCGCAACGGCTCGAGGTACTCGACCGTTTACTTTGCGGCCGCAACCGGTGGGGCATAGCCCGGAGCAGCGATGATCAGCTTCACTTCTTTGCCGTCGTCGGTGTTCCAGAGTCGCACCTCGCCGGTGTAGCTGCCGGCAGCGACCCGCTTGCTCGCCGCGTTGAATGCCACCGAATAGACCCAGTCGGTGTGACCTGGCAGCGAGAATACTTGGCCGGCGTCCGCGAACTTGTGGATGCGTGCCGTCTTGTCCGCACTGCTGGAGTAGATCAACCCTTCCTTCGTGGTCACGATGCGAAACACATCGCCGCCGAAGCCGCCAATCGCCCGAACGGCAGCGGCGTCGCTGACGTTCCAAATGCGAATCTGTTTGTCGGCTCCGCTGCTGATGACTTGCGCTCCGTCGGGTGAGAAGCCGACGCCAAACACCGGCTGACCGTGAGCGTTGAACGTCACGAGCGAGTCACCCGTCTTGAGATCGAAGACCTTCGCCGTCTTATCGCGACTGGCCGAGGCGAGCTTCGTCCCATCGGGCGACCAAGCGATGTCCATGACCCAGTCCGCGTGATCTTCAATCGCGAGCAATTCCTTGCCCGACGGCACCTCGAACACGCGAATGGCTCGGTCGGCTCCGGCGCTGGCCAGCTTTGTTCCGTCTGGACTGAGAGCAATCGCGAAGACGGCGTCATCGGTGCTGACCCAATCTCCTAGCAATTGGCCGTTCTCGACATTGAAAGCCTTCACCTCACCAATTTGTGCCGGAGTCCCGGACGCCACATACAACGTCTTGCCATCCGCGCTGAATTCAAGGTCATAGACTCGCTCGGCCACGTTGCCGATGCGCCGCACAACCGCGCCGTCGGCCGGATTCCACAACACAACTTCGTGATAGCCCGATGTCGCCAACAGCGATCCGGCTGGGTTGAACGCGACCGCCGTGATCGGCACCGGCACGGGGTACTTCTCCGGAGCAGGAGGCTGCACTTCCTTCGGGATGATGCGGATCAGTGGCGAATTCGGTTCAAAACCGGCATTCAAGTTCGCGCCGGTCGCGATCCACTTTTCGATGATCGCAATCTGCTCAGGCTTGAGCGGATCGGCGTCCTTGGGCATCGAACCATCCTTGAGCACCGCCAGCAGATTCGACTTCGCATCTCCTGCCTTGACCGCTTCGCCGCTTTCGCCCCCTTTGAGGACCGCGGCGAAAGTTTCCATGTTGTACCGCCCCTTTGCCGTACGAGCGTTGTGACACGCCAAGCACCGCTTCGCGAAGATCGGCGCGACCGAGTGGGAAAACGACACCATGCGTCCCAACTCAATCAACCCGCCTTCGACCACTCGTTGCTTCGTGACCCATTCGGTGTTGACCGCTGCCAGTGCCTCGGCCGCTTTCTGCACTTCCGGCTGGAACGCTTTCACATCGGTGTCGAGCTTCGTCAGCCCGGCCGTCGCATCGGTAATCGTCTTCTTGGAGACTTCGATGGTCTGCGTCGTCGTCGTCACCAGCGCGACCGCATCGGCGGCAGCCTTCGTCGCCACCGTGGATTTTGCTTCCTCGTCCTTCGTCTTCTTGAGTGCTTCTTCCGCGAGCTTTGCCGCGGCGTCGGAGGCGGTCTTCGCATCCGTGAACAACTTGGCTGCCGCCACCTTGGCCGCTTCCGCCTTGGTCGCTGCTTCCTGAGCTGGCTTCAGTTTTTCTTCGCTGGACTTGAGCGCCGTCATCGCCATTGTAAGAGAGGTCTTCAGCTTGGCGATCTCATCTGAGAGCGTCTTTGACTTATCTTGCACTCCTTTGAGCTGCGTTGCCGCGGCGTCTTTACGTGCCTTGGCCTCATCCGCCTGAGCCTTGAATTGATTGAGTTGCTCCTCAGTCGGCGGAGCAAATGCCGACGCTCGCACCGCAACCAGATTCACCAACGACAAGGCCACGAGACAGGCCATCAACGAACGCACAGCAAAGTGAGTCATGAGCATTCCTTTCCGGGAAAGCGGACGCCGCTCAAAGCGGCTCAAAACCGGAGGTTCTCCAGGCGGGATGGTTTCAGGAGGGAGACTTCATCACAGGCAGGATCGGAACAGCTTCCCTGGATGCGTGCGGGGTGTCAAGCAGCCGATCAATCCAGGAAGTCTTGAACCGGGATCTTTGCCCGAACAATCGGAACGACCGAGATCGTGAAAACTAATCGACAAACAAAAACTCGTTGCAGTTAAGCAACACGCGGCAGGCATTCGGCAGACCGTGTTGGCGAGCATAGTTGGTCAGCACAGTTTGCTCGCGATCATTGGGCTCGCGTTGCAGCACGAGTCGAATGGCCGCGGAGAGTTGGCGTTCCAAATCGCCACTTGTCTGTGAAGCTCGCGCGGCGAGGTGTTCGCTTTGGCGGACCACGAACGGGTTGTTGAGCATCGACAGCGCCTGCAACGCCGTGACCGACGAATTTCGGACCGCCGTGAGCTGCGATGAATCGGCGACGTCGAGCGACTCCATCAGCGGATCGGGAAGCGTGCGGAAGATGAAGCGATACACGCTGCGCCGTCCGTTCTCAGGACGATCGGGATCGAAGTTGGCGTAATCGACGTTCGGAGTCACATGAATGCCTGCCGTCTGAATGAACTGCTTGACCGATTCGCCTCCCATGCGGCGATCCAGCTTGCCGGTCGTCGCGATCAACGCATCGCGCACCGACTCGGCATCCAGCCGAGTCCGATTCATTCGCCACAAGAACCGATTGTCTCCGTCGATCGCCGCGTTGTGTTCGTTCGCTTGCGATGACTGCCGGTACGTCGCGCTGGTGACGATCAGGCGATGCAGTCGCTTGAGAGTTTGTAGTTCCGCCTTTAGGCGGTCCTCTTGTTGGCCAACTGGTGTCGACGACTGGCCGCCTAATGGCGGAACTACGAACTCGGCCGCCAGCCAATCCAGCAACTCAGGATGCGACGGCTTTGAACCCATCTGGCCGAGATCATTCGGTGTGTCGCACAAGCCGCGGCCGAAGTGGTGATGCCAGATTCGATTGGCGATGCTGCGCCACGTCAACACGTTGCGGCGGTCGGTCAACCAGTCTGCGAGAGCCGCTCGGCGAGCGGCCTCATCCGCGGCATTCGCCAATTCAAACCGCGCGGCGAGTCCTTCGACACATTCCAGCGATCCCGCCTGAGCGACCTCCTTCGCCTGCTTGATATCGCCACGACTCAGCAGATGCACCATCCGCACCGGCCGCTTAGTCGGCGGCATGAGTGCATCCGACTTCATCTCGCCCGACGCCGCGAAAATCATCTGCGGAGCCGGCAGCGCGACCAAATCTCGCTCGACCTGCGATTGCCGAACGTATCGAGCCAATTCCGCTCGTTCGAGGTCGCTCCGCTCGGCGGTCGTCTTCTTCAAAATCGCAGCGATCTCGGCGGGGATGAGTTCGCCGTCCAACGCCAAAGATTCCGTCGCCGTCGTCACGGAGATTCTCGGCCGGCCAATCAAGTGCCCACCACCGTGAAGCTGTTCGAGCACCACGGTCAGCACCGACCCGCCCTCAAACGTCACGGGCTGTGCGATTTCATAGACCGCGCGATGATCCTCACCAACGCGCGGATAGATCCCCCAAGCCGTTCCCGGATTGCCGTCAATCGTGTGCGTGATCGTCCAACCGTCCTGATTGAAATCGGCTCGCGGATTCTTAAGCACGAGCGGCTTGGCGTCGGCCGCGAGTGTTTGTCCGTCGGGAGTCGCGAAGACTTTGAACTCGCTCAGATGCAGGTTCCCGTTGTCCTGCCGGCCGGGGCCGTGTTTCGACAGCGAATCATCCGCCAACACTTCAAGCCGCAGCGCAGTGATGCCGCGCAGTGGAGTGTGATAGGTCAACGTGTAGGTGTCTTTCTCCGGCCGCTTCTCGCTGGCGAGCACCGAGCCATCCGGCTGCTTGATGAGCGTCGATCCCTCCGCCGACTTCACCTCGACCGGTTCGAGCGTTTGCCATACCGACGGCATCGCCGCCTGTCTGGCCTCCCATACGGCCGCGACTTCCTGAGCCGCAGACATCAATAGCGATGAATCCGCCTGTCCTTTAAGTCCGCGAAGTCGCGCCAATTCAGCTCGCAACGCATGCCGACGGCGGCCAACTTCCGGATCGGCGTCGTAGGTTCGCTCCCCTTTGTCGACACCCGCGAAGACCGCTTGCAGAGCGTAGTAGTCCGCCTGAGTGATCGGGTCGAACAGATGATCGTGGCAACGAGCACAATGCACCGTCGTGCTGACAAACGTGCTCATCACCGTCGTGACCATGTCGTCGCGGTCGAGGTATTGCGCGATGCGGCGGTCGTCGGTGTCGTCTTGAATGCTTTGCAACGAGCTTTCGTCAAACGGCCCGGTCGCGAGGAACCCGGTGGCGACGACAGCGTGTGGGTCATCTGGGAAGAGCGTGTCACCGGCCACTTGCTCCGCCACGAATTGTGAATACGGCTTGTCGTCGTTGAACGCGCGAATCAAGTAATCGCGATAGGGCCATGCCGTCGGCCTCGGCCGATCCTGGTCGTGACCATGAGACTCGGCGTAGTGAACCACGTCCATCCAATGCCGCGCCCAGCGTTCTCCGAAGTGCGGACTGGCCAGCAGTCGATCCACCAGTCGCTCGTAAGCGTCTTCACGCGGATCGGCGACGAACTCGTCCACCTCGTCCAGAGTCGGCGGCATACCCAACAAATCAAAGGTGACTCGCCGAATCAACGTGCGACGATCCGCGAGCGGAGAAGGAATCAAGTTCTGCGACGAGAGCTTTTGAAGGACGAAGTTGTCGATTGGATTTCGGATCTGAAATTTGAACTCTGAGATTTGAGATTTGAGATCCGGCACAGGCGGTCGCACCAGCGGACGCAAGGACCACCAACGTTCATCCGACACTGGCTCAGACTTGTTCGCGGACGCCACGACGGGCGAGGTCGCTTTCTCCTCAGCCGCCCAACTCAGCCAACAACCGGTCCCGAGCGCAAACAAAATCAACACGGCCAGAGCCGCCGTTCGCCAATGTCGCAAGAGAGCCATCCGGAGAACCCCACGCCAGGAAACTCACCAAAGTTGCAGGGCCGCGAAGCCGCAAAATAGACGAGTCATTCCGTGACTCGATTCGAGTCGCGGAATGACTCGTCTGCTTTGCTCGCGTCCCGACAACGATTGTGTCATCAACAATCGAAGGTGCGGATTATGGTCACAGCGGAGCCACGCTCGCCAGACGGGACATCAGATCCTTACGGCACCGGGTAGACCTTGAGATTGTCTTTTTCGGCGAAGTCTTTGGTGGTGAGGATCGCGACTTTCTTCCCTTCGTCGATGACCAGCACCATCGGAACTTTTTCCGTTTGGTACTTTTTCAGGATCACCCCGATCGCTTCCAAACCGGTGACTTTGCCCAACGAGAACTTCTGCGGCATGTTCTTGGTGTAACCAGCAGCCTTCAGCGCGTCGCCATCGATATCGATGGTGACCTTGCACTCGTCGGCGACGAATTGGATGTATCCCTGCAACGGTTCGCGTTCGTATTCGATCTCGCACTTAATCTGCTTGAGCCGGTCGGCAACGAGGTCGGGCAGCTTCGTGGCAGTCTCTTTCGGTGCCGTGTTACTGGCTGCTTTGTTGAAGTCGGTCCGAGTGGACTCGTCCCATGTCAGCAACGCGCCGATCGCGAGATTCGGAGCCGCATTGACAGGCAACGATGTCGTCAGCGAGGCATAACGATCTCCGGACGTGCCGTGCGTGGCCATCGCAAAGACCTTGGTCATGATCGGGAACCGCCCGATGATCTCACGCGGGCCGACCTGCTTGGGGTCCATGTAACCGCGAATCGTCTCCTGCAAATCACGCGGCAGCTTGTTGAGCCGCTTGCTCAAATCGGTTTGCAGCGTGGTCTTCGCCACGGAAGTCCGATTGCGAGCCAGAATCTCGGAATGAAGCTTGTCATCCGTGACATGCACGCTCCAGGCGACTGACTCAATCTGCTTGGGCTCAAAGAATTCGATGGCCCGATCGGCCACGCGATGCAATTCCGTCGGCAGAATGAACTGTGCGTGAGCGGCCATCGTCGTGGGATCGAACATGATCACAATCTGCCGCTGCCGATCCGTCTTCTTAATGAGCGCTTCCAGCCCCGGCCCTTGCGCGTTCGGACGATTGATCGCCTCCACCATTTCGGACTGCCGGGCACGCGGACAAAACGCAAACGTCTGCAAGCCTTTCATGACGTAGGCATACTTGTCCGACTCATAGACGGGGTAGTCACCCTCACCCTCATTGAGTTCGGCTTTCAGTTCTCGAAAGACCTTGATGAGTTCCGTCTTCTGCGCCTCCTGCTTGAGCCGGACGACGGCGCAAACTTGCATCGGTTCGCTGACGACACCGGGAATGAGCCCAATCGTCAGCTCGTCAATGGCCGTCGGGTCGTGATTGCACAGCGTTTTGATCTGCGCTTCGAGCCATTCCCCCAACGGCCCAAAACAGAATCGGAACTCTTCCCGCTTGGGATTCTTCGACCAGAGATCCGCAGGCCGCAGATGCACGACGGCGCTCACACCGTAGGGCATGCAGATCAAGCTAATCGGATCGCCTTTGGTCGGAATGACCGGCAACGGCGACTCCCACTTAGGAGCTTCGACACCGCCCCCCTCATCCGTTGACTCGTTGTTTTGTGCGACCACTTTGCCCTTCGATTTCCCGGTCGCTCCCGATCGGCCCCCCAGCGTCGCGAATGCGATGCCTCCCACAATCAGCAGGCCGACTGCGACGATCGCCGCCAATTGCGTCTGCTTCGCCTTCTGTTTCTTTTTCGATTTCGACTTGGCTTTCGAGGAAGCGAGCGGACGTTCCGCAAACATCTCAGATTCCGGTGGCAGCGCGCTGGGGCTCGACTCAGGCTCGCCAAACGCTGCGAAGGGATTGGCGTTGGCGACCGGTGCGGACGGAGGCGGTGCCGCGGGCTGCGGCGGAGCCATCATCGGAGGGGCGGCATACTGCGGCATCCCATAAGGCATCGGCGCATAACCCGGAGCCACCGGATACGGCATGCCTGGCTGCGGCGGATATGCGACGACATACCCCGGTGGATATCCCGGCGGAACCGCATACCCCGGAGGCACCGCCCACTGCTGCGGAGCCATCGGCATCTGCGGTTGCATCGGCACCGGGTACGGATAACCGGGAGGCACCGCTGCTGGAGCGGACGGCGTGGCATCGGCATTCGGCGAAGCATCCGGCACCCAACGAGCACCCGTCCCGGCCGCAGCTTGACCTCGCGTTGGTTCCGCGATCTCCATTTGCACTTCATCGGGATCGGCCGACAAACGACGTTGCTCGATCTGATGCAGCTCGTCGTACAAGTCGTCGACGTCAAGCGACTCCGTCTCCGGCTCTTCGTTCTCGACCGCAGACTCCGTCATCACGAACTGATGTTTGCACTTCGCGCACTTCCCTTTTCTGCCCAACAAGCTGCGATCCGGCAGCTTGAGCGTCTTACCACACTGCGGACAGGCAATCTGCAAACCAGCCATCATGTCACCCTACATCGTTAACGCCGAAGGCGATCTATCTACAAGATTGTGGCGCAACGCTCCGCGTCGCGATTCACGACGCGGAGCGTCTTGCCACAAAGCGGCGTCACCGCGCTACGCCTTCGACAACTCAGTCCGCACTCGTTCGAGCAACTTCTTCGTCGCCTTGATCCCTTCAGGTTCGCTGAGCTTACCACCTTCGTACTCGATGCCAAGATAGCCGTGGTAACCCGCCGCCAGCACGATCTTCATCATCTTCAGGTAATCGGTCTGAGTTTCATCACCCGCCTCATTGAAGTCATGCGACTTCGCGCTGACCGCCTTTGCGAACGGCATCAACTCGGTCACCCCTTTGTAGCGGTCATACATTTCGTCCTTGCTGACGCGGAAGTTTCCAAAGTCCGGCAGCGTGCCACAGCGTTTGTGATCGACCTTCTTCATCACCTTGGCCAACCATTCGCCGTTGGACGACAGCCCGCCGTGATTCTCGACGATCACGTTCAGCCCATGCTGATCACCGAACTCGGAAAGCTTTCGCAGCCCGTCAGCCGCGCGTTCGACTTGTTCGTCATAGCTGCCGCTGCTCTGAGCATTCACGCGGATCGAATGACAGCCGAGAAACTTCGCCGCCTCGACCCACTTGAAGTGATTTTCGACCGCCGTCTGCCGCTTCTTCTCATCGGCATCGCCCAGCGCCCCTTCGCCGTCACACATGATGAGCAGCATCTTCACCCCCTCACCATCCGCCCGCTTTTTGAGTTCCGTGAGGTACTCGGTGTTCTTCGCTTTGTCTTTGAAGAACTGATTGACGAACTCGATCGCATGGATGCCGTAGTCGTGCTTGGCCGCCTTCGCGAAGTCGAGATTATCGAGCTTGCCTTCCTTGATCGTGCGATGCAACGACCACTCAGCCAGCGAGATCTCAAACAACGGCTTCTTGTCATCGGCCTTCGCCAACGCCCCAACCAATCCAGCAGCCGCCAGTGCGGCAGAAGCTTTCAGAAACTCACGGCGTCGAATCGGGAGCAGCATCGCACAACCTTTCAGAGAAGAATGATCAATCGGTCTGAGCACTGTCGCGCAAATCGTAGGTCAGGCTTTCTAGCCTGACCTGATCGGCCAAAACGGCACCGACTCACCAGACCGTCAGCCTAGAAAGGCTGACCTACTTCTGACTGTCGGACCATAACCTAGCCGCCAGTGTCTGTGGATGTTTTCCGAATTGCAAAGCCAGCCCGTCGTCACCGATGAGGATCAATCTGGTGGTGGCTGAATGCAACAGCCGCAGTAGACGGTCGCGGTCTCGCCAGGGTTCCAATTGAGGCTCGGGATGACCCCTTCCGCTCAAAACTCGCAATCGGATTCGGACAAGCTGCCGAAGGACGAAAGTCTTGGCGCGGCCACGCGTAACAGCAGTCACGGCGATGCGATCACCGATTCCGGCTCGCGGAAATCAACATCGCAGCCTTCAACGACGTTCGTCGTTCAGCCGGGCCACCGCATTCGCGATTACGAGTTGCTGGAACTGCTCGGCCAGGGAGGCATGGGTTCGGTTTGGAAGGCGAAGCACACTCGGCTGAAGAAGTTCGTCGCGGTGAAGTTGTTGCCGCAGGAGAAAACTTCCGGCGTGGCCGCCGTCGCGCGGTTCCATCGCGAGATGGAAGCGGTCGGAGCGTTGAAGCATCCGCACATCATCGAGGCACTCGATGCGGGCGAGGAAGCCGGCACGCATTACCTCGTCATGGAGTACGTCGCGGGGATCGAGTTGGCCGAGTTGTCCAAGAAAGTCGGCCAGTTCCCGATCGCCGATGCCTGCGAGTTGATGCGGCAGACGGCGCTCGGCCTGCAACATGCCTTCGAGCATGGCCTCGTGCATCGCGACATCAAGCCGAGCAATCTGCTGCTCAGTAACCCCGTGGCGGACGCTGCCAGCGTCCGATCCGACGCTGGCAGCGTCGGCCACGTCTAAATCCTCGACCTCGGACTCGCGCTGCTGCACGGCGATCAACCGGGGGCGGAGCTGACATCGACCGGGCAGGTGATGGGGACGTTGGACTACATCGCTCCCGAACAACTGGCCGACACGCACGCCGTCGATATTCGAGCCGACCTGTACAGCCTGGGTTGTACTCTGTTTCGGCTGCTGACCACGGAGCC
>SXKJ01000389.1 GCA_005778115.1 Planctomyces sp. | reverse complement strand
TCGCTTGCAGCATGTCGATCGCTTCCGAGCCGCGAACTTCGCCGATGATGATGCGATCGGGACGCATGCGCAGAGCATTGCGAACCAGTGAGCGTTGCGTGATCTCGCCAGTCCCTTCGTTGTTGGGAGAGCGGGTCTCCAACCGAATGACGTGCCGATGCTGCAACTGCAACTCGGCCGAGTCTTCAATTGTGACCAGCCGTTCGTCATGCGGAATGAACTTGGCCAGGGCATTGAGCATCGTCGTCTTTCCGGCACCGGTTCCGCCGGAGATCAGGAAACTAACTCGCGCGTCGATCGCGGCGGCCAGAAACTCGACGATCTCCGTCTCAATCGAATGCTTCTCGATCAAATCTTCGATTTGCAGCGGATGGCGGCCGAAGCGGCGAATCGACAGCGTCGGGCCGTTGAGCGCCAGCGGTCGAATGACGGCGTTGACACGCGAGCCATCTGGCAGCCGTGCATCGACCATTGGGCTGACTTCGTCGATGCGGCGTCCGACTCGCGAAACGATCCGCTGGATGATTCGCATCAGATGCTTCTCGTCGGCGAACAACACTCCGGCCGGTTCCAGTCGCCCACGCCGTTCCAGGAAAACCTCCGACGATGAGTTGACCAGAATGTCGCTGATCGTGTCGTCACGCATCAGCGGTTCCAGCGGACCAAGCCCGAAGACTTCGTCGAGCATCTCTGCTTCGAGTCGCTCGCGCAGAGCCATGTCGGTCTTTGGAACTTCTTCGGCGACCAATTCCGCCGCCAGAGTTTTGACCTCGCCGGACAACTCTTGTTCGGAGACATGAGCCAGCAAGCTTAGATCCAAAGAATCCACGAGTTTCTCGTGAATGCGAACCTTCAGTCGCTGGTACTCCAGCTCCGCGGCGGCGACGTTCGAGTCCGTGTCGACGTCTGCCGACACACCAGGAAGGTCCACCATCATTGCTCGAGATTGAATGAACGGCACAATCCGTCCTACGAACTGTTTTTGTCGCCACGCTCGCCGAGAGCGTGGGTTATCCGCAGCGTCTCCCACGCTCTTGGCAAGCGTGACTACTTAGAGATCAATGCGGTTCCACCTAACGTTGAAACTGTGTTTGAGCGGTATTCATGTTGGGCTGCGTTGCCGGATTTCCCACGATCGGTGTCCGAATCTGAGCATCCGCGTTGAGGTCGTGCGTGGGATCATCGAAGTTGATCACGGTACGCTGCGGTCCGAGATAAACCTCCATGACTCGCCTCTTGGGAGCCGGCTTGACGCCCAGCAAATCGTCGAGCGTCAGCCGCTCGCTGGCGTTGCCTACAAAGCGGTCCACTCGACCGTCGGCGAGATCACGATCCGCTTTGGCGATTGATCCGACCAGGGCCGCGGCAATCTGGTCATCATCCGCATTCTCATCAACGACAAACTTCGTCGGTGGAGTCGTGCTGAATGTTGCCGGTTTCGCCTCGTTGACATGTCGCGACGGAACGGTCTGAAACTCTTCCTCGGGGACCGGCGCGAGATCGGACGATTTCTTGTGGAGATCAGGCCGCATGCCCCCACCGACTTCGACCGGCGCGAATTGGAAATCGTCTTTCGGATTTCGCAGAGTCAGCGACATGTCGCCACGCCCCTCGACAACCTTCAGGATCTTCGCTTGCTGCGGAGTCACCGCGAGCGTCACCGTTGCCGTACTGGCGGGAGTTGCGGACTGATCCCGCAGGCCCTGCGTTGTGTTGACATTGAAAGCCAAGACTTCGATCCGCTCCAGCAGCGTCAGCGTCACGGCGGGCCAAACCCCTTCCGGTCTCGCTCGGAAGAGCACGTCCACAACCGAATCAGGCACCGCGAAGCCATTGACGGAGCCGACACTCTCGATCGGCACGGTCACCGTGCGATATCCGGCTTGCAGCCGGTCGGCGATGTCTGGGCCAGCTCCGTCCGGGAAGAAGTCGTCCGGCTGGAACGGACGCCCGGCGGGGACCGACTTGCGAAGCGTCCGCCCCTGAATCTGCATCGTGTTGCCCAGGAAGGTGAGCTTGCGGAACTCGCTCTTCTTGAACTCTTCTTGAGTCAACCTCTGCGGCGCGATGTCATTGAGCGTCAGCTTGCGCCCAGGCTGCAAGTCCATCGCCGCCAGCGGCACGATCACCGGAGCTGGTCTCGCCACCGGAGCCTCGGCCTCCACGGGAGCCGGACGCAGCAGCGTTTGACGAACCACAAACGCACCACCCAGGCCAACCAAGGCGGCGAAGACCGTGACGGTCATTGTTCCCGAACTGACTTTTGCCATGATGGTTCTCTTTGTTCTATTGGACGGAAATGGTCATTGGTCATTGGTCATTGGTGAATCACCAATAGCCATTAGCCAATCTTCAATCTTCCCCTGCTCCCGGCACATTCAGGGCCAAACCCGCGGGTGCCGCGCCCGCGACGCCGTCGCCGGCGTCGTTGTCGATGAACGACGCCGAGACCACGAGCGTGCCCAGCGTGTAGTTCAACGAAAATGGTTGATCGATGTTTTGCATCGCGACCGACAAGTCCCCCAACTCCTGAGTCACCTGGTCGCGAATCGTGACCCAGCCGCACAACGTCCCCAGGCAAATCACCGTGACGAAGAAGATGTACGACGAAACGTCTAACACGCCCGATTCATCGTTCCACAGTTCGTGCAGCCACATGACATCACTCCTCATCCGAACTTATTCCTGTAGCGGAAGTCGTGAGACTTCCGTCCGAACTCTCATGAGTTCGGCTACGCCTCTAAGCCGCCCTGCTGTTTATTGCTCGCCCGTTCCCGCGATGCCGTTGATGACGAGACATTGCGTTCCCGCAGTTCCGTTTTAATCCGCGCCGGCCCCGACCTGTTCACAGAAGTCGGGCTGATCGTTGAACGTGGAGCCGGCCACACTGCCGACCGTCGCCGTCACCGCCGCGTACGAGAAGGACTGATCTAATTCCGAAACCGCGTCGGCGACGTCCGCCAACTCCAACGACACTTGATCGCGCACGGTCGTTAAGCCCGTGACCATGCCAATCACGACGATCGTCGCGACGAAGATCAGCTCCGTGGAAATCACGAACCCCGCTTCATCTTGCCAAAATCTGGTCCACATCGTTTTCATGATTCACCTGTCTCTTGGGTTGAGTCAGCCCGTCGGTCGGGCTGGAGAGGACGACTCCCCAGCCCGATGACGATGCCGCTTGTGGAGCAAATCGGAGACTGCATTCCAGAGCCCGAAAGGGAGGACGCTAGTTTGCAGAGCCGCAGCTCCGCGAGTAACAATTCCTCAGAACGGTGAGAGCACCGATCTCCGAGGTTCCCACTCCAGAATCCGCATGGGAGTAGCCTGGTTTGCGAAACCAACCCAATCATCCGTGAGGACAATTGGCTTGGCTTCCGCTCATCCCAAAGTCGTGAAGGCAAAGATGATTTTGGCGCGACCCTACGTCATCTCGGCCGTAACACCACCGAGTCTGGCACGTCGGATGCAAAGGATGAGGTCCATGAAAGCCTCTTCCGGCGAGCATTACGTGGCCCTCGATCACATCCGCGCGTTGGCGGCGTTCCTGGTCTTTACCTGGCACTTCACGCACACCACGAACGGCTCGCCGGTTTCGTTTCGCTATGTGCCGGCCCTTTTCGTCTTCGCACCGCTCGACGAAGGGCACACGGGCGTGTCGCTGTTCATGACGCTGAGCGGCTACTTATTTGCCAAACTGCTGGCTGGCCGGCAGATTGACTACTCAGCATTCCTCTGGAATCGCATCCTGCGGTTAGCGCCACTGCTTCTGTTGGTGCTATCCGTGATCGGTTTTCAACGTGTCCGAGCCGGCGAATCCATAACGGATTACGGCCTCTTCCTGTGGCGGGGACTGTGGCTGCCGACGCTGCCGAACGGCGGTTGTTCGATTGCAGTCGAGTTGCACTTCTATCTTCTTCTGCCCTTGCTGATGTGGCTGTTCGCTCGGTCTCGGGCGTCGTTGTTGGGGATCGTCGTCGTGGCGATGCTGTTCCGTGGGTGGTATTTCCAGACGCACGGCAGCGTTCAAACCCCTGCGGTCCAGCGCAGCGGCGGGGTCGGGAGACCCACGCCGAGCGCGGGAGAGGGTTCGCCGCGGGCGATCGACGACCGGCCGAGAGGAAGATTTGAGATCTCAGATTTGAGTTTGGCGGTGCCTCGGCAATCCACCTGGCATCGCTCACCAACAAGTAACCGTACCGAGCGGTTGCGAGATGCGGAGGCGGATGTCATTTCCCCCGTTCGAGCTTGTCTCGATGGACGCGGGCCTTTGCACTACGGCGCGGCTCTGGCTGTCGCGGCGCGGCGGGGAACAATTGAAGCGAAGGCGAGCGGGGCGGCGTCAGCCCCCCGGTCTTCTGAGGACAACCTGACCACCGGGGGGC
>SXKJ01000388.1 GCA_005778115.1 Planctomyces sp. | reverse complement strand
CGAGCGACTTGAAGCCTAGCGACTTGAAGCCGAGCGACTTGAAGCCGAGCGACTTGAAGCCGAGCGACTTGAAGCCGAGCGACTTGAAGCCGAGCGACTTGAAGCCGAGCGACTTGAAGCCGAGCGACTTGAAGCCGAGCGACTTGAGGCCGAGCGACTTGAAGCCGCGAGACGCGAAGCTGAACGCATTGAAGCAGAGCGACGTGAAGCGGAACGCATTGAAGCCGCGAGACGCGAAGCTGAACGTCTTGAGGCTGCGAGACGCGAAGCCGAACGCCTTGAAGCCGAACGCCTTGAAGCCGAACGCCTTGAAGCCGAGCGACGTGAAGCTGAACGCACTAAAGCCGAGCGACGCGAAGCCAAGCGACTTGAGGCCGAGCGAATCGATGCCGAGCGAGCGAAGGCAGAGAAGATCAAAGCCGAGAGGCTTGAAGCTGAGAGAATTGCAGAGGAGAAGATAAAGGCCGAGATCATGGACGCCGCCAGACTCGAAGCCGAGAGGCTAGAAGCTGAGCGGGTTGAAGCTGCGAGAATTGAAGCCGCGAAGCGTGAAGCCAAGAGAATTGAGATCTCCAGAATTCCGCGCGGCGGCAGCACTGTGATCAATCCCTATCACCGGCAGGAGGCCGCCAAAGTCGAAGCCGCCAGAGTTGAGGTCGAAAAAATTGAAGCCGCGAAAGCCGAAGCCGCCAGGCTCGCCGCCGAAAAACGCGAAGCGGAAAAATCTGAGGCCGAGCGACGCGAAGTCGCCAAACGAGAAACCGCTAGACGCGAAACGCCACACCTCGAAGCTTACCGAATCGAAAGCGAAAGACGCGAAGCCGAAAAACGCGAAGCCGAAAAAGCCGAGGCAGCCAGAATTCGAGCCGCCAGACTGGAAGTTGCCAAAGCCGAGGCGGCGAGAATCGAGGCCAACAGACGTGAAGCCGCAAGGCAGGAAGCGGCCAAGGCTGCCAAGCCGGACGTCCCTGGGAAACCAGAAGGCAACGCCCCCAAGGTCGACGGTGATGAGTTTATACCGCTCTGAATGGCTTGCGGTCTGGTGAGTCGATGAAGACTGATCCCGATTTCGCGGCCGCTCAAACGACGTTTTCAAAGACAATGGAATCAGCGCCGATTGGTTTCGAAACAGGACAAGCCATCTCACAAGAGTGATCGAGTAAACAAAACCGCGTGAGGATGCGAGTCGTCCGAAAGCCGATGCACCCAAAACTGCTCCTCACACTCGTCGAAGTTCGAGAACTCGTTGCGCAAATTCGTTTCGCCAAAGACTCCGGCAATCCATCCACAACCGAATTTTCTGCTCAATTCGCCGCCGCAATCGCCGGATGGTGGCCACTGATCGAGTGAAAAAGACCGGCTCTTACGAAACGCCGGGCCTCTGGATGGACCAGCGGATTACTCGGTTCTGCTGCTGGCTTTCCGAATTTCCTTCACCGCGATCTCCGCACGGAAGTCGATGATCTGCTTGCCCAGCGCGACCGTCTTTTCCACCGGCGCAAGATCAACGCCGTTGATCTTGAACTTGCCCGCGGCAACTCGCTGCTTCATGCGCACGCTGCTGGGATCGATACTGAGCATCATGGCCTCCATCGCAAAGTCATCATGCAGGCCCTCGTCCGTTTGTTTAATGCCCCGCTCTTCCAGCCACGACTTGAGACTGCCGTAGTTGTAGTACTCCGGGATGAATGAGAACTTCGTTTTGCCGTCCTTCCACTTGGCATTGAGTTCCGCAGCGACGGCCTTCATGCCGTCCTGATTGCCACCGCTGTCGCCAATCAGCACGACGTGCTTAAACCCGTGAGTCCGATAGCACGAGCAGACATCGACCAGCAGTCGCCGGTACGTGTCCTCGGTCAAGCTGACAGTCGAGGGATACTTCATGTGAACCGTCGGCGGGTCGATGTCTCCCTCTGGGACGAAACCAATGATCGGCGCGACTAGCGCGTTGCCGAGCTTCCGAGCGATCGCCTCGGTCGTCCCCCGCAACACGACGTTGTGTTTGCCGGCGACGAGATATGGCCCGTTCTGTTCGATCCCGCCAGTCGCCACGATGACGGTGTCCTTGCCTGCAGCCATCGCGTCACGGACTTCCATCCACGTCATATCTTCGATGAAAACTGTATCAACCGCCTCAATGGGACGAGGCCCCTTCGGATCGGGATTCACCGGCCCAAACTTCGCCGCTTGAAAACCGACGGTCACTCCGACAGTGATCGCGACGACGATGAGAAGCAATGTCTTGCGCATGAGTTGCCTTTCGTGAAAGGAGGAGGTCAGAGATGGCGGTCATCGATCGAACTTCGCGTTTATGCCGAGAATACGCGACGATCAACGAAGTGGAGGCTCCCGGGAACATCCTCCCGGAAGCCTCCAAAGGCAATGCGAACAATCTCCAGTGAATTAAGAATTCGAGGAGATCGATCGCCGAATCAAAAACACCAACCCGATCAGCAGACCGGAATGATCATCGCCGGCTTTCGATCTTTAGCCAACTTTCACCTTGAGTCCAAAGGTTCCTTGAGCCACAGATTCCCGATTGCGAGGGAGGCGACGGTAGTTGAGGTATACTGCATGACGATGAACTGCACCCCGTTGGATTCGGTGGCAACCTCATAGACGGAAACGATCCCAGGATGATCGAGGCCGGCAATCGTTCTCGCTTCTCGCAAAAACGTGGTCAGATCCTGAGGGCTGTTGTATCGTTCGGTCTTGGGAACTTTCAGCGCCACCAGTCGACCCAATTGGGAGTCTTTGGCCAGATAAACTCGCGAGAAAGATCCCGCGCCTAGAAACTCAACTATCTCGTAATGCCCCAAGAACTGTGGAACCAGGGCCAATTCTGGATCTTGTGGCGAGACATCGCCGACGTAGCTCACTGTTTGCGGTAAGAGCGAAGGGCGATTGCCGTTGCGATCGAGTGCCTCTGGCAGTTGGCTCACCTGACCCAAGCGAGTTGAACTGAGCCGGCCGCGAATGCTGGTGCTGATAAAGAGCGCCAGCCCACAACTGGGACAGGTGAGCGTGCTTTGCCCCTGTTCCGTTACATCGCATTCAGAACTGCATTTCGGACACAGCAACTTCATTGCTAGGCCCAAGAGATGAATGAGGTCTGGTCGGCAACGGTTCTATGCTAGGCCGGTGAATAAATTCCATCGTGTCGAAGTGAAGTGTGGTCGGCCTCACAGCCAAGCGACGACTCGGTCTTTTAGCGATGCCGGCAGGCGCTGCTGTAGCGCTTTCTCAAACTGCCGCTCGTTATAGCGCGTGCTGAAGTGCCCAAAGATCAGGAGTTCGTTCTTGAACTTGTCGGCTCGTTCGAGGATGTCGTCGAGGTGCATGTGTCCGAACTTGTGAATCTTTTCCTTGCGGTGTTCTGGCCGGAAGAACGTCACCTCAGTGATCAGGATTTGCGCGTTGAACAAATTCGGTTCGACATCGAGTCCTGCCGGCGACGTGTCGCCGGTATAGCAGAGTAAAGGAGTTCGAACTTCCCAGGCGACCTCTTTGCCGGAAAGCCGGACGTCACGAATTTGATCCTGCGTCATGCCAAAGTATTCCGGCTTCAATTTCTTCCGACGCTCCCAAACGAGATAGCCAAGAGATGGGACCGTGTGCTTCGTCGCGAATGCAGTGACGAGATGCTCACGCGAAAGCTCGATCGTGTCGCCCTCTTTGACGGGGATCAGCTTGCAATTCATACGTCCTCGGTCGAGGCGCTGCCAGACTTTGAGCAGCAGTTCGGTTGGTTCGAGCACTGACTCTGGTAAGTAGATCGTCGGCGGTTCCATCTTCATCATACGGCGTCTGGCGACGAACGCCGGCAGCGCGGCCATGTGATCCAGGTGTGCGTGCGTGATAAAAACCGTCGGCGTCCCAGTGAACGACCACGGTGCTCCACCGAGATCAAAACCGATCCGCAATTCTGGAACTCGCCAATAACTCTGTACTGCCGCCCGCGAGTAACCCTCAATGGTCAACGCTTTGTGCTTGTGAATGCGGACGGGAAGATTTTCAACCATGTGTCGTCGCACAGGCGGCCCGCCTGTGATTGTTCCTTTGCGGGCAGAAGTCCCGATATCCATCAGACAGGACGCCCTAGTCTACGTGACATCAATAATCTTACCGCTGGCGATGCTCTGTCGCTCTGCCTCACACAGGCGCAGCGCGTTGAGCGCGAGCGTCCCGGACAGTTCCGCCGCTTCGTGGCCGGTTACAATGCTGTTCACGGCGGCTTGCATCTCAGCCGTGAACGCGGAGCACCATTCCGTGCCGCCGGCCAGTACTGGTCGAGTCGCTAAACCGTCGTTCGTGATCAATGTCAACGGACGATTCACAGCCCATTCACCGGCATACGTGCCGGCGTCATAAACGATCGTGGCGTTTTCGAGGTACATCTCAAAGCCGTGCCCAAATGCGAGTCCTTTGGCTGCGATGCCGCCGCTAACCGCGGTCACCGCGAGATTCGGATTGTCAAAGATGTAGTTGGTATGCACATGATTGACGAGTCCCTCCTGAAGCAGTCCCCGCGAGAAAACTTGCTTGGGGACACCGCACAACAGTCCGATGAAATGGTTGTCGTGAATGTGCAAGTCCACTCCCCAACCACCGAGCTTGCGGAAATTGCTCATATCGCTGGACCAGTTTGGCTGAGCGATGACCCGGCGGAAGTGCGCCGCCAGCAACTTGCCATACTTGCCACTACGAACTGTCTCGGCAGCGAAAGCGAATTCCGGAAAGAACGGCAGAACTTGGCCAACCAATAACTGTTTGCCGGCATTCTTCGCCGCCTCTGCCATACGGTTCGCGGCTGGGAGTTCCGTCGCGATCGGCTTCTCCACAAGTACGTGCTTGCCTGCCGCGAGAGCTTCGAGCACGACGGTTTCGTGTTGATCGGTCGGCAGGCAGAGATCAACCAGGTCGATATTGGGGTCTGCCAGCAACTGGCGGTAATCGGAGTAGCCCTTCACATGGGACAAGTCCATCAGGCTGCCGCGCGGACCAAAGTTGCCTTGAATCGAGGTCCAGTCGCCGGCCAGCTTCTTGGCATCTCTGGTGGCGATGGCGACGATTTTCCCGCCATCGAGTTTTGAGCCGGTTGCTTGGCGTAACCCAGTTTCGTGGTCCGATTCCAGTTTCGTGGAAGCCTCGAAGTGGGTCATGCCCATAAAACCAATGCCGATTAGGCCGATGCGAACCATGCTGCTGCTCCGATTTAGTGGCGTTCACGGCATTTCAATCCGATGCCGAGCGGGTGCGTAGCATCCGACTGAAGCGAGAAAGTTTCAAGCGGCGACGGTATGCCTGAAGTCAGGGCAGTCGATTTGTGCTGAATTCTTAGGCACCGACAATGCAGAGATGGCACTGCCGTCGTTCGCCTTTCTGGAGCTTACTCCTCTTGATCGATCGTTCTGGCGAGCCTTGCGCTTGCGCGGGGGTTTTGGGCCTGTTTTCTCGGCGAATTGCTGATCACACTGATCCTCGGTCAAGCCGCGACCGAAGAGCCGGCCGATTCTGCCGGTTGGTCTAGGCGGATTGGTTTTGCGGGTGTTATCATCCCGGCGACGTCGTCAGGTTGGCGACGCGGTCGAGTCGATTGAGAAGAGCCGTCCGAGGTGGAACTGGGCAGGCGTCCTTCAAGCCGACTTGGTCGAACAAGGAAGTTTCTAAGGAAGGAGTTCGAACATGTTGGTACTTTCCAGGAAAGTTGGTGAGCGGGTGATGGTTGGCGACAAGGTGGTCGTCACAGTGGTTCGGATCGGCCCCAACGCGGTGAGATTGGGAATTGAGGCTCCCAAGGACATGAATATCGTCCGCGAAGAATTGTGCGATCCAAACGGAGTCGTGATTGAAGGCGTGTCTCTCGCAGAGCTATGCACGGCCGAGTAGGCCGAATCGGGTCGCCCAGTCGCACCGGACTGGGATGGAGCAAGCGAGCGTCGGGTATCCGACGCTCGCTTTTTTGATGCGCGGGCTGTGACCAATTTCGACCGATGATAGAATCCGCCGCGCGTAGGCCAGCCTTTTCAGGCAAACCCAAAGCGAGATTCGCGTCACATTAAGAACAGTCAGACGGGAAAGCCTGACCTACTTATCGGAGTTCACCATGCTGCAATTCACCGGCAACGGGACGGCTCACACCTGCGATGGAGTGACACGACGCGACTTCTTGCAAGCGGGAGCACTCGGAGCCACCGGGCTGACACTGGCTGATGCGATCGCGGCGAAAGAGGCCGGGGCGGTTGAGAAGGGCAAAGAAGAGCGCTCCTGCATCATGATCTTTAACCTCGGCGCGCCTAGTCAATTCGAAACGTGGGATCCAAAACCGGATGCTCCTGCTGAGATTCGTGGGCCGTTCAAGCCAATCGCGACTAAATCGTCAGAGATTCAGATCAGCGAGATCTTCCCGAAGCATGCGGCGATCGCGGACAAGTTTTCTATTGTACGAAGCTGCTATCACACCGGGGCCGCCGTGCATGACACCGGCCACCAGATGATGCAGACGGGGCGGCTGTTCTCCGGCGGCATCATCACGCCGCACGCCGGCTGCGTGACGAGCTATCTGATGGGCCGTCGCACTGACTTGCCGGCTCACGTCATCATGCCGCAAACAATGGGCAACACCGGTGGAGGATTGCCGCACGGCCAGGACAGCGGCTTCCTCGGCAAAGCTCACGCGCCGTTCTTTTTGAATGCCGATCCTTCAAAGGAAGATTTTCGAGTGCCCGACTTGCTGCCACCGAAGCAAATCGGCGAAGTGCGACTCGACCGCCGCCGCAAGCTGCGCGAAGTCGTGGATAGCACGGTTAACAACTTCGAGAAGAGTGAGAACGCGAAGCTGGTTGATAGCAGCTTCGAGTCTGCGTTCCGGCTAGTCACCAGCGAGCAGGCTCGCGCGGCGTTCGATCTGACTCGTGAACCAAAAGAAGTGCGCGAGAAGTACGGAATGAGTCGCTTCGGGCAAAGTTGCCTGCTGGCTCGGCGGTTGATCGAAGCAGGAGTGCGCTTCGTGACGGTCAACACGTTTCTCACCGTCTTCGACGAGATCACCTGGGACATCCACGGCACGAAGCCCTTCACATCCATCGAAGGTATGCGCGACATCGTGGCCCCGATGTACGACCAAGGTTACGCCGCGCTCATCGAAGATCTTGAGCAACGCGGTATGCTCAGCAACACAATGGTCTGCAACCTCGCCGAATTCGGCCGTACGCCGCGCGTGAATCCGGCTGGCGGCCGCGATCACTGGCCGCAATGCTGGTCCATGTACTTCGCTGGTGGTGGAGTTCAAGGCGGAAGAGTCATCGGCAAGAGCGATCCGATCGGCGGCTATCCGGCAGAGCGTCCGGTCAATCCCAGTGAGGTCGTGGCGACGATCTTCCACAGCCTCGGCTTCAACCTGGAAGCTCACCTCCCCGGCCCCGCCGGCCGACCGTTCCCGCTGGTGGATTTCGGAACGAAGCCGATCCACGAGTTATTCGCATAGATGAATGGTTGATGCCACGATTCGAGTTCACGCCTTTGGCATATGCGGGCCACGAACCCGGAGGTTGCGATCAACCACAGCCTGTGTCGAACGCCGCGGTTGCTTCAGAGCAGCGTCAAGCAAGCTTTTGCGGTAAAGCTGGTTCCCCAAGACCCCGCCGACGAGCTCGCCAGCACGCTTCTGAAACAGACCAACGCTGCGAGAACTAGCTCGGAGAACCAAAACGCAGTTGAGGGCAAAATCTCATTCGTTGCCCAACGGCCTACCGACTGACATCCGCGACCTAGTTCACGGAATTTCGCCATGATTCCCCAGCAAGCCAAGACAATCCAAATCTTCCTCCCAACCGACGAGCCGCGCGGAATTCGGGTGGCAGAGTTGACCACGCGCATCGTGCAGGCGGTGGCAATCCCACGAAGTGACCTCGCCACGGCCAAAGGTCGCGAGGAACTGGATCACGCTGCGGTCTAATTCCTGTTCGGCGAGTCCGAAGGGGCCGCAAAACCGATCGTTTACATTGGCCAGACCGAGGACGTCCGCAAACGGCTCGATCAGCACAACGCCAACAAAGACTTCTGGCAGATCGCAGTGCTCGGCATCTCACGAACTCACAGTTTCACTCAAGCCCACATTCGGTACCTGGAATGGTACTGTCTCGAACAGGCCCAGAGCGTGGATCGCTTCGCCGTCGAGAACGGCAACACGCCCAGTAAATCATTCGTCACCGAACCAATGGAAGCCGCCCTGCTCGACGTGTTCGACACGCTGAGTACCCTGGTGGCGACGCTCGGCTATCCGCTCTTCGATCCCGTAATCCGGCCCTCCGCCACGAACGAGTTGTATTACCTTAAAGGTAAAGACGCCGAAGCGACCGGCGAACTCGTCGAAGACGGCTTCGTCATCCGCCAGGGCTCCCTTGGCCGTACCGAAATCGCCCCGTCCGCCAAAGACCAAATCGAATCCCTTCGTCACCCACTCTTCGACGGTGGAGTCATTGTCACTGCCGAGAATGGCCGACTCCGCTTCACCCAAGATTATCTCTTCCGCACACCCAGCGGAGCTGCCTGTGCCGTCCTCCGCCGAAGTGCCAACGGCTGGATCGAATGGAAAAATGCCGAAGGCAAGACGCTGGATGAGACACGAAGAAAGCCGGCAGAGGAGTAAGAGATCAGATCCTCATCTCCTGCAAGAGCGCGGCAACTTGTTGCCGATTGCCGGGGTTCGCAAGTCCTCCTGGCGCAAATCCACGCGTCGGATCACTCCTGTCATCTGGTCTCCGTGCTCCGGGACCACAAGCCGCTGGTCCTCTACATTTTGGAAGTCGAATATTTCAGCCAAGGCTTCCGGCAAGGCCCGTCTGCGAAGTCCGCCCGCAGAGCATGTAGCCGAGTCTCTCCGTGTCTCGATTCGAGTCATGAAGTGACTCAGCTACTTTGCGGCTTCACCGCGTGGTGTTGAGCGATTCGGAAACCCACCAACCGTTTTGCTCGCACAAACGACTGACGAGACGCGGGTAGTTGGGAAAATCATCCGTCAGAACGTTGCCTTTTGTCGTGGATTCGGCTCCAAAAAAAGTAGCCACGTTCAGACAAACGTGGCTACCTCGAAACTCAATTCCGAACGACGACTAATCCAGTCGGTAGCCTTCCGGATACTTCGGCTTGATCAGGTCGGCGACGTGCGGGGTCTTGAGCGACGCGAGGTTTGTGACCTTGAGGTTCTTAGCGTCCCACTCGACCTTCTCGCCCCAATCACCCATCGCGCCGTTCTCTCCACCGGTGGCGGCGGCCCACACCGCGAGGTTGCCCAACAGAATCGTCTCAGTGAGCGGGCCGGCTCGGTCCACGAAGTTCGACTTGCAGATTTTCGGCTCGCCGGCTCGCTTCGCGCGGAACAACTCGTACATGTTGTTGAGGTCGTTGTTTCCTTTGTTCTCGGCCTTCTCGTAATCAACTTTGACCTTCTCGACTCCCTTGAGTTCGTACTTTCCGCAGTAGTCGTCGCTGCTGTAGAAGGCACCCTTGTCGCCGACGATCATCACGCCGCTGTCAGACACCGATGTGATGCCCCACTTCTCGAAGACTTCCATCGGTGGCTTATTCCCCTTGCGGTCATACCACCAGAAGGGAATCGCGGGGCGTTCCGACGTTTCGGGAAACTCGAACTTGATGACCGCGCTGGCCGGAAAGCTGTCGAAGTCGTGACCGGTGGACTTGGCGACGACCGAGATCGGATCGCGCAGTCCGCACGAGGCGAACGGAACCGTGAGTTGATGGCACGCCATGTCGCCCAAGGCTCCGCTGCCGAAGTCCCACCAGCCGCGCCACTGGAACGTGTGATAGATACCTGGCCAGAATTCGCGCTTTTGAGCCACGCCCAGCCAGCTCTTCCAATCGATTCGTTCCATCGCCTTGGCGATTTCTTCCTTCTTCTTCGCGACGATTGCCTCGGCGTTTTCGGCATCGTCCTTCTTCGCCTGAGCGGCGAACTTCTCCAGGGTCATGCGGCGTCCGGGGCCTTGAGCCCAGACGGGGCGATTCGACCACGCATAGACTTCCTTCAGCGTTCCCAACACGCCCGACTTAAGCTGGGCGATCGCTTCTCGCGACGAATCCAACGCGGTTCCCTGGTTGCCCATCTGAGTGCAGACGCCCATTTCCTTCGCGACGGTGGCCATCAACCGCGCTTCGTGGATGGTGCGTGTGAGCGGCTTCTGCGTGTAGCAACTGATGCCCAACCGCATGGCTTCCAACGTCGCGGGAGCATGCATGTGGTCTGGCGTGCTGATCGTGGCGATGTCGATCTTCTTGCCATGCTTGGCGAGCAATTCGCGATAGTCGGTGAACCGTTCGGCGTTCTCAAAGCCTTTGGACTTCCCTTTGCTGTCGAGCGTGTTCCGGTCCACATCGCAAATGGCGACGACATTGCCGAACTGCGACGCATGTTGTGAGTCGCCGCCCCCTTTGCCACCCACACCGATACTGGCGACGTTGAGTTCCTCATTGGCGGAGCGAACTTGCTTAGGAAACGCGAGTCCGTGACCTACATACGCGCCGACACTGGCGACGGACACGTTCTTCATAAAATCGCGGCGGGAAGTTTGGCGGCGCATGTGCGGAAACCCTCTGCAAAGTGGATGGAGGCGGTCGAAACGGGGAGTGACGATACCGTTGGTTTGGTGGGTTCGCAATCAATGCCAGCCATCGCGACACGGCCGGCTAATTTGCCTTGATGGAAGTGTAGCGCAGAATACGAAGAGATTTTGGGAGCTTGGCGCGACACGCATGTTCCGCCGTTGTTGGTCCGGGAGATTGCGAAGGTTTTGCCGTGAATGTTCAGCCCGCCGGGGG
>SXKJ01000034.1 GCA_005778115.1 Planctomyces sp. | reverse complement strand
ATGGTATTTTCCTTCTCAAATTGACGGACATTCGCCGACCGACCATCGGGCGGCAGTGGTTTGTGAATTCCTCCGTGGCGTGCCACGCCGGAACCAAAGCAACGACTCGCGTCAGTTGGTCCAGCCGCTCGCATCGATGCCTGGAGTCACGACGGCGGTGTCGTTGCCGAGTCCGCCTCGCAACACCAAGGTGAGCGGCGACATCGACTGGTCGAGATTCCGAACCGACAGGTTGAGCAGATCGTCCCCGTCGTCTCCGACCGCCGCCAAGAAGACGGGGCCATCGTGCTCGTGAGCGGGATCGGTTTCCGACGGCGGGTTCAGCGTGCCGGCTTCCAGTCCCAGCAGGACGCTGATGACGTCGTTCCCGCTGCCGCCGCTGAAGATCATGCTCACTGAACCGGCTGGCATGATGCAGGGTTGAAGCAGACCGATCACTCGGTCGTTGCCTGCGTCACCGAGCAGGTACAACCCCACACGGCTGTTCGCGAAGAGTGTCGGCGTCACCTCGGTGGTCGCTCGCGAAGCGGGTGAGTTGGACAGCACGACGTAGTCATCACCGGCCCCACCGTAGGCAAAGACATCCAGCCCGGCATTCACCGTAACCATATCCAACGTCTGCAGAACGACGTCGTTGCCAGCACCACCTTGCAGATTGATCAAGGCGTGTCCGTTCAAGGTCACGTTGCTGAGCTTACTCCGAATGTCGTCGTTGTCGTCGCCACCATTCAGCGACACGTCAATCGTCCCGTTCACATCTCCGGCGGGTGTCGCATTCGACAACAAGCCGATCAACGCGTTGATCGAGTCCGCTCCACCACCACCCAACACGTTCAGTCGGCAGGGGTCCGGCGGAAATGCGAGGTCGCCGTTGAACACGTCGTTGCCATCGCCGAGATTCGCGTGCAGCATCACGTCGCGGACGCTCCCGTCTCCAGCCATCTCCGGTCGAACATTCGGATCAATCACCGTTCGGAACGTGACGGCATCGTTGCCGGCCTCAGCATTCACACCGACGGTGATCTTTCCCGAAGGGATCTTGATGTCGGCCGCGAACGTGTCATCACCCGCCCCCAGGCTCACTCGCAGATCGAGCGACCGCCACTGATCGCCCGGCGGATCGGGCTGCGGATTGAATCCGTGAATGACTCGCACGTCATCGTTGCCCAACCCCGTCGAAACCAAGATCCGTACGATTCCCGTGAAACTCTGAGCCGGAGCGCCATCGGCCATGACATGCACCCCGCGCTCATCCTGCGCGATCGCGATGTAGTTATCACCGCTGTCCCCAGCGATGCTCAACGTGTGTTCGTCATTGAGCAGCGTCATCGTGGCGCTGAGATATTGACGCTGCTCCAGCGTTTCAGCCTGCTGCGGCCGAGCGGCTCTGCGGCGAGAACGGTTCGCTGAACCAAACAACGTACGGGTAACGCGATCGAGCCAGTGACGACGAAATGACATGATGTGGTTCCTCTCAAAGTGATGTGGGAACGCAGCGAGAATCGCAGCATCCAAAGAAATGAACGACGGCGAGCGCAGATCGTGATTCACGAATCATCCATCCGTCGCACTCGCCTCAACGTCTGCACTTTCCTGGTTTGGCCCGCAGGAAAGACGTCCTCAGAATTGAGCACCGGTCGTTCTCAATTTCGCTTCCCACAAGAGATAGCCAGCGGCATCCGCGCTGTGAGCCAGAATCTGGAAAGTTTCTGAAACTCGATTTCGGATGTGGTGTTCAATACCTAATGGAGAGAGGCCGTTTAAAAACCAGCACGACGCGCCAGCGAGTGGTCAAAATGTCGGACAAGCAACACTCGCTGGCGCGTCGTGCTTAGCGGATCGCGTCCGGGAGCAGGGCCTTCACATACTTCAGCAGGTCGAGATCGCGCAATTCCTCGCCGAGTAACTCAGGCGTCACATTGCTAATCGTGCGAGAGACCTCTTGGATCAACAGCTCGCCGAATCGGCGGCGTGCTCCGCTGAGTTGCTTACGAAACGCCTCGGCCGAGAGCGGTCGCCCGGTCGCTGCGGACACTCGTGCGGCGAGCGTCGGCGAGTCTTCGTGGTCATGTTCGACGAACGCTTTGAGGCACGCGTGAAACAGATTTCCCTTGGACTTTTTTTGATGATCGCGCAGTGCATTCCAAGTGTTCTGCAACACGCACTCACGCCACGAGACTTGCCATTCGCGATCCGCCGAGATCGCCGTCGCGACCTGCGAAATGTCCGTCAATCCTGAGTGCCGTTTCGATTGCTTGCGCAGATATTTGAGCGCAGCGTTCCTCACGATCGTGATCAAGTAGTCTCGAAAGTGACCTCGTTCTGGAGCGACGGTTGGAAAACCGCGCTCTACCACCTGCATCAAGAACTGCTGCTCGACTTCATCCGCGTCATCACGAGTCGGCAGCAACGCTCGCAAGTACGCTCGCACCGCCGCACCGTAGCGCGTCACGAATCGCGACGGGTTCGAGATCATCGTCCACTGCGTCGTGATCAGCTTGAGCTGGCGCGGACAATCCACTGGCGTGCTGGAGGAGAGTGCCATCGAAGTTTTCCTCAATTGGACTCAGAGGGCGCGGCCAATCTGCAGAGCCTGAGCTTTCCGTTGGCACTCACGGTGAACAGCTTCGAGCCGTCTGGCGTGTAGGCCATCGACAGCACTCGAGCGCCGAAGCCGGTCAGCGTTTCGATCGGCTGGCCGGTGCTCGCGTCAATGATCTCGACCAACGCGCCTGACGAAACGGCGACGTGCCGACCATTCGGCAAGAACGCGACGTCATTTACCTGTACCGGCAATTGATCCTTCACGAAGGTGCGCACGTCGCGTTCAAAATCCCACAACGCGAACCGCTTGCCGGACCCAATTGCCAGCAGATGCCCTACTGGTGAACTGGCGACTGCGTAGATCGGCTGGCCCGCGTGAAATGTTCGCGAAGTTGGTTCGGCCTGAGTTCCTCGCCAATGTCGCACTCTGCCGTCGTTGCTACCCGTCGCAAACAGCAAATCGTCGTCCGGAACGAACTCGATCGCATGCAGGTTCCCGGACCCGTTCACGACGTACCGCTGACGTTGCTTTTGCTCGGCCACATTCCAGAGCACCCACTCGCCATCCGTGGACGACTTCGCTGCCGTGTAGGCCAACCAATCTCCGTCCGGCGACAACGACACCGCCTCCACGTTGTCTGCAACTGGAGCCGCCGTTGACCATTTAACATTCCAAGAGTTCGTGTCCCACAGCAGCACTCCTTGGCCACTGGTCGTGCCCACCGCCAGCCGGGTTGAGTCTGCTGAAATCGCGACCGAAGACGCGCGCCCCTGAATTCCTTCCACGAGCAGTGTCGTTCCGGATCGATCCCAAACCGTGATCTGACCTCGCCACGCCGGAGCTTTCGCCGACGGGACGTTCGTCAACACGACCAGAAATTCGCCAGAACTCGCCAAGGCCACACGCGAAATGCTGGGGACATCCAGACTCCAAACGTCGTGCTTCGCATCGGAGAGCTGCCGATCGCGTGTCATGCCGAACAGTCGAAAGGAATCTGGCGGATCGAGGGCCACAGGCTTTGTCACGCTCTGCCTGAGCGAGACCGACGGTTGTTGCGAACTGGTTGTGTGGCCGGTTGACTCGATTCGGGTGACCGCTGAATTCGCATTCGACTCGCCGATTGGCATCCGCCAGCCGACCACCGCAGCAACAGCGATCAGAAGACTCAACGCGATGAACTTGAGCGGTCTCAACTCTCGCCGAGTCGGTTCCGCGAGCCGTCGCTCCAACTTGGCGACGAAGCTCCCCAGTTCTGTTGTTGCGGCGGACTTCGCCGTGGCCGCTGATGCTCGCGGAATTGCGAGGCACGAAAGGGCAACGGCCGTGTTCCTGTTGCCGATCCCGCACTTGCGAGCAGCTCTTCGAAGTCTGCGATAAATTCGGCCACGTTCGCGTAGCGATCATCCGGGTCTTTCGCCATCGCGCGGCGAATGATCGCGGAGCACGCTCCCGGAATGCTCGCATCGACGTCGCGCGGATCGGGAATCGGGTCGAGCAAGTGCGCGTTCATCACCAACAGCGGCGCGTCTCCCAGATACGGCGGCTGTCCCGTCAACAACGCGAAGTACGTCGCTCCCATCGCGTACAGATCGCTCCGTTCATCCGCGCGTTCCGATCGGCATTGCTCAGGACTCATGTATTGAGGCGTCCCCAACACGCTCCCGCTGCCGGTCATGGTCGTCCCTGTCGGCTCGTTGGGCCGACTGAGTCCGAAGTCGGACAATTTGACTGTTCCGTCTGCCGATCGCATCAGATTCGAGGGCTTGATGTCGCGATGCACGAGTCCCGCTCGATGCGCGAACTTCACCCCACGACAGGCATCCACCAACACCTGCGACGCCTCGGCCCATGACAGCGGCCCGGCTTTCAACAAGTCTTGCAAGCTACCGCCACGGATCATCTCCAGCACGATGTAGTATTGTCCGTTGAACTGGTCCGCGTCGTAGACCGCGACGACATGCGGATGATTGACCTTCGCGACCGCCCGCGCTTCACGCAGGAAACGTTCGAGCGCATCCGGCCGACCAGACACGGATCGCGGCAGAAGCTTGATCGCCACATGCCGTTCGAGCACCGTGTCGCGAGCCTCGAGTACGACCCCCATCCCGCCACGTCCCAGTTCACCGACAATCTGAAATCTGCCAAGCCACTTGCCTGGGTACTCCACCGGCTGACTCTCGGACTCGTCCGAATCTAAGGGCTGTAATTGGTGTGGAAGGGAATTCAACATGACGAGGTAAATCGAGCCCAATGGAAAGGTCACAACTCATGGGGTTCTAACGCGACTGCGCACGATCGCTCGTAGTAACTCAATTGATTGCGTCGATTTCGATCCCATAAATGGTGTCACAACGAGCGAAGCGGCAGGGGAAACAGTCAGGCCTCCGAGAAATGTGACAAGACACACGAAGCTTCCGAGACAATGCCAGTGACGTTGCCCCGAGAACATCCAGGTGGGATGCCGTGTCCGAGATTCGGAATACTCCTGAGACGAGCCGGTCGATAGTATTTTCCAACAGACTCGTGGAATCTTTCGATGCCGCTGAAGGGTTTGTGTCGGCCTCCGTCCACTTTTGGGGAGCACTTCATGTCCATTCCGATTTGCCGCATGACCTCAGCCCAGCGCGCCACGTTGCGGACGTTGGCTGGCTCCGGTCTGCTGTCTCGCCGAACGCTGCTGAAAGGACTGGGGGCAGCGGTTGCGCTGCCCGTGCTCGACTCGATGCTGGCAACCCATGCGTTGGGAGCGCCGGCGGAGAAAGCTTCGGCGGCCGGGAAGAGCATTCCGACTCGAATGGCGTTTGTCTCTCAGCCGAACGGCGTGATTCCGTCGGCTTGGTTTCCGAAGACTCCGGGTGAAGGGTTTGAGTTGGTCGAGTCGCTCGAAGCGCTGGCTCCGCTGAAGAGTGACGTGCTGGTGGTCAGCGGCTTGGCTCAGGACAACGGCCGAGCCAAAGGGGATGGGCCGGGAGATCATGCTCGGTCGGCGGCTAGTTTGCTGACGGGTGCGCATCCGGTGAAGACGGCGGGGGCGAACATCAAGGTTGGAATGTCGGCCGATCAGTGGGTCGCGTCGAAGATCGGGCATCTGACACGGATTCCGTCGCTGGAAGTCGGCATTGAGCCGGGACGCACGTCCGGGAATTGCGATTCGGGATATAGCTGCGCGTACTCGAACACGATCTCTTGGAAGTCCGAATCGACACCGATGGCCAAGGAGATCAATCCGCGTCTCGTCTTCGAGCGGTTGTTCGGTGGCGAGGAGAACGATCCGCAAGTTCGCGCGAAGCGGGCGGCGTACCGTAAGAGCGTGCTCGATGTGGTTGCGGGTGACGCCGCGAAATTGAAAGACAAGCTCGGCCAGACGGATCGGCAGAAGATCGACGAGTACTTCACCAGCGTCCGTGAGATTGAAACCCGCATCGAACAGGCTGAAGTTCAAGCGAAGAACTCTCGTCCGGATTACGAGATTCCCAAAGGCATTCCCAAGGACGGTCGCGAGCATCTGCGGCTGATGTACGACCTGATGATGCTCGCGTTTCGCACCGACACCACGCGTGTCATCACCTGCATGGCCGCGAACGAGGGGAGCAACAAGACGTACCCGTCGATTGGCGTCAACGAAGGACATCACGAACTCTCGCACCATCGCAACGAAGCGGACAAGGTCGAGAAGCTCAAAAAGATCGACAAGTACCATATCGAGCAGTTCGCGTACTTCCTCCAGCAACTCAAGTCGGTCAAAGAAGGGGAGGGGACGCTGCTCGATCACAGCCTCGTGTTCTTCGGCAACGGACTCGGCGATGGCAATGCGCACTCGCACCACAACCTGCCGATCATTCTCGCGGGACATGGCGGCGGATCGGTGAAGTCGGGCCGGTACGTCAAGATTGAAAAGGAAACGCCGCTCAATAACCTGTTCCTGTCGCTGTTTGACCGGATGAATGCGCCCAGCGAGGCTTTCGGCGACAGCAACGGACGATTGAGCGAACTGAATGGCTGATAAACTGCTCCACGAACGGTTCTGATCGAAAGGTCGGTCATGATGGAGACGCAAGCCGGAGAATCTCGCACGGAGTTCACGGCACCGTTTCCTTCGAAGCCAACAACCTGTGCTGTCCTGACGGCATTGGCCTATCTGGTGTTGGCTCGCTTCAGCCTGCTGTTCGTGGTTCAGCCGGAACAGCTTGCGGGTTTTTGGCTGCCGAACGGATTGCTGATTGGCGTGATGGCACTGCGCGAGCGGCGAGAATGGCGTTGTCTCCTGGCTTGTGGATGCGTGGCGAACCTGATCGCGAATTTGTGGGCCGGCAATCTGCTGGGACTGAGCCTGGGGTTTGCGATTGCCAATGGTGTGGAGTGTGTGGTGGCCGCCTGGGCGTTCGTCCGCTATGCCGGTGTGCCGATCAAGTTGAGCCGGCTGAGAGAAGTTTTTGGCTTAGTGGCGGTCTCGGCATTCCCGGCCTGTTTCTGCGGTTCTGTGCTGGGAGCCGCATTGGTCGTGTTGACGTCGCCGGGCCCGAGGTTTTGGCCGGTCTGGCGGGTGTGGATGGTGGCCGATGTGCTCGGCCAGTTGCTCGTGGCTCCCGGCGTCATTGCCTGGAGCACATCGGGTCGGTACGCCGTGCGGTCATTGCCGCTCCGCCGATGGGGCGAAGGGGCGGGACTGATGGTGGTACTGGTGACGGCCACGGTGCTGGTTTCGCAACAGAGGTCCGACGCGGTTGAGTCACTCTTCCTGCGAACCTATATCCTGTTGCCATTTTTGTTGTGGGCCGCGCTGCGATTCAGTGATTGGGGAGCCTCCAGCGCGATTCAGTTGGTGGCTTTGATTTTAATGTGGTTTACGGCTCGCGGACGTGGACCGTTTGCAACGTACTCGGGTCTCATCACCGAACAGATGCTCGCCGTGCAAGTCTTCTTGTTGGTGGCAGTGCTGCAAAACTTGATCGTGGTGGCTCTGTTGGCGGAGCGCACTCGCGCGCGGGAGCAATTCGAGTTGGCGATTCGTGGGACCGACGCCGGCATTTGGGATTGGAACCTAGTGACGAACGAGGTTTATCAATCGCCTCGCTGGAAGAGCATGTTGGGCTTCGAAGACCACGAACTTGGTTCAAGCTTTGAAGCTTGGGAAAGCCGCCTTCATCCCGATGATCACAGTCGAGCGCTGGCGACGTTTCGCGATTATCTGGCGGGCAAGTTGGAACGCTACGAGATGGAACATCGCTTGCGTCACCGAGACGGCACCTATCGTTGGGTGTTGTCGCGCGGCTTGGCGCTACGCGATGCGTCCGGGCGTCCGATCCGGATTGCGGGAACGCATCTCGTTATCACCGCGATGAAGCTGGCCGAAGAGGCGCTGCGCGAAAGCGAGCGGCATTTCAGCGCGGCGTTTGACGATTCGCCAATTGCGATGGATTTGGTCGATCTCCGCGGCCGTTGTGTACGCGTCAACGCGGCCTATTGCCGGATGGTTGGCTACACGAGCAATCAATTGAAAGGCAAGCACTTTCGCGACATCACGCATCCCGATGACTTGCCCACCGATCAGCAGGCGATGAATCAGTTCTTGTCCGGCGAGCGGCGGACCTATCAGACCGAAAAGCGTTATGTGCGTTCGGATGGCGAAGTGGTCTGGGGCTTGCTCAACGTGACGGTCGTGGCGGACGCGGACGGCCAGCCGCTGCACTTCTTTGGACAAGTGCAGGACATCACCCGGCTCAAAATGGATGAGCACGAACTGCGACGACAAGCCCAGGAGTTGGAACGCAATAACCAAGAATTGGACGACTTTGCCTACATCGCTTCGCATGATCTCAAGACACCGTTGCGCGGAATCGAAAACTTGTCGAATTGGATTGCTGACGACGCCAAGGATGTCCTGCCAGAAGCGTCGCGCGACCACCTGCGAAAGTTGCGTCAGCGAGTCGCTCGGCTCGATCGGCTGCTGGACGACCTGCTGCAATACTCGCGTGCCGGCCAGCAAATGGGGGATGTGTTGCCGGTCCAGACAGGCTCCTTAGTGCGCTCGGTGGTCGAACTCCTGACGCCGCCTGCCGGATTTGTCATCAAAGTGGCGGACAACATGCCGCGACTGACCACTTACAAAACACCGCTGGAATTGGTCTTTCGGAACCTGATCGATAACGCGATCAAGCATCACGATCGAGCCGAAGGATACATCGAAGTCTCGGCGGTGTCCCAGGGCCGCGTAGTGGAATTTACTATTCGCGACGATGGTCCCGGGATTCCGGCGGAGTATCATGACCGTATCTTTCGCATGTTTCAGACTCTCAAACCGCGCGACGAAGTGGAAGGCAGCGGCATCGGACTGGCCGTGGTCAAGAAAGTCGTCGAACAACAGGGTGGGCGAGTAACCGTCGAGACGGACAATGGCCGTGGGACTGCTTTTCGGTTTACTTGGCCGAATTCGGTTTCGGCGGCCAGAGAAAGGAGAGAAAGTCATGACTGACACGATGCCTTCGATCCTGCTCATCGAAGATGACGAGGTGGATGTCGAAGCGATTCAGCGGTTGTTTGCCTGGCGGAATATCGCCAACCCGCTGTACGTCGCCGCGGATGGCGTGGACGCATTGCGAATGTTGCACGGTGAAGACCAAAAGACGATTGGGCAGCCGTGCGTGATCTTGCTCGACCTGAACCTGCCCCGCATGAACGGCATCGAGTTTCTGGATGAACTACGCCGTGATCCTCAGTTGAAAGACAGCGTCGTGTTTGTGCTCACGACATCCAAAAGCGACTACGATCGACTAGTCACCAACTCGAAATATGTCGCGGGATACTTGGTGAAGTCCGAGGCCGACGCGGATTACAGCCAACTTTTCCGATACTTGCGGCCCGTGCTGCGGTTCTCTGAAAACTAAATCACCGTGCGGAATTAGTGGCGATGAGTTTCGTCGCCATTTGAGTGATGAAGCGAGCCTGAATCTCTGCGCTCTTCGCTTCTCTGCGGTGAATAAATCTCGTTTTACCGCAGAGGAGCGAAGAGCGCAGAGAAACCGAAAAAAACGCCACAATTCGTTCCGCAGTTGAGGCACGAATATGGCTTGATGGCGACCGACACAAATCTCGCACGGTCATTTAGCCCCTAGATAAATCAGGCGAGCGGGGTGGCGTCAGCCCCCCGGTGATTCGCCACGGAACCGGCGGGCTGACGCCGCCCCGCTCGCCAGAATGATTGGCGAGGAATCGCGGACGCTCAGGCCAGCCATCGCGCTGCCTCTTTGGCGAAATATGTCAGGATCATGTCCGCACCGGCGCGTTTGATCGACGTGAGGATTTCCAGCGCGGTGCGTTGTTCGTCGATCCAGCCATTCGCGGCAGCGGCTTTGACCATCGAGAACTCGCCACTGACGTTATATGCCGCCAGCGGGATCTCCGGGTGAGCGTGCTTCACTCGGCGGATCACATCGAGATAGCTGAGTGCCGGCTTGACCATCAGGATGTCGGCCCCCTCGGCGACGTCGAGCGCGACCTCACGCAGAGCTTCGGCGGCGTTGGCCGGGTCCATCTGATAGCTGCGCCGGTCGCCAAACTGCGGAGCGCTTTCGGCCGCATCGCGGAACGGTCCATAGAACGCGGAAGCGTACTTGGCCGCATAGCTCATGATCGGAATATTCTCAAAGTTGGCGGCATCGAGTCCGGTCCGCAACGCGGCGATCATGCCATCCATCATCCCGCTGGGGGCGATTAAGTCTGCTCCCGCCTGGCACTGTGCGACCGCCTCTTTGACGAGGATGCCGAGCGTCGCATCGTTATCGACGTCGGTCTGCCCGTGTTTCTCGTTAACGATGCCACAATGGCCGTGATCAGTGAACTCGCAGAAGCAGACGTCCGTCATGACCAGCACGTCAGATCGAGTTTCCTTGATCGCTTGCACCGCTTGCTGAATGACACCGTTGGAATCGTAGGCGTCGCTGCCCAGAGCATCCTTATGCTTTGGGATGCCGAACAGGATCACTGCCGGAATGCCCAGCGAAGCGATCTCGTCGATCTCGCGCGGAAGATGATCGACCGTCATCTGATCGTGGCCGGGCATCGACTTGATTGGCACCCGCTGATTCTGCCCATGCCGGACGAACAGCGGCAGGATGAAGTCGCGCGAATTGAGTTCCGTCTCGCGGACGAGATCACGCAGACGCGGATTCGATCGCAGGCGGCGCAGCCGGACGGAGGGGAAACCAGCGGAAGTTAGCGAAGGAATCATGGCGGTTATCTCAGCGGGGGCGGCAAGGACTCGAATGAAGATATCGCGACGATTCGCCAGCGGACAGGCGAGCGGGGCGCCGAGTGACATCATTCATGCCAGCGGAACTTTGAACGCCACACCCGGCACTTCCTGAACGTATTGAGGAACCGCATAGCCCGGCAGTCGTTCTCTTAGCTCTACCATCAGGCGACGTCCGACCTCGGCGGAAACCTCGAAGTGAGCCGTGCCAGCAACGCGGTCGAGTTGATGCAGATAGTACGGCCGAATGCCAAGTTCGATCAGCCGTTCGCTCAGCTCCACGAGCACGTCGGCCGAGTCGTTGATCCCCCGCAGCAGCACCGCTTGATTGAGCGTCAACACTCCCGCCTGTGTTAGTCGTCGCAGCGCCGCCGCGCAGTCACCGACCAATTCACGCGGATGATTCGCATGCACGACAACGATCGGTGTCAGACGCGACGACGTCAGCAGGTCGAGCCATTCCCAGGTAATCCGATTCGGCAGCACGATCGGCAGTCGCGTGTGCCATCTGAGCCGACGCAGATGTTTGATTGATTCAAGTCGGCGCACGACGGCAGCTAGACGTTCGTCGGTCAGCATCAGCGGATCGCCGCCGCTGAGCAACACCTCATGGATCGACTCATCCTGTTCGAGGGCCGCAAACGCCGGTTCCCAATCGTCGAGCCGCTTGGGCTCTTGTGAGTAGGGATAATGTCGTCGAAAGCAGTAGCGGCAATGCACGGCACAAGCGCCGGTCAGCACCAGCAACGCGCGGCCGGCATATTTGTGCAACAAGCCGGGAGTCTTGCGGAACGTTGCTTCTTCCAGTGCATCGGCCGTGAAACCAGGAACGGCTTCGTCCTCAGTCGCGAGTGGCAGTACTTGTCGCAAGAGAGGATCATTCAAATCGCCCGGCTGCATGCGACGTAAGAAGCTGTCGGGAACCAGCAATGGGAATTGCCGGCTGACGGCCGGTGGCTGATGGCTGATGGCTGTAATTCCCAACCTCGAAAGCAACTCGCCAGGATCGCGAACCGCTTCGGCCAGCGACCGACGCCAGTCATCTCGCAGCGGTGCCGAGACGTCGTCGAAAGGCTCGATCAAGGGGGGCGCAACGAGGCTGACATTTCCCGAAACCATGCTCGACACCAACCTCGCGACCCCGCTATAAACCCGCCCCTTTGCGGGGCTTCGTAAGATGGGCACTCGTGCCCGTCGCCTCACGCATGACATGTCCAAGGACGGGCAAGAGTACCCATCCCACAGCAGCGTCAAACACTATCCGCTTCTCCGAGAAAGACCAATGGCCAACATCAGTACCAGTGACTTCAAGAAGGGAATCAAAGTCATCGTCGATGGCGAGCCCTGTGACATGGTCGGCCTCGAATTCGTCAAGCCAGGCAAAGGCCAAGCCCTCTACCGCACCCGGTTGAAGAACCTGCTCAAGGGGACGTACCTCGATAAGACGTACAAAAGCGGCGACGGACTCGAGGGAGCCGACGTGCGCAAGACCGACGGCGTCTATTCGTATCGCGACGCCAACGGCTACGTCTTCATGGACAACGAAACATTCGAGCAACATTCGCTGCCGCTGGAGACCTGTGCCGAGTCGCTGCGATTCATCAAGGAAGGGAGCGTCTGCCAACTGCTGTATTGGAACGATCGCCTGATCGACTTCACGCCGCCTCAGCACGTCACGCTCGAAATCACCTATACCGAGCCAGCCGTTCGCGGTAACACGTCCTCCAACGTGACCAAGGCCGCGACCGTCGAAACCGGAGCCGAAATCCAAGTCCCCGCCTTCGTCGCCGCCGGCGAAAAAGTCCGGATCGACGCCGTCACCGGTGAGTACATCGAACGCGTTCGCGATTAGCGTAACCTGACTCTCCGAGTCGGGCAGTCACGAACAACGAAATAATTGACAGGATCAGCCCGGCTTCTCCCTGGAAGCCGGGCCGCTTTTTTTCAGTCGAGAGTGCCCGACTCGGAGAGTCAGGCTACGATGTGCCCCATGACTGCTCCCGAACATAACGGCAAGCTCTATATCGAGACCGTCGGCTGTCAGATGAATATGCTCGACAGCGAGTTGGTCGTCGCCGCGCTGCGCCAGCAGGGTTACTCGCTGACCAGCGATGTCAAAGAGGCGGACACGATCCTGTTCAATACGTGTAGCGTGCGCGATCACGCCGAGCACAAGATCTACAGCCAACTCGGCCGGCTGAAATTCAGCAAGCGAGTACGCCCCAATCAAGTCATCGGCGTCATGGGCTGCATGGCCCAGAAAGATCAGGAGCTGATCTTCAACCGCGCCCCGCATGTCGATCTGGTCGTCGGCACCGGCCAACTCCGAGAGATTCCGCGTCTCGTTGACGAAGCTCGCTCTGACCGTGGCCGTCGGATCGCCATCAGTCTTGATCGCAAAGAAGGCTCGCGCGACGAAGTTGCGAGCAGCTTTGAGAGCTACGACCCCGCTCGCGATCCCGAAATGCGGCCGACGCCGTTTCAGGCGTTCGTTCGGATCATGATCGGTTGCGACAAGTTCTGTACCTACTGCGTTGTGCCGATGACTCGCGGGCCGGAGCAGAGCCGCCCGCCTCGTGAGATTGCTCATGAAGTCCGACTTCTGGCCCAGCAAGGGGTCAAAGAGGTCACGCTGCTGGGGCAAACGGTCAACAGCTACAAGCACACGCAGGGCGGCAAACTCTTTCGGCTCTCCGACCTGCTCGAACTGATCCACGACACCGAAGGCATTCTGCGAATCAAGTTTGTCACCAACTATCCGCGCGACATGACGGACGACCTCCTGCAAGCGGTGCGTGATCTGCCGAAGGTCGCTCAATACTTGCACGTGCCGGCTCAGTCGGGCTGCGACGAGATGCTCAAACGGATGAAGCGCGGCTACACCGTCGGCCAATACCGCGAGATGTTCTCACGCATTCGACAGACACTGCCGACCTGCGCCGTTTCGAGCGACTTCATCGTCGGCATGTGTGGCGAATCGGACGCGTCGTATCAATTGAGCCTCGACTTGATCCGCGAGTGCCGATTCAAAAACTCATTCATCTTCAAATACAGCCCACGTCCCGGCACGAAGGCTCACGACTTGTGGGAAGACGATGTCCCCGAGGACGTGAAGCGTCATCGCAACAACGAGATGCTCGACCTGCAAAACCAGATCAGCGAAGAGGACAACGCAGAGCTGATCGGTTCCAAGTTTGAAGTGCTCGTCGAAGGGATCAGCAAGTCGGCCAAAAAGGCTCAGGCGGCAGACGATTCGTTCGTGCCACAGCATTCCCATGAGGATGCTGTCAGCGGGCCGACGCAATTGGTGGGACGCACACGCTGCGATCGGATCGTGGTCTTTGACGGAAATCCGCGGTTGGCTGGCAGTCTTGTGGAAGTGGCGGTCCAAGGCTGCACCGCGACGACATTGCTCGGCGAAATTGTCACGCACGAGCGGCAATCGAGCAGCATGCCTCTGCCGGTCGTTACTTAGCAAGACGCGCGAGCGAGTGTGCAAATCGTTGGAAAAACAACCACACGCTCGCGCGTCGTGCTGGTTTTGAATCCTCTTCAAGGCAGTCGCGAGTGTGACGCGGACAAGAGTGGCGATCCTCAAGAATCATGAAAGTGTCGCAATGAGCGTTCAAAGCGTGACACCGGTGCTGAATGTTTCCAGCGGCGGTGTGAGCACGGCTTGGTTTGAGCTGCTCGGCTGGAAGCGTGGGTTTAGCTGGAACGACGGAGGCATGATCTGTGGGGGTGCGGATTCGAACGAGCATGGAGCGGCGGGCTTTGGCAGTGTCTGCTCGGGGAAGGCCGAGGTTTGTCTTTGCCACGGCGGACAAGGATCGCTCGGCACGATCCTGCCGAATTTCCCCGGCGATGATGCGACTGACGGCGTTTGGATGTCGCGGTGGATGGAGTTGGCGGCAGATGTGGATGCCTTACATGCGATCGCGGTCGCGAATGGGATGACGGTTACTTATCCTCCTGCCAATAAACCTTGGGGCGTGCGCGAATTTCATCTGCGTCATCCCGACGGCCACATGTTTCGAGTCAGTGCCGGTCTGAATGCCGAATGACTCCCATTCAAAGCCGTAAGAATTACTCAAGAGCGACGATTCATGCAGACATTGATTGAAGCCAAGGAGATTCAAAAAGTGGTCGCCGACTTGGGGAAGCGGATCGCCAGGGAATACCAGGGAGAACCTCTGACGGTGCTGGGAGTGCTCACTGGCAGCATCGTCTTTCTGGCGGATTTGATTCGTACCATCGACTTGCCGTTACGAGTTGGCTTGATTCAAGCCTCCAGCTATCGCGGAGCGACGACTCAACCTCTTGAGCTCCGGATCAATGATTCGCTGGTGCCTGACATTCGTGACCGAGCGGTCCTGTTGGTGGACGATATCTTCGATACCGGTCAAACATTGTCCGCGCTCATCGACACGATCCGCGGTAGTTCGCCACGCAGCATCCGATCGGCGGTGCTGTTGTGGAAGACCGGTAAGGCCAAGGTGCCCATTCAACCCGACTATCACTGCTTCCCGATTCCCGACCGGTTCGTGGTCGGCTATGGTCTGGACTACAACGACGACTACCGGCACTTGCCATTCATCGCGGCATTTGAGCCGAAAGACTTGTGAAGTTTTATTCCTTCTCTTTGAAAGGTTGCGTCATGACACAACTCTCTCGTCGTGAGTTCACACAAGCCACATTCGGATCATTGCTGGGCTATTCGCTGCTGGAAACGATCTTCCGGAAAAACGCTTTCGCGGATGAGGTCAAGCCGCTCGCGATTGAGTGGCTAAAACAGGTCAACTTGCTGGCGGCCGATGTGCGCGACCAGAAGCTCGAGCAGGTTGAGTGGCAGAAGCAGATCGAAGCCTTGTTCCAAAAGATCGACCCGGCCGACGTGCTGCCGTTGATCGACTTCGATGCGCTCACGAAGGACTTGAAGATCGTAGACAACGGAGCCAACAGCTTGCGGCCGAAGTTTCCCAAGGTCGAAGGACTACCGACCGAGTTCGTGTTCGGCCGGCAAATCTTCGCGCTCAAAAAGGGCCGCTCGGTCGTGCCACACGGGCACGACAACATGGCTACGGCGTTCCTGATCCTCAAAGGGGACTTCCACGGCCGGCTATACGATCGCGTCAAAGACGAGAAGTCGCACATCGTCATCAAGCCGACCGTTGATCGTGAGTTTCACCGCGGCGAAGCCTCGTCAATCTCGGACGACAAGGACAACGTCCACTGGTTTCAGGCGAAGTCCGAGACCGCATTCATCTTCAACATTCATGTGCTCAACGTCCGCCCCGGCAAAGGTGAGGCGACCGGTCGCGTGTACCTCGATCCGAATGGCGAGAAGCTGGCCGACGGCTTAATCCGCGCGAAGCGTTTGGAGTACAAGCAGGCTCACGAGATCTACGGCTAAAACACATCTCACGCACCTGTAGCGGAACTCGTGAGAGTTTCGATCAGAAGTCTCACGACTTCTGCTACCGCGCGGGATGCCGTCAACCGGTCACGGCCGGGTCAGCCGCCTCAATGATGTCGAGTAATCCTTGGGTCGTCTCTGCTTGGCAAAGCTTCTCACGTACAAACGCGCTCTTCGCCACGTTGGCCAACTGAGCCAAGAAGAACACCTGCAAGTTCGGTCGGTCGGCCGGCGTGACCAACAGAAAAATCAGCCGCACCGGCTCGGTGGCGGTCGGGCTGAAGAGAATGCCTTCATCGGAGCGACCGAAGACCAGCAACGGCTTCACTAGCTTCGGGCAGCGAGCGTGCGGGATTGCCACGCCGAAGCCCACGTCTGTCGTCAGGAGCTGTTCTCGCGCCAGAGTCAGCGCCGCAACGTCCACATCAGGTGGCAGGGTGCCTGCCGGAATGGTGCCGATGAGTTCGCGAATCGCTCCTTCAGCCGTCGCCGCGCTGACGTTCAACCGGATCGACCCGGCTTCGAGGGCATCTTTCAAGAAGAGCCGCGGCAGCCGCGGGTACTCGTCTTCGATCTTGCCGACGATCTCTTCCAGGATGTCTTCCAAGGTGATGAGTCCGACCGGAAGAGAACCATCCATGACGACCGCCATGTTGGCTCCGTCCCGTTGCAGTTCCTGCATCGTGACTTCCAGGTTGTCTCCCGGAGCGACAATCCGCAGCGGCCGCAGAATCCGCTGCCAGTCACGGTCATGCTCGTCCAACAACAGCAGGTCTTTCATCAGCAGATACTTGACCGGCTCACGTGACTTCGGATCGAGCACGGGGATGCGCGAGAAACGATGCTCACGCACGGTTCGTAAGACTTCCGGCAGCGGCGTATCGGCCGGAAGCGTCCTGACCTGCGGCCAGGCGATCATCGCGTCCCGAACCGACTGCTTGCTGAGATCAAACAGGTTCTCGACCATCAGCAACTGATTGAACGAGAAGCTGCCAGTCGCCTGCGTGGCAAACAGCAACATCCGCAGTTCTTGCTCAGTGTGCGCGACTTCGTGATGGTCCGCCTCCAGGCCGAGCATCTTGAGGATCAAATCGCAGCCAGCGTTGACCGCCAGCATCGGCACATAGAACATGCGATAACACCACATCATTGGCGTGGCGACCGCCAAAGTCGTTTGCTCGGCCCGGCGGATCGCCAGGATCTTCGGAGCTTGCTCGCCGATCAGGATGTGCAAAAACGTAATCAGGCAAAACGACACGATTGCCGACAGGATGTGGCTGGTTTTCTCGGTCATGCACGCCGGCCGGCCGATCACGCTTTCCAACAGGTGCGTAAATGCCGGCTCTCCCACCCAGCCGAGACCCAGGCTGGCGATGGTGATGCCAAGCTGCGTCGCCGAGAGGAACTCATCCAACTCATCGAGCATTCCGCGAGCCAGCTTCGCTCGGCGATTCCCCGTCCGAGCCAACTCCTCAATGCGCGTCGTGCGAACTTTGACGAGCGCAAACTCCGCCAACACAAAAAAGCCGTTCAGCAACACCAATACGAGGGCCAGTAGGAGTAACAGCCCGGTTTTTAGGTCCATAGTGCGTGGAACTGTAAGTGGCTTCGTGTGAACCGACAACGCGCGACCAATTGGCAACGGTTCCGAATGGCCCACCACCTATCGCTCGGGCTTGGGCACTCGCCGATCTGAGGGACTGGAGCCGCGTCGGCCTTTGCCACGCTTGGGTTTCTTTTGCGCGAGGGTGAAAGCCAATTGGCTCGGATCGTCCGCGGCAACCGGTTGGCCGAGTTGCTTCTTGAGTTCCAAGATGCGGTCCCGGAGTTGGGCAGCTCGCTCGAATTCTAGATTCTGGGCGGCGATGAGCATCTCTGCTTCGAGTTCATTGAGGAATTCTTGCGTGATGTACTGCGTCTCGCTGAGTCCAGCGGACTCGGTGACCATACGCTGAGCGGCGATCTCTTCTTCGATACCTCGGCGAATCGCCTTCTTAATCGTCTCCGGCGTGATGCCGTGCTCGGCGTTGTAGGCCAACTGCAGTTCGCGGCGGCGACTTGTTTCGTCCAGAGCCTGCTGCATCGAATCGGTGACTTTGTCGGCGTAGAGAATGACCTCGGCGTTCACGTTGCGGGCACTACGGCCGATGGTTTGTATGAGGCTTGTCGCGCTGCGTAAGAAGCCCTCTTTGTCGGCGTCGAGGATCGCGACCAGTGAGACTTCCGGGATGTCGATCCCCTCGCGGAGCAAATTGACGCCGATGATCGCGTCGAATTTTTGCTCGCGCAGTTCGCGGATGACTTCGACACGCTCGATGGCGTCGAGTTCCGAGTGCAGCCACTTGCAGCGAATTCCCTCTTCGACCAGGTAAGTCGTCAGGTCTTCGGCCAAGCGTTTGGTGAGCGTCGTGACGAGCACTCGCTCGTTGCGTTCGGCGCGTTTGCGGATTTCGTCCTTGAGGTGCGGCACTTGGCCCCGCGCCGGGAGCACATGCACCAACGGATCGACGAGACCAGTGGGGCGGATGACTTGCTGCACGACCTCGCCGCCAGCTTGTTCCAATTCCCAATCGTTGGGAGTGGCGGAGACGAATACTGCTTGGCCACGAATCTTTTCAAACTCATCGAATTGTAGCGGCCGATTGTCGAGCGCCATCGGCAGTCGAAAGCCGTGCTCGACCAAAGTTGTCTTGCGCGACTTGTCACCGGCGTGCATCCCGCGAACTTGCGGGATCGTGACGTGCGACTCGTCGATGAAGATCAAAGAGTCCTTCGGAAAGAAGGCGAACAGCGTGTCGGGCGGTTCCCCTTTTTTGCGACCGGCCAATGCTCGTGAATAGTTCTCGATGCCCGGGCAGAAGCCGGTTTCGCGGAGCAATTCCATGTCGTACCGTGTTCTCGCCGAGAGCCGTTGTGCCTCGAGCAACTTTCCTTCCTGCCGCAGAAGATCGAGTCGCTCCGCGAGTTCTGCTTCAATCTCTTCGACCGCGTGTGCGATCCGATCTTGGGGCAGCACGAAATGCTTCGCCGGGTAGACGTACATTTCCGTCAGCCGCTTCGCCTCCTCGCCGGTCAGCGGGTTGATGATCGACAGCCGCTCGACCTCGTCCCCCCACAACTCGATGCGATAGGCGAACTCTTCATACGCCGGCCAGACTTCGACGACGTCTCCACGGACCCGAAACTTGCCGCGTGATGGCTCGAAGTCGTTGCGGTCGTATTGAATGTCGATCAACCGCAGAAGCAGTTCGTCGCGATCAGCGGTGTCGCCTGGCCGCAACGTGACCATCATTTCCAGATAGTCCTTCGGCGAACCAAGACCGTAGATGCACGACACGCTGGCGACGACGATCACGTCCCGCCGACTCACCAATGCCGAGGTTGCTGCCAGACGCAGCCGGTCGATGTCGTCGTTGATCGACGAATCCTTCTCGATGTAAATGTCGCGAGCCGGGATGTACGCCTCCGGCTGGTAATAGTCGTAATAGCT
>SXKJ01000033.1 GCA_005778115.1 Planctomyces sp. | reverse complement strand
CGTTCCCATTGCGTGATGGGGCGGGAGTGGATTGGCTCGCCGTGGAGGAAGCGGTGGAGTTCTTGGGCGAGGGCGGCGGCGGTGGGGAAGCGGCGGGACGGGTCTTTCTCCAGGCACTTCAGGCAGAGCGTGTCGAGGTCGGCGGGGACTTGGCTGTTGAGCTGCGACGGCGGCGGCGGGTCCGCATTCAGAATCTGCTGCATGAGCAGCTTTTTGTCTCGTTCGGCGCGGAAGGGGCGTTCGCCGGTCAGCAGCTCGAACAGAATCACCCCCACGGCCCATAAGTCCGTGCGGCGATCAACGGCGTGGCTGTCTTGCCATTGCTCCGGCGACATGTACGCGGGGGAACCGAGCAGTTGACCCGCTTGCGTCATCACGAACTCGGCCTCGGTGTCACGCTTGGCCATGCCGAAGTCGGTGATGTAGGGGTGGAGGGGCTCGTAGGTTGGGACTCCGTCCCGACCGGTGTGCTTGGTGCGATTTGCGTCGGGGGTTGAGGGCGGGTCGGGACGGAGTCCCAACCTACGGATGAGGATGTTCGCGGGCTTGAGGTCTCGATGCACGATGCCTGCTTCGTGAGCGACGTGCAGTGCCTCGGCCACCTGAGCACAGAGCTGAGCGATGTCTCGCGGCGGCAACAACCGGTTCTGATCTTTCTGGGCATTCGCCAGGGCAGCCAAGTCGGTGCCGAGGATGTACTCGCTGGCGATGTACGGCCGACCGTCCACCTCGCCCACTTCATAGGTGCCGACAATGTGCCGATGTTGGAGCTGCGCGGCCGATCGCGCTTCACGAGCAAACCGTTCGGCCAACTCCGCCGGCAACCGTCGCTGATGCGGACGCTTGATCGCTAAGTCTCGGTCCAACTGCGGATCGTAGGCCCAAAAGACTTCGCCATAGGCTCCGCCCCCCAGCCGTTTGAGCAGTTGGAAACGTCCGAACGCTTCAATCATCGGCGGTCGCTGAGGTTCGGCGGGTGGCGTGGCTGCTGATGCGGAATCTGATTGCGATGCAGGAAGAGGCGAGAATGGCAGCCCGCTCGGTGAGGCTGGAAGCAAGGTTGTTTCTCGGCCATCGCTCGCAGGCGGTGTGATTGGCGGCGTGCTCTTATTCCGCTCGGCGCTGCTGATCCGGCTGCCGCAAGATGGGCAGAGGGTCTCTTCCGCGAGCGTCTCGTCAAGAACCTGAATGGCAACTTGGCAATGAGGGCATTGAATCTGCATGGGACGGACTCGCGCGGAGGTTCACGTCGGCCAATCGGCCGCGACGTTGTAACAGCGTCGGCGAGAATGCCAACCAAAACAATGCCGGTCGCGTTGAACGAACTTGAAGCGTTTGCGGCTGATCCGTGTCACGATTACTGTTCCGCCTCGTCGCTGATTCGAGTTTTGGATTCCGGGTTTCGGATTTCGCCCCTCATGCCTTCTTGGCTGCTGCAACATTTTCTGAATCCTGGCTTTGTCATGGCCGGCACGGCGCTGATTTCCGCGCCGATCATCATTCATTTGATCAACCGGTTGAGGTTCCGACGGGTCCGATTCGCGGCGATGGAATTTCTGCTGGCCAGCCAGCAACGCAATCGCCGCCGGGTGCTGATCGAGCAGTTGATTCTGTTGCTGCTGCGGATCTTGCTCGTGCTGGGATTGATGATGCTGATCGCTCGGCTGATTCTGGATCCGAGCCAGTTGTCGGTGTTTCGCGGGGCACGCACGCATCACATGGTGTTGTTGGACGACAGCGGTTCGATGCGCGATCGGATCGGGGACACGACGGCGTTTGGCGAGGGGGTTTCGGTCATCAAGAAGTTGGTAGCGGAAGGCTCGCGACGGCCGGGGACGCAGATTTTTAGTCTCGTGCTGCTGTCGAACCCGGAACAGCCGGTCTTCTCGCAGCGGGATGTCAGCGAGTCGTTCGTCGCGGAACTCGACACGAAGCTGGAGAACCTCCGGCCGTCGCACCGAGCGTTGTCGCTGGTCGATGGGCTGACGGCGGCGCGGACGCTCTTCGGGGACAAGGAAGACGTCGGAGCGATCAAGCATCTGCATGTGTTGTCCGATTTCCGGCAGCGCGATTGGCAGGACGCGAAGGCACTGTCGGCATCGGTGGAGTCGCTCGATGCGGCGGGAGTGACGCTGAACTTCGTGAAGACCGTCGAGCAACGCCATGCCAATCTGGCCGTGACCGATTTGTCCGGCGACCTGCAAGTTGCGGCGGCCGGAGTGCCGGTGCGGTTGCGAGTCACCGTCAAGAATTTCTCAGAGCAAGCTGCGACGGAAGTTCGGCTGTCTGTCTTTCAAGACGGTCAGAAGCTGCCGATGACTCTGACGTTCGACAAGATCGAAGCGGGGGAATCGGTCGAGCGAGAATTCGATCTTGTGTTCGAGACGCCGAAGAAGCATGACGTGCGAGTCAGTCTCGAAGGGGATCCGCTGTCGGAGGACAACTCGCGATTGCTGGCTCTGGAGACGTCGGCGGTTCACAAGGTCTTGATCGTGGACGGCGATCCGAGCGGCGATGAAGGCTCGTATGTCGTTGATGCCATCGCGGCTGATCCGCGCATCACCGGTTTCGCACCGCAGATCGAAACGGTCGATTATCTGCGTCGCCGTCCGATCGACGAGTTTCAAGCGATCTACCTGTTGAACGTCGCTGACTTGCCGGCTGACGCACTTGATCCGCTGGAGAAATATGTGGCGGCCGGTGGTGGCCTCTCGTGGTTCGTCGGGGCGTCGGTCAAGACGGCGTTCTACAACGAGTCGCTGTTCAAAGAGGGCAAGGGGCTGTTTCCGGTGCCGCTCGAAACGGCTCCGCGCGAACTGCCGATCGTCGAGGATTCCGGGCCGGACCTTGTGCTCGCGTCGCATCCGATCTTTCGCGTCTTTGAAGGACAGGAGAATCCTTATCTCGATGTGACTCGCGTGGCGAAGTTCTTCCCGGCCGCCGCGAATTGGCCGCGCGACGATCAGGCTCGCGGTGACGGAGTGCAGACGATCGCAACGCTTCGCAATCGGCAGCCGCTAATGTTTCATCATCGCTTCGGCAAAGGGAACGTCATCACCTGTCTGACGACCTGCGGCCCGGCCTGGAACAACTGGGCCAAGTACGCCAGCTACGTCGTGCTGCAACTGGAACTGCAAAAGCACATCGCTCGCAGCGACCGGCAACTTGAACGCCGTCTTGCGGGTGAGCCGATTGAACTGTCGCTGAACCCCAGCGAGTTCACCGACATGATCGACATCGTCGTCCCCGACCCGTCGGGCGAACGGACGATTCGCCTCCAAGCGGCCCCCGATGCGCTCGTAGTCCCGCCTTCAGGCGGAAACACCGAAGCCGCAAAAGCTTCAGAACCGCCTAAAGGCGGAACTACGAACTTGCGCCTCACCGCCACATTCCGCGACACCGATTTACCGGGCCTGTACCGCGTCCGTTTGCTCGACCTGAATCAAGTCCCGTTCGAGCGGTGGATCACCTACAACTTCCCGGCCGACGAGAGTGATCTCTCGTTGGCGACAACCGAGCTGATCCGCAAACAGCTCGGCGAGAAAGTTCGAGTCAGCATTCAAGAGCCGGGTGAGTTCTCCTGGATCGCGGGCCGCGACATCGGCAGCGAGGTCCGCGACGCATTGTTGATGCTGCTTGCTCTGCTGTTGCTCGCCGAGCAATTCATGGCGTACCGATTGAGTTATCACCAGAAGCCCATTCCCTCGGCACGATGAAGAGGGAAACGAACCAATGCTGCTCACCAATCTCAACCCGATGATCCTGGCCGCTGACACGCGCATGGCGTGGGAGGTGGACTTGCCCGACAGCCCCGTGGCTTGGCTGGGCTGGTTGGCTTTGGCGGTGATCGGCGTTGCGTGGATTGTCTCGATGTATTTGCGGGACACTCAGGAACTGCATCCGGCTTGGAAAGTGTGGTTGCTCATCCTGCGATTGGGAGCTTGGGGTGGGTTGATCGCGATTGCGGTCAATCCGCAAGAGCGAACTCAAACGACTTCGTTTCGGCCGTCGCGAGTCGCGATCGCGGTCGATACTTCGCTGTCGATGCAGTTGCCAGAAAAGTCGCCGGAGGAATCGGACTCGGCGAAGGCCGATGGTACTGAGGTAAAGCCGGCTCGACCAAGAGCGGACGCGGTCCGTGAGTTGTTGGAACGCTCGCCGTTGATCGCCGAGTTGCAGCGGAATCATGACGTCAGCGTCTTCACGTTTGACTCGACCCAGGCGGGACCGCATTGGTTGTTTCGCTCGAAGGATCCCCGCGTCGTAGGACAGGCGGCTCGCCTGCCGGGAGAGAAGGACAACGACGATACCAAGAACGGCAAGGCCAACTCAGGCGAGCCGCCTGAGCTACGGTGGGACGAGATCCTCAAGCCGCGTGGCGTCGAGACTCGGCTCGGTGAATCGGTGCTTGAACTTGTGCGACAGGTCACCGGGAAATCGTTATCAGGAGTGATCGTGATCTCGGACGGTGCGTCGAATTCCGGCATCGATTCGTCGGCAGCGAGTCACTTCGCGGCGCAGTCGAAGACCCGATTGGTCACAGTCGGAGTTGGTGGGACTCAACCGCCAGTCAACTTGTCGATCGCCAGCGTGCAGGCTCCGACCGATGCGCATCTCGGTGATCCGTTTGAGATCACGGCGTTAGTGCAGTCCGAGGGACTCGTGGGGAAGAACGCGGTTGTCGAGTTGTTGTCGCGGCCAGAAGGGGAAACGTCGGAGCCGAGCTTAGTGGAATCGAAAGAGCTCGCACTGGCGGACAACGGCGTGCCGATCGAAGTGAAGTTTCAACAGAACCCGGCAACGACCGGCTCAGTCGAATACCTGCTGCGAACGAAGCCGGTCGTGAAGACCAGTGAGTTGAGCGAGGCCGATAACGAACGCCGCAAGACGATTCGCGTGACCGATCGTAAGACGAAAGTGCTGCTGTTCGCGGGCGGGCCGATGCGCGATTACGTCTTCTTGAAGAACATGCTCTTCCGGCACAAAGCCATCGAAGTCGATGTGCTGCTGCAAACGGCCGATCCTGGGACGGCGGTCAGTCAGGAGTCGAACAAACTATTGTTTGAGTTCCCGAAGACTCGCGAAGAGTTGTTCCTGTACGACGTGATCGTCGCCTTCGATCCCGACTGGCGCAAGGTGACTCCGGAGCAGCAGTCCAACCTGCGCGAATGGGTCTTCGCGCAGTCGGGAGGGTTGATCCTTGTGGCGGGAGACGTCAACACATCGTCGCTGGCCAGCGGTGGCGATGAAGTGAAGCCGATTCAAGAACTGTGCCCGGTGACGCTCAGTTCGCTGGCGTCCGACTTGCTCGCCGACGCGAGCGGTCCAGCCGCTTGGCCGATTGGTTTTTCGCGGGCTGGCCTCGAAGCGGGCTTCTTGTTGCTGACCGAAGACCCGATCAGCAGCGGGCTGTTGTGGAAAGAGTTCCCCGGCATCTATCGCTGCTATCCGACCGCCGGCTCAAAAGCGGGAGCGACCGTTTACGCCAACTTCACCGACCCGCGCGCCGAAACCAGCTACGGAGCTCCGATCTGGTTGGCATCGCAGTTCTATGGATCGGGCCGCACGCTGTATCTCGGAGCGGGCGAACTCTGGCGACTGCGAGCGATCGACGAAGACTACTTCGATCGCTTTTGGACGAAGGCGATTCGAGAACTCAGCACGACGCGACTCAAGCGCGGCACGCTGCGCGGCATGTTGCTGCTCGAACGGAATCAGTACCTGCTCGGCCAAACGGCGCATGTGCGAGCGTTGCTCAGCGACGCTCAGTTCCAACCGCTCACCGCCGAGTCGATCAACTGCGACATCTACGATCCTTCCGGCCGTCCGCTCCTCCCGCCGATGAAGTTGCTGCCGGATCGTCAGCGTCCCGGCCAATTCGTCAGTGATTTCCGTCTGAGCTTACCGGGCACCTACCGCCTGGAACTGACGATCCCCGACTCGACCGACAAGCTCTCCGAGAAATTGGACGTTTCTCTGCCGAACTTGGAAACCGCAAACGCTCGACAAGACGTCCAACGGCTTCGAGCGATGGCCGACGAGACCGGCGGGGCGTATCTGCAATTGGATGAAAACACGGCGGCGGCCTTGCCAAAACTCCTGCCCAATCACGGTGAAGAATTCTTGGTCGATGAGCGGCTGCGAACGCTTTGGGATCGTGACTGGGTGATGTACGTGTTGGTTGGGTTACTGTCGGCGGAGTGGTTGACTCGGAAACTTTTGAAGCTCGCGTAGGATGCCATCATGTTCGAGCACATCCAACTTCCTCCCGAAGTCGAAGCGATCCTCGCGGAGCTGAGGTCGCGGATTCGGCGTTATGTGTTGTGGGAGGGGATCGCCCTGGCGATCGTTGCCGTTGGATTGTTCTTCTGGTTCAGCCTTGGCTTTGACGCGGCGGTGTTTTCGGTGCGGCGGTTGGAACCGGCGCGTTGGTTGCGAGTCGCGTTGGACATGGCCGTGGTCGGAACGGTGGCGGCCGTCGTGCTGATGCTGATTGTGTTCCGAGTCTTTCGCAGCTTTCGGACGAAGTCGCTGGCGCTCGTCTTGGAGAAACGTTTTCCGGAGTTGAATGATCGGCTGGTGACGGCGGTTGAATCGGCGGGGCAGACGGAATCGCACACGGCTCTGACTTCGGCCATGCTTGAGCGGACGATGCTTGAAGCGGTGTCCGCATTGAAGACGGTTGATGTGGGCGAGGTGTTTGATCGGCGGCCGTTGCGCCGAGTCACGACGATGGCCGGGATGCTGACCGTCTCGCTGATTGCGTTCGCGGCGATGTGTCCGCAAGCGTTTGCTCGGTGGCGAGCGGGTTACGTCGGTCTGGAAGAGACCTATTGGCCGCGCGAAGTGGAGCTTGTCGCGACGGTGTTGGCTCAGCCGGGTGATCGCGTGAAGCCGTTCGTCGAGGGGCAGTACAAGCATCCGCGTGGCAGCGATCTCGTGCTGCTGTTCGATGTGCCGGCCGGCAAGAAAGTCCCCGAACGAGTCGATCTGCAATATCGGCTCGGAGGCGGTCGCGGTTATGGCCGAGCCACCTGCTTCGCGGCAGGCGAACGGCGATTCAAGCACGCGATTGATGATCTCTTAGACGACGCTGACTTCTGGGTGACGGCCGGTGACTTCACGAACCGCGAGGCGTATCGCGTGCGAGTCGTTGATCCGCCGCGCGTTGATGTGCTCACCGCCGAGTGCTTGTTCCCAGAACACACGAAGCGAGTGACACTCGATGAGACGACAAAGCAGCCGGTGCGTGAGACGGTCTCGGTCCAAGGGACTCAGATGTCGCTGCCAGTCGAGACCGATTTCTTGCTGCGAGCGAAATCCAACAAGCCGCTCGTTCGTGCTCGGCTGCAATACGGGCCGCACGAGTTGACGCTCACTCCGACTGAGGCGTCGCTGACGACTCGCTCTGCGGACGGACAGACCTTGCAGGTCGAACCGATCTCTGCCGACCGCGCCGCGCAATTCTTCAACACAGATCGTCGCGAGATCGTGCTGCCGTTCGTGCTGACGGAGTTGGCGACGCCAGCCGCACGCGAACGATTCGAGAAGCTAGGTGTATCCGTACCGCGACCGTCAGGGAGCGGCCCGGCATCGACCGGCGGTCCAAGCGAGCCACTCCCTGACGGTCGCGGTACTGCTGGCCAAACGCCGCTTGGCAAACCGTTCGCGATGCCGCCCGATGTCGCGCTGAAGATTTTTCTCGAAGACACCGACGACATCGTCGGTGCCGATCCGGCGCGGATCACGATTCACGGCATCGCCGACAACGCGCCGAGCATCGCGGCAGAACTGAAAGGGATCGGAACCTCGGTCACTCGCAAGGCGGAGATTCCGGTCGCCGCGCTCATCGCCGATGACTACGGCATCAAAGACGCACGGTTTGAATTTCAGATCGATGACAAAGAACCGTGGGAGACACGCTCGCTGACGAAATCTCCCAGCGGCGAACCGCGCGAGTTCAAGCTGCAATCCGATGACGATGATCCGACCGAGCGGTTTGAAATCCTGAAGATGGATCTCACGGTCGGCCAGAAGCTCACACTAACCGTCGTCGCCGAGGACGCCGACAATCTGAATGGCCCGCACGTCTCGCGCAGCCAGAAGTTCACGTTCAGGATCGTCAGCAATGAAGAACTACTGTCGTTGCTCTATCAGCGCGAACTCAACTTGCGAAAGCGCTTCGAGCAGATCATCTCCGAAGTCAAACAAACGCGATCCGACTTGATCCTGCATCGCTCGAAAGCGGACGACGCCGCAAAGCTCCCCGCCGAGCAAAAGGCCAAGGCGGCCGAGGCGATGACCGGAGTCATCGCCAGCGTCATTCGGTCACTGCACGCGATTCGCAAGAACTCGACCGAGACCATTTCCGTCGAAGAATCGTTCCGAGACATCCGCGAAGAGCTGATTAACAACGCGGTTCACACGCCTCAAATGTTGGAGCGAATCGACGAGAAAATCGTAAAACCTCTCCACGGCCTGAATGCCGACGACTATCCTGCCGTGGACGAATCGCTGGGGGCGCTCAAACTGCTGCTCGACGATGGCCGCGATCCGCTGCCGGGATTGGACGAATCCATCGCCCAGATCGGCACGATGCTCGACCGGATGGACACGATTCTGAAGGAAATGCAGCGGCTGGAGACATTCCAGGAAGCGATTGAACTTCTCAAGTCGATCATTGACCAACAGCAGCAGCTCGAAGACCGCACCAAGTCCGAACGGAAGAAACGCCGCATTCAAGAACTGAAAGGGCTTTCCGATGAGACCGAAAAGTGAAAAGTGCAGAGTGCAGAGTGCAAAGTGCAAAGTGGAGTTTGTGCGAAAGCGTCGTTCTCACTTTGCACTCTGCACT
>SXKJ01000387.1 GCA_005778115.1 Planctomyces sp. | reverse complement strand
CCCCCGGCGGGCTGAACATTCACGGCAAAACCTTCGCAATCTCCCGGACCAACAACGGCGGAACATGCGTGTCGCGCCAAGCTCCCAAAATCTCTTCGTATTCTGCGTGACACTTCCATCAAGGCAAATTAGCCGGCCGTGAGGTTCGGCTTCGCACTGCCATCCTTCGCTATTGCGACATTCGGGTGAGCGGAGCGGCTTCAACTTCTCAGTGGAGTCGTCGCCGGATCGGAAGCGGCTGACGCCTCTCCGCTCGTCTGTTTCATTCTTGGCGGTGTGAAGTCTCGAAAGTCCAAATTGTCCAATTTTCGATTGGTACGACGAAATTTTCGTGCAACCATGAATTTGAACTTTGAATCACTTGCCACTTATCTATCGATCCCGAATCGACGCATTCGACTGTTTTGCACTATCGAACCAATTTGCATAAAACTAGTCACGTGTGCTCTGGGCTTGTTTGGTTTAGCCATCCCCGAGCAGTGGCACCGGTTCGGAATACTTAAGGAAGCATCAAATGTCGAAGCATGAAATCGGATTGATTGGCTTGGCGGTGATGGGGCAGAACTTGGTTCTGAACATGGCTAACAGTGGGTTCTCGGTTGGCGTTTGGAATCGAACGGCTAATACCACCGACGAATTCGAGAGCAGTATCCGCTCGGCATCTGCGGACAAGGTGCATCCTGGGACTGCTGAGCGGATCAGCGGCTACCACAAGATCGAAGATTTCGTCGCCAACCTCAAGACGCCTCGGCGAGTCATGATCATGGTGAAGGCGGGCGGTCCAGTCGATGCGGTGATTCAGCAACTTCGTGGCGTGCTCTCACCCGGCGATATCATCATTGACGGAGGCAACTCTGACTTTCGAGATACAAATCGTCGTCATGAAGAATTAAAGGCGGCGGGATTGCGATTCCTGGGAGTGGGAGTCTCTGGCGGCGAAGAAGGCGCCCTGAAAGGTCCGAGCTTGATGCCGGGCGGTCACCTCGAAGCTTGGCCGTTCGTGAAAGATGTTTACCAAAAGATCTCGGCGAAGGTTGGGCCGAATAACGACATCCCCTGCTGCGAATGGGTTGGCGATGCCGGTGCCGGGCACTACGTCAAGATGGTCCACAACGGGATTGATTACGGCGACATGCAGCTGATCTGCGAGGCGTATTTCATTTTGAAGAATGCTCTGGGCCTCACCAACGAAGAGTTCTACAACGTCTTCAAGTCTTGGAACGAAGGCGAGCTGGAGAGCTACCTGATCGAGATCACTCGCGACATCTTCAAGGTCAAGGACAAGGAGTCCGGTGAGTACCTCGTTGACAAGGTCATGGATACTGCGGCTCAAAAAGGAACCGGCAAGTGGATGAGTCAACATGCGCTCGACCTTGGCGTGCCGACGACGCTGATCACCGAGGCTGTTTATGCTCGTTGTTTGTCCGCTCAGAAAGACGCTCGCGTGCGTGCGTCGAAATCCCTGAAAGGACCGGACGCGAAGTTCACGGGCGACAAGCAGCAATTTATCGAAGATGTGCGACAGGGTTTATACGCATCGAAGCTGTGCAGTTACGCACAGGGCTATGTGCAACTCGACGCCGCCGCCAAAGAATTTGGCTGGAAACTCAACAACGGCAACATCGCGTTGCTGTGGCGCGGCGGCTGCATCATTCGGTCGCGTTTCTTGGGAGACATCAAGACGGCTTTCGACAAGAACCCGACTCTCGAGAACTTGCTGCTGGATGATTTCTTCAAAGCGGCCGTCGAGAAGGCCCAGCCGAGCTGGCGGCGCGTCGTGGCGACTTCCGTGCAATTGGGCTTCCCAATCCCGGTCTTCACCACTGCCCTGAGTTACTACGACGGCTATCGCCAGGACCGCCTGCCGGCCAACCTGTTGCAGGCCCAGCGAGATTACTTTGGGTCACACACCTACGAGCGAACGGACAAGCCGCGCGGTCAGTTTTTCCATACCGATTGGATTTCCGAAAGTCGCAAATAAGGAGCAATTGTTGCTCAAATACGCCTTGATTCAGCGTTGACGACAGCCCCGGCCACACAGTGGCCGGGGCTTTTTTCATGGGGACACATTTCTGATTTGAATGAAACTACCCTCCGCGTCTCCGGAACATCCGCTGCGACCGGTGCTTTTGAAGTCGAGAGCAATGGGATTTTGATCCCTAGATTTGGCCGGGCGAGCAGTCTTGACCTAGGTTTCCTTAGCCGTTTTTAGCCGGATTGAGGTACCCCCATGATTGCGGAACTTGCCACGTCGGTTTCTGCTCCGCGGACCGCCGACTTGGCGGAAACACTCTCGTTCATTCAATTGGACGTGACTGCCGAGAATGAACCCGCTGAATGGGCGATGCGTCAGTACGCGCGGCTATCCGGCTTGCCGTTTTGGTGTGTCACCTATGGAGACGAAGGACCTCAAATTGAAGCGGCCAGCAGGGATGGCCTGGCGTTGATTCCCAACATTCAAGCATCCGTGTTCCGCGAAGCTGACGGTCCACGAGTGGTGGCTCTGGAGTCCGGGCTGACGTTCTATTCCTTGCCGCTGCCGCCACGGCATGGGAAATCTTCAATCGCGTTGGGTTGGGTACGTTTGCGGCCAGATCGACGCCCCGACGATTTTGTGCTCGCGGCGGTCGCGGCCGGTTGGACGAAACGGCGTGTGGATGAGTGGCTCCGCGAACAACCATATGCGTCTCCTGATCTTGTCCAGCGATTGCTCGATTCGACCTGGGCACAGGTGAACGCGGAAACTCGCGAGCGGCAACTTCGGGATGAGCTTGTCAATGTCGGCGAGGAAATCGAACAAACCTACGAAGAGATCGCGCTGCTGCATTCGCTGACGGGCAATTTGGAGTTGACGCGGTCGCCGGATGAAGTGGCTGAGATCTGCCTGTCTCGCGTGCGTGAGTTAACCACGGCCGAGGGGGCTGCGATTTGGATGGAAGACCATCTCGGCAATTTCCGACTTCTGACCGATGGCGATTTGCCGCTCGACGAACGGGGATTGGCGCGTCTGTGTCAGCGATGTGATCGTCGGGATTGGTCTCGGCCGTTTGTGAAGAATCGATTGGCGGGCACGGCATTGGAGCGTGAAATTCCCAATCTGCGAAACTTCGTGCTGTGTTCCATCGGCGATCCGGGCCAGCAGTTTGGCTGGCTGATTCATTGCAACTCTCCGCAGGAGTTTGGCAGCGTACAAGCGAGCTTGTTGCAATCGATCGCCCGTATTCTCGGCACGCACATGCGCAATCGCGAGCTCTTCCAGCAGAACGAAGACTTGGTGATGAGCTTCGTGCGGTCCATGGTCTCGACGATTGATGCCAAGGACACTTACACGCGCGGTCACAGCGAACGGAGTCGCCTTGGTTGCAAAGTGCCTCAGCGAAGAACTGGGGCTACCGGCGAACGAGATCGAGGACATTCAACTTTCTGGGCTGCTGCACGACATCGGAAAGGTCGGTGTCGATGACCGCATTCTGCGCAAAGAGTCACGTCTCGACGACGACGAATTCGAGCAGATCAAGAAGCACCCGGAGATCGGCTGTCATATCCTGGCCGGCTTGTCCAATCTCGAACGGGTTCTGCCTGGCGTGCGAAGCCACCACGAGTCGTTCAATGGGTGCGGCTATCCCGATCGTCTGCAAGGAGCAGAGATTCCGCTGATGGCACGGATCATTGCGGTGGCCGATTCTTACGATGCGATGGGGAGCGATCGCCTGTATCGCGTCGGAATGCCACTCGAACGGATCGAGGCGATCTTCCGCGATAACGTCGGCCCGCAGTGGGATCCACAAGTGATCGCGGCCTACTTCGCGGCCCGTGTGAAGATTTGCAAACTCTGGTCGGCACATCGACCGACCGACCTTCAGTCGCTGTCTTCCAACTCGGCTGTCGGACGCTCGCGATTCTTATCACAGCGTGGCAGTGCGGATGATTACACGACAGCGAGTTGTATGACCGCACCCATTCATTCGTAAAACATTTAGGCGAGCGGAGTGGCGTCAGTCCCCGGTGCATTCGCCGCGGAACCGGGGACAGATACCGCCCCGCTCGCCTGTTTCATTTATGGGCGGGCGGATTGTCATCTGATTTGTCTCACACCTTGTGCCGGATTAGCCTGAGGTCAACAAGCCTGGGAGCCAAATGCGATGAAGACTGAAACGTGCTGTGGACGGGTGCTGGACTTCGCCGAGTGCGACGCGGAGTTGCGAGCCTTGTACGGTCCACCCTCGGAGATCGCTGCTCGCAAAGGCTTGCAGCGGATCGACGAGCACTGCCGACATTTTATTGATCGGTCTCCGTTCTTGTGCTTGTCGAGTGCGGCGGCCGATGGCAGGGCGGACGTTTCACCGCGAGGCGATGCTCCGGGATTTGTCTGGGTGCTCGATGACCACACGTTGTTCATTCCCGACCGACTGGGAAACAACCGCATCGACAGTTTGTTGAACGTGGCTCAAAACCCGCACGTGGGATTGCTCTTCTTAGTTCCGGGCGTCGATGAAACGCTGCGTGTGAATGGCCTCGCGCGGGTTGTGCTGCGCTCGGAGTTGCTCGACGAGTGCGCCGTCAACGGGAAGACGCCGCGCACCGGACTGCTGGTTGAGGTCCGCGAGGCGTTCTTGCAGTGCGCCAAAGCGTTGCGAAGGTCACGCCTCTGGTCTGACGACTCGCGTCTGCCGCGTAATCAGTTTCCGGCACTCGGCAAGATTCTGGTTGATCAAATCGGCCTGGACACACCGGTCGCTGATCTCGAGTCGGCGATTGAAAAAGCCTATTGCGAGAAACTTTACTGACAGAACTTACGCGTAGGCGAGCGGGGGGGGGGGGGGGG
>SXKJ01000386.1 GCA_005778115.1 Planctomyces sp. | reverse complement strand
GAGCGTGAGTTCCATCCGTGGCTCCTCGCATCGAAATCTCCAACAGGATTCACGCGGCTTCTTGCCACGCGGTCATTTCAACTTCTACCGTCTTTCGGAATTCTCAAACAGACCTCCCCGGATCGCCGGTTGAGCCAAGGCGATTATCTGATTGACGATCGGCCATCTGGAAAGGGACAAGAATTGTTTCAGGGAAAACTCGTGTTGTTCGGTTCCCCGGAATATCCAGACTGGTCATCGGTGGTAGAGTTTCTTAGAGGGAACGGGGTAGCCAAACGCTGATCCAGTGTTGCCGATGAAGAGTTATTGAAATTGAAGCTTGCTTGCGGCAACTGGCTTGGAGTTGTCGTTCGGCGGCACCATCGGCATTCGCGATGTGCTGCTGGAGATCGCTCGCGAACGCATGGTGTTGCCGAGTAGGGACGGCTCCTGCCGACCATCGTGGGATTGCGAATGGCGTTGGCCGGCAGCAGCGAGCCCTATTTCGTTTTGATTTGCTTCATCACGGCTTCATCGAGTGGACGCAGTCCCTCGTCGGGTTTGATCGCATAAAAGCCGACGTGGTAGTGAGCGATCTTGCCATCCGGGTCGATGACGACCCACAGCGGGAGTTTCGCTCCCAGCTTGCGTGGGTCGCCGAACTTGGCGACGAGCGTGCCGTCGTCGGTTGCGATCGGGTAGCCGAGATTCATGAACTCGCGCAGCTTGCGGACGGATCGCAGCGCGCCAGTGGTTTTCGCGGGATCGGCGAACGATTCGTTGACGGCGACGCCGACTACTTCGACACCGTATCGCTTGCGTTTGTTCGACAGGAAGTCGAGGTAGCCGACTTGGCCATACGGTTCGGTGAGCGGGTCGCTGTCGTAGTCCCAGAAGTGCAGCACGACGATCTTGCCGGCGAGGTCTTTTGAGCTGATCGACTTCTTTTCGAGCGTCGTCAGTTCAAAGGCCGGAGCCGGTTGGCCGACGAATTTCTTGCTGACGTTGGCGACGTCGTCCGCTCGCTGAGTTTGCGACTTCACGTCACGGCTGATGACGGCGGCCAGTGGGGACAGAGGAGTCTCCTCGGCGGCAGTTTGCAATTGGTCGATGACTTTCTTCGCGGCGGCGGTTTGAGCCTCGCTGAGTTCGGGTTTCGTTTCGCCGTCCGGACGATTCATCTGAGACTTCAGGTCTCCCAGGATTTGAAACGGCTTTTGCAGCTTCGCCAGGGCAGGGGCGTCGAGCGGCTTGACCGACTCCAACTCAAATTTCAATTGGAATTCGTCGCCGCGGCCCATGAAGACTTGTTGCTCGGCCGCGACCAGCAGCAGGTGGTCATGCTTGGAAACCCACAGCTTTTGCTTGCGTCCGTTGTTGGTTGAGACGCGAATCAAGTGACAGTCTCGATCCTTGATCTTCTTGGCTCCCTCGGCCACTTCATACGAGAACGTCCCCGCTTCCCAGGTGTCTTCGCCATCATCCTTGTCGAGCAGCGCGAGCTTATCGGAGTGCTCGAAGAACGGCTGACGGAGCGGGATCGGATAGAGGTGCCCCTCGTGCTCGGCGAGCAATTGGATCGCCGCGTCTTTCGCCGCCTTTTGTTTGCCGTTGAGTTCGATCGTTCCGAACCGTTCCGGCCAGGCCCAGCTTCCACCACCTCGCTCGTCGGTGAGATAGGTCAATCTGGTCCCTTCCGCCTGTCTTGAGCCGACGGCGAAGAGCGTGAACTTTTTCAGCGGTTGATCGACCGTGCCGCGAGTGACTCGCGACAGCGTGCCGCTGTATCGCAGTTCCAAACCGGGGGCGTCGCCGAACGGATCGGCTCCTGAAGACAACAATGCGGCGACGAGCATGACTTGGTTGACGGCAAGCACGGCGAACTCCTGAGTTCGTGGCACAGGCGATTCGCCTGTGATGTCGAGAAGGCCAGCAGGCGAGCCGCCTGCTCTACGGTGGGGCCGGATTGTTGCGGTTGACCACACGAGCCACAAGCTGCCAGCTTGCGGCTATGGAAGGGGCAACCATACCTTGTCCGACACTGAGGTTAAGGGCGATCGCCAATCAACCGACACGTGCCGACTAGACCGGAGAAGCTCATCGTGGCCGACAAAGAAAAAACACCAGCCGCCGACGACAACAAGATCGACCACTATGTCAAAATGGGAACGATCGCGATGGGCAAGCACGCGATGGTCTTGGAGGTTCAGGAAGAGAACACGACCAACCGCTTCGCTATGAAGCTGCTGCTGCCTGAAGCCATGAAAGACCCTGAGCAAGTCCAGATTTTGAAGTACGAAGGGAAAGTCGCTCAGGCGCTCGACCACCCCAACATCATTAAGTGGGTCGCGACGGTGCATCGCAAGACGAATATCTATCTGATTCTGGAACTCTTCAAAGCACTCAACATCAAATCCTATCTGTTGAATGACATTGTCGGCCTGCAATCGCGGTTGCGAAAGATGATTGAATGCACGAGCCAGGCACTGCTGCACATGCACGAGAGGGGCTACGTGCATCTCGACGTGAAACCGGACAACATCTTGATGAACCGTTCGTCAGAGGTGCGACTGATCGACTTCTCGCTGACAGAAAAGGTCAAAGGCGTGTTGGGGAAGATGTTCGGAGGCAAGAAAGAAATCGGCGGCACGCTCTCTTACATCGCTCCAGAGACGATCAAGAAGGAAGCCTCCACTCCCCAGACGGACATCTATAGTTTTGGGATCACGATTTACGAATGTCTCACCGGCACGATCCCGTTCAAAGGGAGCACTCCCAGAGACCTGCTGATGAAGCACCTCGCCGCCGCTCCGCCACCGCCGTCGGATTACAACAAAAACGTCACCCCGGAAATGGATCGCATGGTGCTGCGGATGATCGCCAAGAAGCCGAAGGACCGGCAGAAGAACATGCAGGAGGTTATGTCTGAGTTCCGCAACGTGCAGCCCTTCAAAGAAGACCCCGAAAAGCTCCGCGATCTGAAACTTGCCGAGGCGAAAGCCTCTGAAGGTCAACAGAGCCTCGGCAAACGGCTCGACAGCCGCACCGATCATGCTCGCGCGGAACGAGCCAAGGTGGATCCGGAATTTGCCAAGACGCTCCCGACTGTCAACGTGCCGCCACCACCCAAGGCCGCCATGCCAGAACCTCCGAAGCCTGCCGCGCCAAAACCGCAACCTGTCGCGACTCCGCGACCAGCACCTCCGCCGATTCCCATGCCAATGCCAATGCCGATGCCACAAATGATGCCCGGCTTCGCGCCGCAGATGCCATTCGGCCAAATGCCCATGATGCCGGGACAGTTCGTGCCGATGCCGGGCTACCCTGGAATGCCGCCCCAGCAAATGCCCATGCAACCGGCTGCGATGATGCCTCAACCGGGAATGCCGATACCGGCCATGCCCGGAATTCCAGCTCAGACGCCGGCGGTCACGTCGCAACCGGCTCCGCCTCAAACAAAGCCTGTTCCGCCAGCGACTCCGGCTGCGGCGCGTCCTTCAGCCGGATCTGTCGTCCGCCCCGGCCAAAGACCGGCACCGCCACCCACGGCCAAAGACGTCGATGACTTGCCCACGATGGACGAGCTGCCTGACGTCCTGTGAATCGTCTTGCAAAACCCATCCGACTTTGCGACCGTCCCGCCACCTTTCGCGACCATCCTCTCTGAGGCACACCATGTCTGCGGCTAGCGCGACCAACTCCGGCGACGACGACGAACAAACACCCGCAGGCGACGACTTCCTCCCCATGGAGGCGTACCGCCCGGCGAACCCCAATCGCATTCCGCTTCCTTTCGAGAAACCGATCCTCGAATTAGAACAGCAGCTTGCAAAGCTGGAAGCTCAGCCCAATCCGCCGCCAAACACCAAAGAGACGATCCGCAACATGCGGCTCGAAATCGCCCGATTGACGCGCGATACCTTTGACCATCTCACTCCGGACCAAATCGTGAAGGTCGCTCGCGACAGCGGCCGGCCGCAAACGCTCGACTACCTGGAATTGGTCTTCGACGAATTCATCGAACTCCACGGCGACCACGCCTATCGCGACGACCGGGCGATCCTCACCGGCTTCGCGAAACTCGACGACCAGAAGGTCATGTTCATCGGTCAGCAGAAGGGCCGAAACCTCAAGGAACGGACCGAGCACAACTACGGCATGGCCCACCCAGAGGGGTATCGCAAGGCGCTGCAAAAGATGCAGCTCGCCGCCAAGTACAAGCTGCCGGTCGTCTGCTTCATCGACACCGGCGGAGCTTACCCCGGCGTCGGAGCCGAAGAGCGCGGTCAGTCCTACGCCATTGCCTACAATCTCCGCGAGATGTCCCGCATCAACACGCCGATCGTCTGCACGGTGATCGGGGAGGGGGGGTCCGGCGGAGCGCTGGGCATCGCCATCGGCGACCACATCTCGGTGTTGCAGTTCGCGTATTACTCGGTCATCAGTCCCGAAGGCTGCGCCGGCATTCTCTGGAAACACGCCAAGCACGCCGATCAAGCCGCTCGCGCCTTGAAGTTCACGTCAAAAGATCTGCTCAGCCTCGGCGTGATCGACGAGATCATTCCCGAACCGCTCGGCGGAGCACACCGCGATCACCGCCGCATGGCCACAACCCTGAAAATGTCGCTGACCGCCGCGCTGCGGAAGCTCGAAATGGTTCCGCGTGGCCAGCTCGTCCAACGCCGCTACGAAAAATTTCGCCGCATGGGCCAATTCGAAGAAACGGCCTTGGTGTGAGTTCTCACATGTCCGACAAGCCACTCGCTCCCGCCACGCTCGCTGCCCAAGGACTCGGTTTCATCGAACCGGTCACCAAAGCCGTCGTGCAACCGATTCACGTCTCGACGACTTTCGAGCGTGATGCCGACAACCAATACAGCACGGGCCGATGTTACTCGCGAGCGGACAATCCAACGTTCGATCAAGTCGAGGCCACGCTAACCGCGCTAGAGCAGGGGACCGACGCCTTGGTCTTCTCCTCCGGAATGGCTGCAGCGACCGCGTGCTTCTTGGCCCTCGATCCCGGCGATCATGTCATCGCTCCGACGGTCATGTACTGGGCACTTCGCAACTGGCTGACGACCTTCGCGAGTCGCTGGGGACTGAAGGTCTCGTTAGTCGATACGACGAAGCTCGATCACCTGCGTGCCGCGATCTTGCCGGCGAAGACGAAACTGGTTTGGCTGGAGACCCCCTCGAATCCGCTCTGGCATGTGACCGACATCGCCGCCGCTGCCGAGATCGCACATCAGGCCGGAGCCAAGTTGGCGGTCGACTCAACCGTGGCCGCGACGGTTTTCACTCAGCCGCTGACGCTTGGAGCGGACCTCGCCATGCACGCGGCGACGAAATACCTCAACGGTCATTCGGACCTCGTCGCCGGAGCACTCATCGCCGGCCCGACGCTGTGCGCTGCCGGGCACCTGTTGAACGTAGACCGGACGCCTTCGTCCGGTCAGCCGACCGCTGGTCAGGACGTAGGCGTCCGACCTAAGGACATGTTCGCTCGCCTCGCCGCCGAGCCTGACGGCTATTGGAAACGAATCCGCACGATCCGCTCGCAGTCGGGCGGCGTACTCGGGTCGTTTGAGGCATGGCTGCTGATGCGCGGTCTGCGAACGCTGCACCCCCGAGTCTGTTGGGCGACGAGATCCGCGCAGCAACTGGCCGAACGACTGGCTGAGCATCCCGGGATCGCCGAAGTCTTGTATCCCGGTCTGCCAAGTTTCGCTGGCCACGAAGTTGCTCGCCGCCAAATGATTGGCGGCTTCGGAGCGATGCTCTCGATCCGACTCAAAGACGGAGAACTCGCCGCGATCGCCACCGCTGCCAAGGTCAAACTTTGGAAACGAGCCACGTCGCTCGGCGGCGTCGAAAGTCTGCTCGAACATCGAGCCAGCATCGAAGGCCCCGGCTCGCCGTGCCCATCCGACTTGCTCCGCTTGTCGGTCGGTATCGAGGACGCAGACGATCTCTTCAACGATCTCGACCAAGCCATCGCATAGACGCTGCGAACTGGCAAAGGATGTTGTCCATTTTCATCCGCAGGCCGGCATTGCCATCCGCAGGCAGTCTATGAATCTCACCTTCCCACGGATGGCAAAGCTGGCCTACGGATATACCTCCAACGTCCGATAATGTCTGTTATGTTGTTTTTTAGAGTCGATAAACGCCGGGAAAATGAGGGTTTCCGTAGCCCGGCCGAAAGCCGATGGCAGAGAGCCGACAGCCGTTATCCCACCTTCTGCCCGACCCACTAAGCCAAGCTCAAAATTGTTTGTGGCTGTCGATCAGCAACGTCACCGGCCCATCGTTAACCAACTCCACATCCATGTGAGTTTGAAACCGGCCGGTCTGAACTTCGATTCCTTGGCCGCGAACTTCGGCACAGAAAGCTCGGTACAACTCGTCGGCCAATTCCGGCCGAGCCGCTTGAATGAAACTCGGCCGCCGGCCCCGGCGGCAGTCTCCCAGCAGAGTGAATTGGCTGACGACCAACATCGCGCCGCCGACCTCAACCAAGCCCAAATTCATTTTGCCATCGGCATCCTCGAAGACTCGCAGCCCGGCAATCTTTTGAGCCATGTAAACGACCTCGTCTTCGCCATCGCCTTCTTCGACTCCCAGCAGCACCAAAAAGCCACGACCGATCTGGCCGACAACCTCGCCAGCCACTGTCACCGACGCGCGGGATACTCGTTGCACGACTACTCGCATTTTCGTCCCTTTGGAGTGCGATAGCCTGAGCCATCGCTATTCGAAACGGCTTGAGATGGGGCCGACGTCGCTCTGGTGGGGCGGTAAGCGGTTTTAAAAGGCGTCGGCTTTGGCCGACGCACTTCAGGTCACCACCGCCCTCGTCTGCGTTCTTTCGACGGCAGCACTTCCAAACACGTCGTCCACCAACCGGTGAGGATCGTCTCGATGAACTCATCCGGCAAGCGTTCTTCGCGCATCTCGCGAGCGATTTGTTCGTGATCATACGCTAGCGGGACAAACTCCACTTCCCAGGGCAGGAGAGACTGCCCTGCCCTCGCGTCGTTGCCGGTTCGCAGCAGCGTGTACCAGACGTTCGTCGTGCCGTCGTTCTCCGGCCGGCCGAGCACGCCGACGTTGATGAACGCGAAGGTGTCGGGAGTGTCTTTCAGGCCGCCGTCGTTGAACTCAGATCTGTGAGCCAATGAAGGCGGCCTGACAAAGACGTCCGACCCCTTATTGCTCGATCGCTCCCAGTGCAGCCCTGTGTGCGTCCCCAAGATTACATCGCACTTGAAGTCGTCGCACAGCTTGGCGAGGAACTGCGTGCTCGTGGTTGATTCCCACAAGAACTCATTCGTGCGCCGCGGACTGCCGTGGCAGAGACACAATCGCACGCCATCAATCTCCAATCGCTGCTGAGCAGGCAGCGAGCGCATCCACGCTCGGTGATCGTCGCTGGTGTGAGCCAGCGTGTAGTCGTAGCTGAGCTGCGCGAAATGATTGTCGCGCGGATCGGTGTAGCCACAGTGGCAATCGTTCAAGCCGTGGCCGATGCTGTGATCGTAATTGCCTTGAATGACCGAGACTCGGTTGTCGCGAATCAGTTCACACGTCCGATCGGGATGCGGTCCGAACGCACCGAGGTCGCCCAAGCAGAACATCATGTCGGCTCCCCTGTTCTGCGCATCGGTGATTGCGGCCAACAGGGCAAGATGGTTGTTGTAGATGCCACCAAAGAATGCGAGCGTCGTCATCGTTAAATCACCTGACCTCTAGCGGGCGACTCGATGGATTCGTGCAGATGGCTCCGTATTGATAGCAGGTCGCACACGCACCATGAGTCACAGCGAATCCTCGGTTCGCGGCTTGCAACGTGTCACCCAGGATCGCGTCTGGCGATTCGATCAGGATTGGGCAAACGGCAATGCCGCGATCGGTGACAACTCTGCTGTGCTGGCAGACGAGCTGTGTCGTGTCGTATTCAGCGAGCATCTCTACGGTCACTCGATCCGACGGCGAATAGCCGCAGGTCCGATTCGTCTCCGCACCGAGTAGCAATCGCGGAAGCACCTTCAAGCGTGGCCGCTCATAGCCGTGTTGACGGAGCACCTCGCGAAAGCGGCCGAGAATCTCGGCGTCCTGCGATTCCTCCCACACGCGAGTCATCGTGATGATTGGCAGAAAGCCAAACTGCACGAGCAGCTCGACACCGTGCATCGCTCGCTCGAAGGTGCGTGGACCGCGGATCGGATCATTCAACTCCGGCGTCGGGCCGTCGATCGAGACACGAAACTCCAACGAGTAGTGACTCCCCTGCTCTGCTGCTCGCAGCCGTTCGAGCCATTCGAGTTTAATGACGGTCCCGTTCGTCAGCACCGTGGCCGGTCCAAAGTCGAGAGTGCGTTCGAGGATCGCCACCAAATCGGGATTTAAGAACGGCTCGCCGCCGGTGAAATAAAACTCTTTGACGCCCCACTCGACCGATTCGTGCAACCTACGCTCAACCGTTTCGAACGACAAGAAGCCAAACGAATCGTTGTGCGGGCTGCATGCAATGAAGCAGTGTGAGCAGGTCAGATTGCACCGCGTGCCGGCGACTTGAAACCAAAGCTCATTCAGCGAGCCGAGTTCCACGATAGGGAGTGCCAGGGACGAATCCTCTCTGTTCGGTTCGCAGTCAGGCACAATCGGCATAATCGCGCAACTCATTTCAACCAGACGCACAGTCGTTTGAGGTATCACCAGACCTCACCGAAGGGCATTCACCTGATGGCAATTTGTTTTTGATCGGAAGTACGCTTCCGCCCCATTCTGATTGACGCTGGAATCTTGATTTCCACGGTCACTCGCAAGTCATTGACCACACTTCGAAAGGGCTAAGGCATGTTTAGAAAGCTGGCTACGAATCTGTTTGGCGTCAAGGTTCACCGTCGAACGAACAACTGGGCTTCGGCTCAAGCTCAGATGGAGATGCTTGAAAGCCGCCTCGTTCCGACAGCATTGCTGGGGCTGACGACGAGCAATCGGCTAGTCCAATTCGACAGCAGTGCTCCGACAACAATTACGAATAACGTGGCCGTCAGCGGTCTGGCTGCGGGCGAGGACCTGGTCAGCATCGATACCCGGCCGTCCAACGGTCTGGTCTACGGACTCACCGACAAGAACACGCTCTACACGCTGAATCCAAACACTGGCGTTGCGACGCGCGTCGGTGCTGGTGCCGCAGCTTTTCTGCCAACAGGTAGTCGCACCGAGATCGACTTTAATCCTTCAGTCGACCGGCTCCGCATTGTCTCGAACAGCGATCAAAACTATCGAATCAATCCTAACACCGGCGTCTTTGTCGATAATGACACTGTCGCCGCGGGGATTCAGCCAGATACCGTTCTGGCCTATGCTACTGGCGATGTGAATGCCGGCCGCGATCCGAATGTGATCGGTGCCGCCTACGACCGGAATTTCCAAGGCAGCACTTTGACCACGCTGTTTGGAATTGATCACCTCCGGAACACGCTGGTGAGAAGTGGTGGCGTGGATGGCACCCCTTCACCGAATGGTGGCCAACTCACGACGATTGGATCGTTGGGATTCAACACGGACAATCGCCTCGGTTTCGACATTGACGATGACGGCACCGCGTTCGGGGCGATGAACCGGCGGCTATACACGATCAACCTGACGACCGGGCAAGCGACGTTGGTCGGTTTGATTGGTCGCGGAACGACACTGGACTCGCTCACGGCCCTGCCCCGCGAGGAAGTCATTTACGGAGTCTCGGCCAGCAATCGTCTGGTCAGCTTCAAAGCCAACGATCCCGGCCGGCTGTTGTCGTCCGTGCCGATCAGCAATTTGACTGGGGGCGAGACCATTTCCGCGATCGACTTCCGCCCGGCCACTGGCGAACTGTTCGCGCTCACCAGCACGAACCGCGCGCTGCGAATCAATCCCGCGAACGGTCAGGGGACGGTGGTTGGTGCGACGCTGGATACCTCACTCTTCGACGATGGAGTTAGTGTTGGACTCGACTTCAATCCGACCGTGGATCGATTGCGAATCGTGAACTCAACCAATGACAACTTGCGCTTCAATCCGGTGACCTCGGCAATCGTCGATGGTGATACCGTCACCGGTGGAACTCAGGCCGATACCGACTTGGTATACATCGAGACCGATGCGAATTTTAGTGTGGATCCCAACATCACAGGCTCGGCGTATGACCGTAATGACAACAACGCTGCCACCGCGACGACTTTGTTTAGCATTGACTCGTCGCTGAACAATTTGGTCCGACAAGGAGCGGTCGATGGTGCAACGGGAGATGCGGCGGGAGGAGGAGGCCCCAATGGTGGTTTGCTGACGACGCTCGGCTCGTTGGGTGTTGATCCAACCGACGTGGTTGGATTCGACATCAGCGGCGCGGGAAGCGGTGGTAACGGAGCCGCCTTGGCGGTCATGCAGATTCAGGGCGAGAGCGTCTCAAAGCTGTACCAAATCAACACGATCGCGGGGCTGAGCAATCAGCCGATAGGAATGGCGAGTCTGGTGGGCACAGTCGGTGGTGGCGAATTGATTACGGCGATGACCATCGCTCCGCCAACCATCCAGTTCAGTAAGGCCACTTTCACGGCGACGGAAAGAGGCGGGACCGCCACCATTGTTATCACACGAACCGGCGGCAGTGCGACCGTCGACACGGTCGTCTTCTCCGCGCTGGCGGGAACCGCTCAGGTTGCCGACTTCACCAGCCCCAACGCCACCGTGACATTCGGCGTTGGCGAAACCAGCAAGACGGTCACGTTCGCGATCACTCGCGATGACATCAGTGAATCCGTTGAGGAAGTGTTGCTGACACTCAGCGGCATCACGGGAGGCAACACGCAACTGGGGCTGTTGTCCTCGGCAATCCTGACCATCAAGGACAGGTAGCCGACCTTAGTGAGAAGTGACTTGATTTCAGCGCCCCCGCCGAGAGTTTCTCGGCGGGGGCGATTCTTTTTGGAAGCGGTTTCAACACCTAGCCCGCATTATTCATGCATCGGTCAGTGGCCAGTTTTTTCGGGTGCGCTGTGGATGGAGGCTGGTGGGGAGTCCGGAATGTCGGAGTCTGCGCGGAGGTTCCCCCTCCCCAAGCGTTGTTCAGCGGTGATGTCGGG
>SXKJ01000385.1 GCA_005778115.1 Planctomyces sp. | reverse complement strand
GGTATAGCGTTGAACGGCGAATGTACCGGGGGGCTGACGCCGCGCCGCTCGCCAAGAGGTGATGGCGCAAAAAAAGAGCCGGACGAGATCTCGTCCGGCTCTGGATGAGGTCAACTGAGTTGCTCTCTGTTACTTCTTCTCTGCACCTTCCGGCTTGGCCGGAACCGGGACGTAGGCCGGGTCAATTGCCGGTGCCGGCAATTCACGAGTCTCCGTTGTCGGTTGGAACAGCAGGAAGAATCCGCCGCCACCGCCTCCGCTGATGGCGTTGGCGTTGTAGATGTACTCGGCGTTGAGCGCCTTCGTGATCTGCGTCTGCACCTTCTGCAGGTGAGCCGACGTGTACGGATCGAGGTTGCCGGGGGCCTCCTTCAGAATCCGTTCGGTGCTGGCGAGGATCTTCTTCACCTCAACCAACGCGATGTTGGAGATCGCCTTGCTGGCCTCGGTGTCAACGAACTTTGGAGGCAGAGTCAGTTCGATCAGGCGATCGAGATGCTCTTGCTGCAAGTTGCGGCGCAGGCTGCTGATCATCGGCACGCGCGGCGTGTGCGGCTTGTCTGGGTTCTTGTCGGTCTCGCGCCAGAAATTGGCGGTGAGGCCCGTCAGAACTTCCGGGATCGTGACCGCGTCTTGATCGGCGGGGACGGTCAGCTCGTTGTCGTAGATCCGACGCAGCGTTGAAGGCCGCAACAGCGATGACATGATCGAGGCTTGAAAGCCGGCGATCCGATCGTTGATCGGCCACGTCGCGTCGGACGTGTCGAAGCTGTCGCCGTCGATCCACTTGTCCTTGGTCATTCGAGCCAGCAACGCTGGAGTCAGACCGAACGCCGCGTCCTCGAAGGTGTTCTCGATCGTGAACTTCAGAGCCTCACGCTGCATCGCGGCGGGGACCGGTTCGATCGGCGCGCGGCCGTTCTTATCCCCCTTCTTGTCGCGATTGACGAACGCTCCACCCAGCCAGTTGGCCATCATGCCGACCGTTGACATCTGCATGTTGAAGGTCAGCTCGTACCCTTGTCGCGACTTGGCCCACGACTGTCCGTCTTTGACGAACTTGTCAAGGATCTTCTCGCGGTTCCGCTTGATCAGCCGAATCTGATTCTGCGCGTAATCGAGCGGGTTCTTGCTGAAGTCGTACCGGCGAGCGAGCGGGTCCGGGCCCATCGTGTCTTCGTCGGTGGCGTAGGTCAGTTCGGGTTCCGCCACGCGGTCGAGGATCGGCTTGAGATCAGCCGCGAATGTGTAGCCGTATTCGATGGCCCACATGTCGTAGGGGCCGACGCCGGTCATCGACCAATCTCCCTGAGCCTTGTTGGCGGGATCGGCCGGGACGTGCATATTGATCGGCAGGTAATCCATGACCGAGCCGGCCAGCGGCTTCTTGCCCTTGATCTCGTCGCTGTTGATCTGCGTGAGCGTGTAGGCGCTCGACGCCTTGAAGTTGTGCCGCAGTCCGAGCGTGTGCCCGACTTCGTGAGCCACCAACTCCGCCAGCAGCGGGCCGATGAACGACTCCGGCATTCCGTCGAGCTTCGGCTCTTCGGGAGCAGCCGGAGCACCACCGGGCGCGGCCGGTTGTTGCTCGTCGATGTTCAAGACAGCCATCTCGAACGACATACGTGCCATCGCGAGGTCAAGCATCTTGGCTTGGCCGGCGTTGCACATGCCGTTGACCTGACTGGTACGGCCGAGCAATCCATCAAACGGATCGTCGCCGAACATCAGCGTGCGATTGGACGCGAACGGGTGCCCCGCGAACGGTGTGGCCGCATCCCGTTGAATCTGCTGAGCCACATGATTGCGTTGCGACGGCGCGGCGAGACGAACTCGCGGATCCCAATTCGGATGCTTGGCCAGCCAGGCGTATGTGTCAGGATCGAAGCCTTCCATCGCGAGCGTCGGCAGCACGTCATTGAACTGTCGGTTGAAGTGCCGGATCCAACCGTCAGTGAGGACGATGTCCGCATCGAGAATCTCGCCCGTCCACGGATTGACGCGGCTGGGGCCGATTGCGGTACCGACGTTGTTGTTCAGCCAGCGAATGAAATTCCAACGGACGTCTTCCGGGTCTTTATCCATGTAGGCTCCGGTCTGAGCGTCTTGTTGCAGCACTTCGATAGCGCCGACGATGCCCACCTTCTCGTAGGCCTTATTCCAATACAGCGTTCCTTCGCGGACCCAACGGCGATAGCGAACCGGGGTCGTGTGCTCGATGACGAAGGTGATCGGCTTGACCGGCGGGCTGAGCTTCAGCGAGGGATCGCGCTTCTCCAGGTGCCAGCGATTGATGTAGCGGATGCGAGTATCGTCGGTGATGTACTTGCCGTAGTCGCTGTAGCCGGTGGTGAAGTAACCGATCCGCTCATCGGCTTTGCGCGGCTGATAGGCGGTGTTCGGCGTGATCTCGCTGATCGAGTAATGCAGCGTTTGCAATTGGCCGCTGCCGCTGGGAACTTCGAAGGCGACCTCCACATTCTTGTTGAAGACCTTGGCCTTCTTAATCGTGACGATGTTTGGATTGCGAATGCCCGAGGCACCGCTTCGTCCGCCCCCGAAGAACAATCCCGATTGGCCGATCAGCAGTTGATTGAGGTCGATGATCGGCGAGCCTTCAGGACTCATCGTGATGATCGGCACTTCGGTCAGCAGCTTGTCGGTGAAGAGCCGATTGACCGAACTCTTCGATTCCGGATCGCCCCCCGATCGAATGTCGATGTTGGGGTCCATCAGCGCCAGCCGCTTGTCGTAGCGACGCCAGTAGACGACTCGGTCTCCCGCTTGCAGACCGGCGAACTGAGCACCGCTGGCGATCGTCATCGCCATGAAATACTTCTGTTGCAGATAGTCGCGCGGCAACTCGGCCAGGACGTGCCCGTCCTTCGCGCGAACATACAGGTTGTAAAGAGCCTGCTCGCCCTCTGGAGGCGAGACCTTCTTGAAGTCTTTGAGCACATCCGCCGCCGGAGGAAAATCCGGAGGAGCTTGAGCTCGCACATCACCGACGGCCACCGTCATTGCCAGCAGTATGCCAGCCAGGCCGATCCAACCGCGTCGCCATTCAAAGGATTTCATAAGCTCACCTTCTCGCACAGACTTGGGGGACTTTGCGAACCACCTCTTCGGGGACATCCCGGAGCGTGCCGACTCGGCTATGTCCGTTCGGATCGACGGCGAGACCGTCAAATTGCCCGACCAGCACAATCGCCATAGGTTGCCAATCTTAGCTGCGGTTCGGGCGATGGAAACTCAGCAGCCGGACTTCGCGAAGAATTTCCGCAGGCAGAAGCGATCGGCTCGAACAAAACGGGATGATGCCAGAACGCAACGTGGCAATCACACGCTCGTAGTGACCCCATTGATGGGGTCGAACTCGCGATCCCCGGTTTCGCTCTCACTCTCGACCTGATGAATCGGGGCACTACGAGCGCGATCGAGCTACTTCCCGATGCAGTACAAGAACTTGTCCGACCGAATCAGGAGCCGGTTGCCATCCACGGCGGGTGAGCCGTTGAAGATGCTGCCGTCGCGCAGATCGTTGACGGCGAGTTGTTCAAAGCCGGGGTTGGCCGCCAGGACGAACGCGCGGCCGTCGCGCGTGAGGTAATAGACACGACCTTCGGCGAGCAGCGCGGAGGCATAAACTTCGCCAGCGCGATTGAGCCGCTCTTCATAGACGACGTCGCCGGTCTCCGCTTTGGCACAGTACGCGACGCCGCGATTGTCGTTCATCCAATACAGATGCCCGTCGAGAAACACCGGCGATGTCACGTTCGAGCCTTTGATGCTCGTCCACAGCCGATGCGTCTTCGTGACATCGCCGCTGCCGCCGGCGCGCACCGCGAGTCCCGCCGTGCCCGATCGGCCTCCCAAGCAATACACGATGCCGTCTTGTGCGACGATGCTGGGGACCATGTACCAGCCGATGTCGGTCTTGCATGACCAGAGTTGCTCACCCGTGTCGGGATTGAACGCCAACACGTCCCCTTGCCGAGCCACGATCAACTCCTGCCGCCCCGACTTGGCCGTCATTAAGACCGGCGTGTTCCACGAATCGCGAATCCCCTTGGCCTGCCACTTTTCTTTCCCGGTTTTGCGATCGAGCGCGTACAGAGTGCCGCTCTCGACGCTGGCGTTGATGAAGACCAAATCCTTGTAGAGCACCGGCGACGCCGACGTGCCCCAGCCATGTGTCTTTGAGCCGACGTCCGTCTGCCAAAGTTCCTTGCCGCTGTGATCGAACGCGAAAACGCCTGACTTGCCGAAGAAGACGTACAGCCGCTCGGCATCCGCCGCCGGAGTGTTCGCCGCGAAGCCGTGATCGCGAATCCGATCCTCTTCCGGCAACTTCGCCGCGACCGCCGTGTCCCAGACGAGTGTCCCGTCTTTTCGATTGAGCGCCAGCAGATGCCGCTTCAAATCCTCCTGGCTCCCCCCTTTCTCTCCGGGAATGAAGAAGCCGGTGTAGCTCGTCAGATAAATACGATCGCCAAACACGATCGGACTCGAAGCCCCCGGCCCCGGCAACGGAGTTTTCCAAGCGATGTTCTCCGATGCGCTCCATGTGACCGGCAACCCTTTCGCCGCACTGATTCCCATACCGCTCGGCCCGCGAAAACCCGCCCAGTCCGGCTCGGCACCGACGGCAGGCAGTGACAGCGACGTTGCCAACAGGCACATGGCCGCTCGAACGGAGGCACTGCGAAACGTCCTCGAAATCCGGAAACTCATCGTGTCATTCATCGCGATATTCCTCGGAGAGAGTTGTGTTTGTGGGCCGACTATGGGGCAAGTTCGCTTGGAGCTTCGATCAACAGATTATTTGAGAACAGCACGTTTTCGCTCTTTGGCTGCCGCATTTCAACCGCCTTGGGCAAACTCGAAAACGTGTTGCCGGCGATCGTCACGTCGCGAGTCCCCTCCAACACGATGCCGCCCGCCAGTTGGTCGTTGACCTTTCGCTTGACTGCGCCCTCGCCGATGTAGCTGTCGCAAAAGCTGTTGCCGGTGACGGTGATGCGGCTGCTGTCTTTCGCGATTCGCAGACAGCGCGTGTCGAGCTGTGCCGGTTGCGTGCCGTCCTTCGCTTTGGGCGGCATCTTCAGCAGCACGAACGTGTTGGCCGAGACCGCGCAGCCGTGAGCATCCACCAGGTCAATACCGCCGCCGTTGTGAGCGATCACGTTCGCCGACAGCGTGATGCCGTAGCAATCGCGAGCCAGCACGATGCCTCGGCCGTCGCATTCTTCGATCATGTTGCCGGACACCACCGAGCCATACGTGTTCTCGATCACCACGCCGTCGCCGACGTGGTCGTCCACGCAATTACCCGTGAAGCACAGGTTGAAGCCATCGAAGCAACGCAGCGCGTCGCGGTTCTCCTCGAACTGATTGGCAGAGACCACGATGTCATGGCAACCCGCCAGATTCACCCCCGTCTGCTTGTTGTAAGTGATGAGGCAATCGCTGACTCGCGGATCTTCGTAGCAGCGATCCAGCTTGATCCCATCGCCGCCGTGATAGCCGACGGTCACCCCATGGATGAAGATCTCATTGACCAACAACGCCTCGATGCCGTGCCCGCTCTTCTCGTTTCCGGTGATGCGAAAGTTGCTGAGCATCACACGCCACAGCTTGTCGTCCGCTTTGACATTCTCGCCATCGGGATGCTTCACGACCAACGCCGGTTGCCCGTCGGTATTCACGTTCTTGATGTGCGTCGCCGCTCCTGAGCCTTGAATCAGCACGTCCCCACGCTTCAGAACCAGCGGCTGAGAAATCTCAAATGTGCCGGGTGGAATCCGCACAACTCCGCCTTCCTTCGGCAAAGCATTCAGAGCCGCCTGCAATGACGGGAACTTCGCCGCCTCAATCTCCGCGCGAGCGCCGGGGAGCATTGCCTTCGAGGGTTGAGTCTGCGTGGAATCGGACGCGACGCCAAACCACACGAGCGACAACAAGACGATGGCCGAGGGAATGAGAACGCGAATCGACATGATCATCTCCCGTAGGTTGGACACTCTTGCCCGACCAGTGTTTTGTGTGCTGGAACAGGACGGGCAAGAGTGCCCATCCTAAAAAAACGAGTAGCCGCTTCAGCATCACGAGGTTATCCTGCTCCGCCATGAGTCACCACTCGCCGCATCGTCTGGGGTGTTGCCGAACCGATCATCCGGCCGTTGGACGGCGTGAACTGTTGCAGGTCGGCTCGCTGAGCTTGCTGGGGACAGGGCTCGCCGACCTGTTGCGGCTGGAAGCGCACGCGGAACCGACTCGCACGAAAGCCCGTGCGAAGTCGGTGGTGTTCATTTTCCAATCCGGTGGTCCTTCGACGCATGAGACGTTTGATCCAAAACCCGAAGCCCCCGACATGATCCGCGGCGAGTACGGCATCACGCAGACCAAGCTCGCCGGAATCAACTTCTGCGAACACCTGCCGAAGCTGGCGGCGCGGAACGACAAGTTCTCGATCGTGCGGACGATGCACCATGTCGCGCATCCGCAGTTCCGCAACGAGCATCTCAGTTGCATGTACCTGCTCCACACCGGCTCGACCGAGATGCCGCCAGGAGACACAAACGCCTCGATCGCGCAGCCACGCGACGGACGCATCGAGTGGCCGTCGATCGGCTCGATGATCTCGTTTGCCGCGCCGCCGGATGCGCGCGTCGGCTTGCCGGCAGGCATCGAACTCCCGCGAGTCAACTTGATGAATTACCCCGGCCGAGGTGCGGGGTTGCTCGGCCCGAAGTACGAACGCTGGAAAGTCGATCTCGCCCCGGTGTGTAAGTCGCCTGACACCGCCGGTTCGTGTCCGAATTGTTTCAGCCACGACGACCCAAACGATCCCGAACGCGCCGCCGGCAAAGGCCCGAAAGCCTGGTGGGACAATTCCAGTTGCCGCGACGCCTCGTTCCGTTTGCCAGACTTGGGAGCCGGCGGTGTGTCG
>SXKJ01000384.1 GCA_005778115.1 Planctomyces sp. | reverse complement strand
GGCGTCATCCCCCCGGTCATCATCGGCCAGTGTGAGCACCGGGGGGCTGACGCCACCCCGCTCGCCGATGACGAATTAACCCGCCAGTCGTTCGGAGGCACCGGCGTACTGGCTGAGTCGCAGATTCGCGCAGCCAGCGTTCGTGAACAAGCTAGTCAGATGCGGGTGGCAGGTGAAGAACAGCACTTGATGGCCATGCTTCGCGAAGTCGATCAATTCGCCAGCCGCGACCGCGGCTCGCGCGGAGTCGAGCGTCAGCAGCACATCATCAAGCAACAGCGGCAGGTCAACGCCGCGACGGCTGAACTCGTCGATCAGCGCCAGCCGAATCGCCAACAGCAACAGTTCGCGCGTGCTGCCGCTGAGTTGATCCAAGCGCCACGTCGTGCCGCTTGCGTCATCGACGCGCAGTGAGCGATGCCGTAGTGGCGTCCACAGCGTGCGATACTTGCCGGACGTCAGCCGCGTGAAGTAGCGCGAGGCGGCGGCCAAGATGCCCGGTTGGCAGATACGTTCGTAGCGAGTCCGAATGCCGTCGAGTGCTTGCCCGGTCCATTCATCGGCGAGCCATTCTTCGGCGAGCGCGGTGATCTGTGTGCGGACGATCTCGCGGTCCAGCAGCCAGTCGGACGGTTCGTCATCGGCTTCGAGCTGTTCGATCTCTTGTCGTACGCGGCCCAGTCCTTCGTGGAGTTGCTCGATCTCGTCGTCAATCTCCTGAGCCTCGTGTCGCAGATTGGTCAGCGTGGTGGCATGCTGGCTGACGTCGAAGCGCACGAGATCGTCCTCGACGATCGCCAACTCAGGATTCGTGCGTCCGACTTCAGAGAGTTCCTCTTTCGTTGCGTCGATCTGGTCGAGCAGTTGTTCGTGGCGTTCGACGATGACGGCTCGGCGAGCATAGTCGCTCCGGTCCGTCGCGCAGCCTTGTCGCAGCAATGCGGAGCGTTGCAAACGGAGGTCGTCGATCTTCTCTGAGTACTCGGCCGCTTCGGCGCGGCGGCGGCGTTCTTCGCGGCGCAAGCGCAGGCGTTCCTGCAAGGTGGCCGTGAATTGCTGGAGATCTTGGTCCCAAACTTGGAAGACCTCAGCCGTCGTTCGTTGTTCCAGGTCGCGGCGGTTGAGCCGATGCAAAACCTCGAGGATACGGCTGCGTGTCGTCTGCACGGTTTCGAGATGCCGTTTGAAGTCCGCCTCGGCCAGTTGAAACGCTTTGAGCAATTCATTTGCGGCGACCAGTCGTTGCCACAAGTCGAACGTCTCGGAAACGCGGACGCTTTCTGGAAGACCAAGTTGGGTGAGTGTCTCACACCAGGCTTGCCGAGCGGTCGTTAATTCTTGAGCGGCCGCCTCGTGCCGATCGCGGCGCGGAGCACGCTTCTGTTGGTTGTTGGCGAACTCACGCTTCAGCTCGATCAGGTGTTCGAGTTCTTCGACCGTGAATTCGGCTTCCAAGTTCGGTTGAGAAAGCAGTCCGTTGGCGTTCAAACCAACGGACTGCTCGCCTGACCCAGAAGCGAGACTGTCTGGCGAGCGGGGCGGCGTCAGCCCCCCGGTGGATTCCACACAGAGGACCGGGGGGCTGACGCCGCCCCGCTCGCCTGTGGGGTTGTTGTGTTGTTTTCCAGTGAGCGTCTGCCAGGACTCACGCGCTTCGCGCAAGCGGGCTTCGTTCTCGCGGAGTTCATCGTTCATTGCTTCGAGGCTGTCGCGGACTTGTTGCTCGAAGTGCAACTTCAAGGACAACGCGAGGCCGCCGCAGACGGTCCCCAGCAGCGCGTAAGCCGCTCCGGCCAGAGCGTTCGTGGAGAAGCCAGTCGCCAATCCCAACACTGCAAGCACAATCCCGCCGACCGCGAAGAAGCCGAGCACTCCCAGCACCCACTTTGGCAGGATCAATCGTGGTTCCAAGCGTTCGATCTGTCGCGAGATGCTGACGCGGCGTTGTTCGAGTTCGATGATCCGCGAGTGCAGATGTTCGATCTCCGGGTCGTCGGTGCTGATCATCGAGGCCGCTCGTGCGATCGAGATCGCCTGCGGGGTGGCACGCTGTTGACGAGCACGGCGTAACGCGGATTCCAAGCTGACGCCGTTCAGTTTCTTGGCGGCGGCGTCCAGTTCGTCTGATTGTTGCTGGCAAAGCTGCGACAAGTGAATCAGTCGCTGCTTCCATTTGTTGCGCTTCGCGGCCGCGCGCCGGAACAGCCGCGCCTTCTCGACCAAGCGGTAATGCGCGGCGACTGAGGTATCCAAAGCCTCAAGTTTCTCCAGAGTCCAGCCGGCCCCAAGCGTTTGCACGGCGGTTTCGAGCTTGATCTTCTGAGACTTGGCGGTCGCATGCGCCGCGCGTGCTCGTTCTTCGACACGGCCGGTGTGTTCGCGTTGATCAAGCAACCCGCGCATCGCGGCCGAACAACGTCGCAGTTCGCGCGACACGACGACCTTCTTCGCATCGCGATGAAACTGCTTCGCCTCGCCGATCAATGCTTCGCGGCACTTCAGCGCGGTCTGCAATTCCTGTTCGATGAGATCGAACCGTGCGATGCCCCCTTCCGGGAAGTCGTCGATGCGGGGAAGCCGCTGCAATTCGGTCTGCAAGTTTCGCAACCGTTGCCACGGCGTCCAAACTCGCTCGATGTGCGTGAAGCCGCGCAGCGATTCCTGAACCTGTGAGCGTCGCGATTGGAGTTCCGTCAGCCGCCGCTCATGATGCCGCCGCTGTCGGACGAGCTCACCGTAGCGGTGCAGCCGTTGTTCTTGCGTCGCGATCTGATCGCTGAGTTGTTCGTATCGGGTGAGCAACTGCGGCAAGGCGTTCTGCCGTGCGTTGTCCCACAATCGAGCCGCTTCGTCGGACATTTCGTCGCGCGCGCCGAGCAACGTTTGTCCGAAGGGGCCGAGCGTCTCGCCATGAATGGCTCGCGCGACGTCGTCATCGGCAAGGTGCGAGAGTTCGTGCAGCTCGCGCAGTCCCAATGAGAAGACTTGATCGAATAGCTTCTCCGGCAAGTCACCGAGCACCTCGCTCAGCGCGTCGGTGAGCGGCAAGGTTGTCGGGAGGTCTTCGTGTGAACTCGCAGGTTCGACATCGTCCTCGAACTCCCAATCGCAATGCTCGATCAAGCTGCTGCCATGGGTGGTGGGTGCGTTCGCGGGTGCGAGCCAACGGGAGGTAACGAAGCCTTGAACGGCATCGTGTGCGGAACGGCGAATCTCCAGCAATCGCCCGCGATGCCGGATTCGCAACGCACCGGTGTTCGGCCTTCGCCGCGACCACGGTTCGCCGCCGTGCGATTCCTCGGCGGTAAAGCCGAAGAGCACGCCGCGAATGAACCGCCGCAGCGCCGATTTGCCGGACTCGTTCGCGCCGGAGATGACCGTCAAGCCGTCCTGCGCGATCGGCAACGACAGCTCGTTCCACGGACCAAATTGTTCGATTTCCAGACCAGTGATCTTCATCGAGTGCTCATCCTTGTGCGACTCGTGTAGGTCGGGCACTCTTGCCCAACCCGCCTTTTCATTTTGAGCGGAATGGCGCTAGCCACCGGTCACCGGCGGCTAGCACCGTGCCGCTCACGATTGCGGTGAAGGGTTAGGTGTGTGCTCCACGGAACCATTTCCATCCGCGACGCCGAGCCAGGCTGAATACGACCGACGCATCACAGCTTGGATTGGCACTTTGAATGCGGTTGAAGAGCTCTCGTTCGACGGTGGAATCGCCCCCCAGATCACTCCAGGCGGACGGCCCGACGGTTTGAGCTTGATCGACTCGCCAAAAGTATTCCGTGGGGACGTCGAGTTGTTCCTCGTCTGACTCCGCGCGCGTGACGGCCAACTCCGAGGCCACCAGACGGAAGAGATGTTGACGAGGGATCTCCAATGGCCAATGCACGTCATCGTCGAGCCACTCGACCAGTTCCGCCTGCATCGGCCCGCGAAACAGCGCCTCGAATAACGGACCGTGGCCGCAAATCGTCCAGCGCAAGAAGCAGGCTTCGGCGTGCAACGATTCCGGAATCGCTGCTGACGATTCGGGAGCCGCATCAGCGGTGGATTCACCATCCGCCGCATCACCGTACTCCGCGACTAGGCTTCCTTGCTCACTTGGTTTTGTTGCCACGCCGCAAAGACCACGGCAGGCCTTTTGAGCGAGCGACACCAATTGCTGAAACGTCGTGTCCGCATCGACCGAAAGCTCGAAGTTTTCCCAGCGCACCGGAGCGGTCGGCAGGAAGCGGCAACGAATGACTCCGTCGCTGTCGAGATCCACCAGCGAGCAGCCATGCAATCCGGACTCGTTGGGAGACAAACCTTGGACGCCACCGGGGAAGTGCATCAGCCAGTCGGATCCCTTCGAGGTCGTGCGCTCGCGGCCCCCGACCACCGCCAGATAATCCGCTTGCGGATCGAGGCCCGGTTGATCAACTCCGTCGCGCGCGATGGCGATCGCGAAATGGTTCGGCCGCAAGTCGGCGGGAGAATGGACTCGGCGAATCTCGCGCCGCGCGGAAGGCCCGTCCTCCGAGGCTTCGCCCTCCGCCAACGACTCGCTGCCGTCGAGTTCGGGGTCGTCGCTCTGTTCAATCAGCGAACGGCTTTTCGGTTGAGCGTGGTCAAACGAATTCTCGGCGTCGTCGGCTTCTTTGGCTCGGCGTTGGGTGCGATCCGCATGAGGCTCTTCGTCGTCCCAAGCGAACCATGCTTTCCGCCAACTCAATGCACGGATCGAGGCGATGACCGATCCATCACGCAACACGGCGACGGGGTCGTCAGACTCTGGCCGGAAGACGGTGACGTTGCTGGGAAGTTCCGGGAAATCGTCCCACAGCGACGCGGGATCGTTCGCACCGGGAACGAGAAAGACCTGAATGCCGACATCGGCGAGTTGCTCAAAGCCGCGCCGCAACTCGACACGCGCTTTGATGCTGAAGTCGGACTGGTGCAACGTGTCGCCAGTGAGCAGCAAGAAATCAATGTCGTGTTCGAGGCACGCCGCCACGAGGTTTCGCAACGCCTGTGTCGTCGCACCGCGCGTCACCCCGCGCAATTCCGGAGCGAGCGTTCCGGTGTCGCTGAGCGGATGCTCGACCGACAATCGCGCCGCATGAATGAACCGCAGCGTCTCATACGGCATGGCAGACTCCCTTCCGCCGAAAACAAAAATCAGTGCGGCATCCCTGCCGCGTTTCAGTCCAAAATTTCGCGAGCCACACGCGATCGACAATCGAATCGACCGGCATTTTCCGCGTCCTAGCTCTGCGAAGCGGGGCGGAATGTAGCGACCGGGTCAGATCCGCAAAAGACCGTTTTCCGGGGGACTCCGCAAGCTCAATACCTGGTTGACCGGCTTGCGCGCAGGGCCGTACATTCCGAACAACCTCCACTTGATTCCTGTTGTGCCGACTCGGCCTGCCGCATTGCTCACCATGTCGAATTCTGATGCTCCGCCGCCGCTCGCGCCACCGCCGTCCGGCTCGAATTCCAATCCCTCCAAGCGGCCAGAGAAGACACCGTCATCGGGGAACCTGTTTTGGTATTTGATGCTCGGCCTGGTCTTGGCGGCACTGGCCACGTCGTTTCTCGGCCGGCCACGCACTCCAATCACGCTCACGTTCAGCGAGTTCATGGAGGGCCTGAAAGTCGATCCGGCCAAACCCGACGGCCCGAAATTCCACAAAGGCAACGTCCACGAACTGGTCTTTGAGCGCGGCTACATCACGTTTCAATCGCAGCCGGCCGAGAAGGATACCGTGTCTCCCAAGGACACGAAGCTGTACTCGATACCCACCACCAACCTATGGGAACCCGATCAGAAACTGCTGGTCGACTTGCTCGAAAAGGCGGAGATCTCGCGCGGCTCGGCAAAGTCGGCATCCGTGTGGCTGGAAGTCGTTCCCTACATGCTCTTCATGGTGCTGTTCCTGGTCTTCTTCCTATTTATGTTGCGACGCCTCGGCGGGCCGGGAGCGGCCATGTCGTTCAGCCGTAGCCGAGGCAAGCTGTTCGCTCAGGAAGATGTCAAAGTCACGTTCGCCGACGTGGCCGGAATTGAGGAAGCGGTCGAGGAACTGAAAGAAGTCGTCGAGTTCCTCAAGACCCCCCAGAAATATCAGGCCCTCGGCGGACGGATTC
>SXKJ01000383.1 GCA_005778115.1 Planctomyces sp. | reverse complement strand
CTGTGCCTGTGCCAACAACTCCGCACGCCGAACCTCAAAACGCCCGTCCATGGCAAACTCCCCTCCTGGTTCAATAAAACCCTGAAGAGACTGTCCCACAAAAACTTAGATTCGATAAAGACCAACGGACAGTAGAAGTACCTGCAACGAGAACATCAGTTTTCCCTCGTTCTTGATTGCAGACTTCAATTCTCGTTGAAGCGAGACGCAATCTGGCATTGATTTGAACGTCAAGCGGCCCGGCACTCGCCGGACTATAGCCCAATGGTGTCAAGCGCTGTCGAGCCATCGACAACGGACTGGCAAGCGACACCAAATCGAGCTCGCTCACTTTTCGGATTTCGCGTCGGGCCGGCTTGGCTTATCGGTTTTCGCAGGTGGAACACTCTCGACCTTAGCCGATGGAAGCTTGGGGACCAGCTTGGGGTCGTATTTCGAACCTGCCGAGACTTGGATCACGGTCATGCGGACCTTGGTGGGAAAGAACTTGTCGTGATCCTGTCGCTTGTGAGCATGACCGCCCCCGCCGCTGTTGTCCTTGATCACCAAGTGCATTTCCTTGATCCCCTGGTCCCAAACGATCGAATCGTTCTGCCAGAATTTCGTCATGGGAATGTCTTGCTCGTAGACGCCGGCTTCCTTGTAGACCGGGGTGTTGAAGCAGCCATAACCATTCTTCTGGCCCTTGTTGGGGATGTAGCAGACTGACCAGGTGGTGGCTTCGCTACCTACCGGGCGGCTTCTCCAGCACTTCCAGGCGAACGTGTGCCGTTCCGTTGCGGTAATCGACGGGGCTGGTCCAGTCTTTGGAACGCTCCGCATTCATCAGCTTGTCGCGGACGTAATATTGCGAAGGACTTGGCTTGGAGTTATCCGCGTCCTTCTTGGTGAACGTGAAGGTGGCATCGAACAGCACAAATTGCTCGGCTTGGGCAGCGGACGCTCCCAACCATAACGCGACGAGACCAACCAACACTGGCAGACTTCCACGCTTCTTTCGACTGCTGGTCCAAAACATCGCGGCATTCCTTCGATCATGACGTCAATGTGGAACATCCATGTTTGCAGTCGATCTCGACGATCAATCATCGCCGGTCGAATTGTTCGGCAAAGCCTACTGCGTTGTCAGAGCAAAGAATTTGGGTTGAGCAAATCAGCCCGAATTCATAGTCGTGACAAAGCACTACGCAAGAATCTCCTCGATCGGCCGGCCTCCGTGCGCCACGGCGACCGGGCGGTCGTTGTCGTAGACCTTCATGTCGGGATCGATTCCCAAGAGATGATAGATTGTCGCGCAGATGTCGCTGGTGCTGACCGGATGCGATTTCACATAGGCAGCATGAGCGTCGGTGGCACCATGAATGGTGCCGCCTCGAATGCCGGCACCGGCAAAGAGGACGCTGTATCCGAAACTCCAGTGGTCGCGGCCGGCGTTGTTGTTGACCTGCGGTGTCCGGCCCATGTCGCTCATCACGACGACCAACGTTTCGTCCAACAGACCGCGCGAGTTCAGATCATCCAGCAGCGCGCTGTAGGTGAGATCCAGCGACGGTAGAGCGCCGCGGAGCCAGCCGAAGTTCGCGGCATGAGTGTCCCATGAATTGTCACCAGGGAAATCCCAGGTGACATTCACAAATCTGACTCCCGCTTCGACCAATCGACGGGCGATGAGCGCACTGGAACCGAACAGCGTGCGGTCGTAGCGGTCGCGCAGTTTTGGGTCGGCGGTGCTCAAATCGAAAGCGCTCTTGAGCGTGGTGGAGGTCAACAGGCCGAACGCTCGTTGCTGAATGCGGTCCACGTCGTCGAGCGCGCCTTTCGCTTCGGCCCGCTTCTGGTTTCGATTGAACTGTTGCAGCAACCCCTCGCGCGCCTGCAAAGCGTCGAGCGTAATGCCATCGGCCAAGCGAGTGTTCCGCGAAAGGAACGGCTCGCCGTCGAGCATCTTCATTTTTCCGACGGTGCGATCCTTCTTCTTGTCGAATTCCGAGAACAGCGGGTCATAACGCTTGCCGAGGAAGCCGGCATACGGCCCCGGATATCGCACAGTGCCGCCCGCATTGCCCGCTCCGGCGTAATCGGGGAGGTAGATGTAATCGGGCAAATCCTTCGTTGCCGGGCGAAGGTATTCGCAAACCGAGCCCATGCTGGGAGGATATGTGTCCTTGGTGCTAGTGATGTCGGCCAAGGCGATCTCGTGACCGGTGTAGCTCGGCAGCGGATTGTGGCAGCCGGCCTTGTGGTTGACCGAGCGGACGATCGCCGTCTTGTGCATCCACTGAGCCGACAGCGGCAGCAATTCGCTGATCTGGATGCCCGGCACATTCGTGTCGATGGGCTTGAACTCGCCTCGGATTTTCTCCGGCGCGTCCGGTTTCAAATCGTACATGTCCTGCGTCGGCGCGCCGCCCAGCAGATAGAGCAGAATGACGCTCTTGGCCTTGGCGGGGCGCACTCGGTTGCTCTCTTCGAGCGCGAGCAGGCTCGGTAGGTTGAAGGCTCCGCCGAGAAGGGAGAGCGCTCCGGCCTTCAGAGTTTCGCGGCGGGTCAGGCCGTCACACAGACGTCTTCGGCTACCAAGCAGAGTGATCATGGCAAATCTCCTGATGCGGCAACGCCGCAATCAAAGTAGCCAGTGCAAAGTGAAGAGTGCAAAGTGCAAAGTGTTCGGAACACACAATTTTTCACTTTGCACTTTGCACTGTCATCCAAAAACCTCAATGTCGAAAGAGAAATTCGTTTGTATTTAGAAGCGCCCATTGGATGTCTTCCCAGGCGGTGCGTTTGTTGTCGGACTTGGTCACATGGTCGAGGGCTGAGCGGGATTCATCGGGGCGGGGCGGGCGAGACAACGTGGCCAGGAATAACTCGGCCACGATGTCGGCGTCGGATAAGCCTTTTGCCAACAGGCGGCCGAGACGGTTATTGGGAGCGCGGAGTTTGCCGAGCACGAACGAGCCGTTTTTCATCTCGAGCGCACGGGCCACATTGAGGTCGCTTTCTCGTTCACACTCGCAGACCGCCTCACGAGCCGGTTGGCCTAACGCCTTCAAAAACGGGTGGCGGTCCCAGGAGGCGTAGCGGCCGCCGGTGTAGATGACTTGGCCATCGGAAAGCTGCACGGCTCGCGTCCCTTCCGGCATTCCGGTGAACACTTCCGGTTCTCCCGTCGCGGTGCAGATCGCGTCGAGCAGCAATTCCGCCGTCAGTCGCTTTCGCCGGACGAGCGCGTTTGAAAAGTACTTGATGTCCTCTTGATTGCCGGCTTTGGCGTGAGAGCTGAGTTGATACGTTCGCGAGTTGGCGATCAGACGAACAACGTGCTTCACGTCATAGTTACTCTTGATGAACTGGCTCGCCAGAGCATCCAGCAGCGCGTCATTGGCTGACGGGTTCGAATCACGGAAGTCGTCGGGCGGATCGACGATCCCCCGGCCAAGCAGGTGGAACCAAATGCGATTGACGGTCGCTCGCGCGAAGAATGGGTTCTCTGGCGAAGTGACCAGCTTGGCCAATGTCGCGCGACGGTCCGCGTCTGGCGAAATGACCGGCGCGGGCAGACCCAGCACTTTGGGAGGCATCGCCTTGCCGGACTGCGGATGAGTGATCTCGCCGCTGGCGTCCGAATAGATCACGAGCGCGTTCTCTCGCAACTGCCAAGGATACGGCTGTTTTGGGCTGCCCGGATTCTCGCCATCCGGCTCCGCCTTGAGCCGCGCGAACCACGCCGCCATGTGATAGTAGTCGTCCTGAGTCCAACGCTCGAACGGATGGTTGTGGCACTTGGCGCATTGCAGTCGGATGCCGAAGAAAAGTTGAGCCGTGCTCTCGGCCAGGTTCTGTGCGTTCTGAACGACCGGTGCTCCGTTGTCATACGGCCCGCGGAAATAATTCGCGGGAGGATTGGCAAACGTGCTTCCGCTGGCCGTCAGAAGCTCCGAGACCACTTCGTTCCACGGAGTGCTCCGTTCGACGTGACTGCGCAGCCACTGCCGATACGCATGGCTCCCCTTGATCTGAATGGTCAAGCGGTTGGCACGTAAGACGTCGAGCCACTTGTACGCGAGGTAGTCCGCGAACTCAGGTCGCTCCAGCAACTGATCGATCAACTTCGCTCGCTTGTCGGGCGATGGATCAGCCAAGAAGACACGACACTCGTCCGGCGTCGGCAAGATGGCGCAGAGATCGAGGTACGCCCGCCGCACGAACTCTTCGTCGCTGCAAAGATCCGCCGGGAGCAAGTTGAGCGCCTTGAGCTTCGCAAAGACATGCCGATCCACGTCGTTGTTCGCGGGGGGATTGGGCCAGACGAAGCTCGGCTGCGGTTCGAGGTATGTGAGTCGAGCACACTCGATGACGCCGAGATAACGGCACAAGATGGCTGCCTCACCCACTTGCTTCATCTCCACCAACCCATTGGCATCAACGGCAGCAATACTGTCATCGCTGCTGCTGAACGCCGTCAATCGGGTCACGTCGCGCACGCTGCCGTCGGTGAAGTGGGCCAGCACCGCCAGTTGTTGCCATCGAGCCGGCGCGGTTTGCACTCGGATGCCGGGGAGAACTTCGATCTTGGTCATGGCCGGCAGATTGGCCGAGTCGTCACGCACACCCTCGGCCAACCAGGCGCGAACGATCTCTTGCGGAACCGAATTGACCGACAACAACCGCGGTCCGCCGGCATGAGGGATCTGCCCCATCCCTTTCTTCAGGATCAAGCTCGCCTCCGCATCGAACCGATTGACGCGACGGCCCTGAGCCGAGTTCGATAACTCGATGAAGTCCGCTGCCGGATCGTAGCCGCGCAAACTCAGCTTGAATCCCCCCCGCCCACTGGGAATGCCGTGACACGCCCCCGCATTGCAACCCGCGACATTGAGCGCAGCGATGAACTCATGCCGGAAGCTGACCGGCTGAGGTTTTTCGAAGTCAGTGACTACGATCGGCACGCGCGCCGTCCGTTCTCCCGCCTGAATCACCAATGCCGTCTCGCCGGCCTTTTGAGGACGCAACAATCCGCCGTGACTGATCTTCACGAGGTCGGGCGCTTCCACCCGCAGCTCGCAGAAGTGCGTCAAGTCGCGCTCGCTGCCATCGCTGTATCGTCCAGTCACCAGAACCTGTCGCATGTCGCGCGGACCAGCCAACCGAATCGTTTCGGGCTGAACGACTAGAGAAACCGGCTGGCCCACGAATGCCGCCTTGTCGGCCTGCTTCTCAGGTGAGTCAGCGATCACAGCAGTGGCCGTCGCAAACCAAGCGACTACAAACACGAGCTTGCTCGTCAGATATTTCATTGCTCGTTCCTCCGACCAATGCGTCTCTGTCGCTAAAAGGTGACGATTTGATGGTAATCGTCCCTGGAATTTGCGTCGAGCGGCGAACGCTTGGACTGCGGCAGCCTGCTGCCACATCCCCTCAGCAGACCGCTGCTGAGGGGATGTGGCAGTACCATACACAACTCGTCCGACAGCAGGCTGTCGGACGGAAAGCAGCAGCAGGGCTGCCGCAGTCCATGATTCGCTTCTGCGGGGCATTGTTCCGCGCGTCGGAATTACTTGCCTTCAACAGTCACCGCATCGCAGACCAACTGAAAGTAGTCGGCGATTCGATAGTCTTTGGCAGGAGGTGCGACGTCGGATTGGCGGATGACGATCAAGTCGAGGCTCGGAGCCACGAAAATGTTGTTGTCCCAGCGGCCGAGCGCGGCGAACGCATCCTTTGGCACGGGCCACTTGTTCGTCGAGTTGTTCCACCACAGGTAGCCGTAGGACTTGTTGAGCTCTTGCGACGGAGCGATGGATTCCTTCAGCCAATCGGCGGGAACGATCTGCTTGTCGTTCCATTTGCCGTGATGCAATACCATCAAACCGATCCGGCCGAGCGAACGGGCCGTCGTGTGGCAGCCGGAGTAGGGCAACGCAAAACCCTCGCGACGATCCCAGGTCAAATCGTCCGATCGAATCCCAATCGGGCGGAAGACACGCTCGTTGAGGAACTCGTCGATCTGCTTGCCGGTGGCCTTCTGAAAGACTGGGCTGAGCAGCGCCAGCCCCGTGTTGTTGTAGTCCCATTTCGAACCCGGCTCGTGATCCATCGGAGCGGTCTTCAGCGCATAGCTGAAAAAATCCTGGCGTTGACCGAACTCCGGATTGTTGTGAACTCCCGAAGTCATGCTCAGCAGTTGCTTCACGGTCACGGCCCGTTTGCTTTCGGGACTGGCGTCAGGGATGTACTTGCCGACGGTGTGATCGAGAGCCAGCTTGCCATCGGCGATGGCCAATCCGGTCGCCATGCTGGAGAGCGATTTCGAGGTGGAATACGCAGCGAACTTCGTCTGCCGATTCGCGTCGCCGAAATACCACTCGGCGACGACGCGGCCGTGACGAATGACAACGCCAGACTTGCTGTTGTGCGACTCCAGCCAAGCTTTGGCTTTCTCAAGCCCCGCCGCATCCATTCCCTGACTGACCGGCGTGGCCGTCTCCCAGTCCTCACCCGGCCAAACGGTTTGAGCGAATGCTCCGCGAAGACACAGCACGACGACCAACAACGACCAAATCAACTGACGAGGCATTTTGAGTTCTCCAAGTAAGTTGTGTCGGTCAGGCTTTCTAGCCTGGCCCGTACACGGACATCCGCGCGGAACACTCACCGGGTCAGCCTGGAAAGGCTGACCTACTTTGCCTCCCAAAGGTTTTTCAGCGGCACGACGGCTCCCGCTTTGGCTTTGCTTTCTTCGGCAGCTTGCATCAGAGCGAAGATTTCCAATGTCTCAGTGGGTTGTACCGGGACTTGGCCGGTCTTGAAGAACTTGGCGATCTCGGTGGCGAGCGGTTCGTAGCCGACGTACTTATCGTTCGTGGGGACAACTCCTTTGACCGGGACGCCATGTCCGTAGATGCCAGAGGTGGAGACTCCTTTGTCACCGAAGACCGTCGCGCTGTATTTGACCGCTCCTTCTTTGATGCCTCGGTAGGTGCCGACTCGGCCGTCCTTCCAAGTGGCGGTGATCAGCTCGGTGGTCGGTGTCGAGGCACAGGTCACCGACACAACTCCCGGCCCCCCCATGATCGTGTACAGCGTTTCGAGGCTGTGCAGTGGACGCCAGAACTGGTCGGCCGGAGGAGCTTTCGGATCCCAGCCGCCGTAGACGTCACAGCCGATGACCTTGCCGACTTCGGGATGATTGACCATCCCGGCGAAGCCGGTGCTGAAGCGATGCTGTGAACTGCTCCAGCACGGGGTCTTCGTTTCGGCAGCGAGCTTCATGATCGCAACTGCATCCTCCGGCGAGGACGCCAATGGCCGGCCGATGAAGAGTTTCTTACCCGCTCGCAGCACCGGTTCCGCCTGCTTGCGATGCAGCCGAGCGTCCAGGCTGAAGATCATCACGCAATCAACTTTTGATAACAGCACGTCGAGCGAATCGACCCATTCGATCGACGGCACCGCGTCCTTCGGGTCTTTCGGATTCTGGTACATCTTCGAGAGCTGGTCTTTCCACTGAGCCCCCAGCTTCGCGCTATCGGGATAGTCATCGCTGCCGATCGGATACGCGGCGACGACTCGCATCCCCTCGAAGACCCCTTCGGCGTGCGGCTTGTTAAGGAATTCCGTGTAGGCGACCGACCCATAGTTATCGATACCGAGAATCCCGATGCGAATCAGATCCGCGGCGCGGACACTAACGCTGGAGACGAGTCCCAGGACGATCAACGTCGCGAGTGTGGTGAGGTGACGAATCAAGTGGCTCTCCTTTTGATCATTGGTGGGGGGATCAGGCGTGTTACCGCGGCTCTCTCCGAATCACGCGGTGAAAGTGCAACTCGACCTCGCGGTCCACTACGCGGCGGACGCCTTCGACGAGGCAGGAGGGTTCGTGGTCGGCCTCGCCTTGGCGCTTGATCGTTTCCAGCGGCGTCCCCGGCGTGACGGTGAAAGTGCTCTGGTGAATGATTTGGTTTCCCGCGTCGAGTTCCGGCACGATGAAGTGGATCGTCGCGCCGAACGTCAGCATGTTGCGAGCGTAGGCGTCCTCATACGGATGGAATCCGGGAAACGGCGGCAGCAGGCCGTGATGCAAATTGATGATTCGCCCTCCGGCGAAGCGCCAGCAGGTGCTTGGCGGCAGGATGCGCATGTAGCGGGCCAGCAGGATGTAATCGACGTCGTATTGGTCGAAGAGTTCCACCATGCGGACGTTGTCCGGGTTCCCCTTCGCATCGCCAACGTCGTGCCAGTCGATCCCGAATTGCTCGGCGACGCCGCGGCAGGCGGAACGGTTGCCGATCATCACGGCTGGAGTCGCCTTCAGCCGGCCGTCGCGCATCGAACGCAGCACCGCGAGCGCCGGTTCCAGCCGATACGTCGCACAGATCGCCAGTCTCGGCGGTCGAGCCTGTTCGTCGCGCGACCAGGTGCGGATCGACAAGCCTTTCATTTCACCGATCTGATTCATGCGAGTCCGCAGCGTGGCGATCGACTCTTGGTCGGCGGGCCAGTCCACGCGAGTAAACATCGCAAAGAGTTTCTCGGTGTCGTGGTCATACATCTGAATTTCATGGATGTTCGCCCCGGCCGACGCGAGGTAGTGAATGATCGGATCTGCGAGTCCGCGATTGTCGGGGCCAACGGCGGTGATGGTAACGTGCATGGATTAGAATCCTGTTGGAGTACTGATGCGGAAGGATGATTACCGACGACTCGTTTGCCAACCTTGGAGAGACCATGCTCAACGAACAGCTCTTTCATCACGATGGTTTGAGTCTGAACTTCGCGATCGGGCCACGCAATGGACCAACACTCGTCTTCTTTCATGGAGTGCTGCGGCGTTGGCAATGCTTCGTGCCGTTGATCCCCTCGCTGAGTTCTCGCTGGCAGATCCACGCACTCGATCACCGCGGACACGGCGGCTCGTCCCGACCGGCATCCGGATATCTGGTCCGCGATTACATTCGCGATGCCGTCGCCTTCGTGCGTGAGCAGGTCCAAGGCCCGGCGGTGTTGTATGGTCACTCGCTGGGCGCAATGGTCGCGGCAGGCGTTGCCGCCGAACTGACTCAGCAAGTGCAAGGTGTCGTGATGGAAGACCCGCCGTTCGACACGATGGGAACAAGGATCAGTCAGTCTGCGCTACTGAGCTACTTCGCCGGAGTGCAGCCGTTCGCGGAATCGACGTTGCCGGTCGGCGAACTCGCGCGGCAACTCGCGGAGATTCCGCTGACGACACCGGGCAAAGCCGGTTCGATCCGTTTGGGGGACACGCGAGACATGACTGCGCTGCGATTCACGGCGAGATGTCTCAAGCCGCTGGATCGTGAAGTCCTTTCCCCCATTGTCGCGGGCCGTTGGCTGGAGGGCTTCGATTGGAGGTCCGCTCTAAGGCAGATCACTTGTCCGGCGTTGCTGCTGCAATCCGACTTGTCTGTCGGCGGCATGTTGACCGACGACGACGCAGCCGCAGCCGAGCAATTGATGTCCGACTGCACGCGTATCCGGCTGCCGAACATCGGACATCAAATCCACTGGCAGCACACCGAGACCTGCTTACGCTTAGTCAACAGCTTTGTGGAATCATTGGAGATCAGGGCGCTGTGATCCGGACTGCGTTGTGTCTCGAACAGCGTCTCGCGATGCTTGTCGAACTCGCATGGCCCGGACTGAAATAGACGAGCGGGGCGGCGTCAGGATTTCTCGTGGAGACGGACCTTGAGCACGAAATGGATCACCTGGAATGAACTGCCTTGGGTGGCTCGCGGCGAGGCGGGCACGGCGGTGCAGCTCTGCGATCGGTTGATGCAGGCGGCGCTGAAGGCGAACTCGCCCAGTGCGTTCTTGCAGGCGGGGCTGCCCGAGCTCGTGACCGAGTTCCCCGCACAATGGGTTGGCGTATGGAAGCGGACGCCTCAGTGGGAACTGATCGCTGAGCATGGCCGGCACACTTGGCCGCAACCGCCAGTGCGGTTCTTCGACGAAGTCCTCGAACACGAAGCGAGCGGCTGTCTATCGGCCGCTGCAGAGTTAGATGGCTGGTCGGTGATTGGGCTGCCGCTGCTGAGTTCCTTTGACGGCCTGCCTCGGATCCTTGCGCTCGCGGGACGCCGGCTCACAGCCGAGGAATTGCCCGTCATCACCAGCATCGGCCGAGTGCTCGGCTATGGCCTGTCACTCAACGAGCGTATGTCGCAGCATGTTCGTCGCGCGGACAAACTACGGAACACGCTGGCCGTCGCCGCAACGTTCGCCGGTGCTCCAGATACGACAACGCTGCTGGAGTCCATCGCTCAGGCCGCGACGAAGCTGCTCGACTGCGATCGGGCCAGTATCTTCATTTGGGACCGTGACCGGCATGAGGTCGTTGCTTGTCCGGCCTTGGGAATTCCTGGCGGCTCACTGCGAATCCCAGACAACGTCGGCATCGTCGGGCAAGTCATTCACACTGGGGACTCGATCCGTGTCGATGACGCTTATGCCGACAGCCGCTTCGGAAAGTCCGTCGATAAGGCGACCGGCTATCGCACGAGGACGTTGCTGGCCGTCCCGCTGCTCGATACCGACGGCAAGCGAATCGGCTGCTTCGAGGGGATCAACAAGAACAACGGACTGTTCGATGCCGACGACGAGGAGTCACTGACGCAGCTCGGCATTCAGGCCGCCGTCGCGCTCGCCAGTACTCGCGAGCGAGAAAACTTGCTCCGCAGCCATCAACAAATGACCGAGCAAGCGGCCTCACAGGCGCAGATCGTCGGTGTGAGCGGCGCGATCGAGCAGTTGCGAGGGACCGTACAGCGATTGGCCCAGACTGACTTGCCGGTCCTGATTCTCGGCGAGAGCGGCACGGGCAAAGAGGTCTTCGCTCAGGCGTTGCACTATCACGGCTCGCGAGTCAAGCAGCCCTTCATCGCGGTTAACTGCGCGGCACTGACGGAGACGCTGCTAGAAAGCGAACTCTTCGGCCACGAGAAGGGAGCCTTCACCGATGCGCATTCCGCTCGACAAGGAAAGTTTGAACTCGCCGACGGGGGAACGATCTTCCTCGATGAGGTCGGCGACATGAGCCTCGGCGGTCAGGCGAAACTGCTGCGTGTGCTTGAACAGAAAATCATCACGCGCGTCGGCGGCTCGCAGACGATCCCGATCAACGTGCGAGTCATCGCGGCGACGAACGCCAAGCTGGCGCAGCTCGTGCGTGAGAAACGTTTCCGCGAAGACCTCTTTTACCGCCTCAGCGTCGTGACGATGGACCTGCCGCCATTGCGAGATCGCTCGGACGACGTGATCCCGCTGGCGGAGTTCTTTCTCGAAAAATTCAGCCAGCAGGCCAAGCGACCAGCGCTGAGCCTCGCTTCCGAGGCGAAGAAGCGGCTGCAAGCCCACGGCTGGCCGGGCAACGTGCGCGAGCTTCGCAACTTGATGGAGCGCGTCGCCTTCCTCGCCCCTGGCCCGGCGGTTCAAGCGGAGGACATCGCGTTCATTCTCACGCCGGAAAAAGACACGTTCCTCGACACCGCATCGGACTTCGGCCTGGCTGATGCGACGAATAAGTTCCAGCAAGAATACATCCGCCGCGCCGTCAAACGCGTGAAGGGCAACATGTCAGAAGCTGCCCGACTGCTCGGCCTGCACCGCACGAATCTGTATCGCAAGATGGAACAGCTCGGCATGCAAGAAGGCCGCAACGAAATCATGAGTAACTGACATGACTCTCAGGCGAGCGGGACGGGAGGGCGAGGCTCTCGCCGAGCCGTCTGAGGCTTCGCACTTTAAGGAGATTTCAGCAATGGACCCCGTTGAGTTGCTCAAAGATTTGGTGTCGATCCCCAGCGTGAACCCAATGGGCCGTGACCTGACCGGACCGGAGTTCTTCGAGAAGCGTGTCAGCGATTACCTCGAAGGAGTGTTTCGAAAACTGGGCGTGAGATATCAACGAATCGAAGTCGCCCCCGGCCGAGCGAATGTCATCGCGCGGTTCGATTCGCAGAACGCGAAGACGACTGTGATGTTGGATGCTCATCAAGACACGGTACCGACAGACGGCTTCCCCGATCCGTTCAACCCGGTCATACGAGACGGCAAGCTCTTCGGCCGAGGGAGCTGCGACGTGAAAGGTGGCATGGCCGCGATGCTGTCCGCGTTTGCTCGGTTGGTGCGAGAGAAGCCCGCCGGTGCGGCCAACGTCATCATGTCTTGCACCTGCGATGAAGAGTCGACCTCGCTGGGGGTGAATGATCTCACGACCTTGTGGACCGGTCCAAGTCGAGCCGGCTCGATCATTGACCGTCAACCGGACGTCGCGATCATCGCCGAACCGACACAACTGGATGTCGTCGTCGCACATCGCGGAGCCACACGTTGGAAGATTCGGACCACCGGTCGAGCCTGTCACAGCTCCGCACCGCACGAAGGAGTCAATGCGATCTACAAAATGGGCCGCGTCCTCACCGCTCTCGAAGAGTTTGCTACGAAGCTGACGAAGATGATCCCCGCCCACCCGCTTTGCGGCCCGGCGACTTTGAGCGTCGGCCGCATCACCGGCGGCATCAGCGTGAATACCGTGCCGGACAGTTGCGAGATCGAAATCGACCGCCGAGTGATCCCCGGCGAGGACGGCTGGGACGCGATCAAACAGGTGCGCGAACATTTCGCGTCACGATTGGACTTCGAGGTCGAACATCTATCGCCTTGGCTGGTCGGCGTCTCGCTATCCGACGAACTCAACGGGTCGCTCGGCGAGCGACTGCTCGATTGCATCACGAAAGTTGCCGGGCCACATCGGAAAGTCGGCGTCCCGTATGGCACTCACGCCAGCCGCATTGCCTCCGCGGGAGTTCCGTCCGTGGTCTTCGGCCCCGGCGACATCGCGCAAGCTCACACCGTCAACGAATGGGTTGATCTGAGCCAACTGCGTCAGGCGAGTGACGTGTACTTCGCCTATTGCGCGGGGGCGAACTGATCCAAAAAGTGCCCGACGAATAAGAGGGAACGACGAATGGCGACTACCCAATTCGTCGTCTCCCTAGATTCGTCGGGCACTTCTCCGCCGAACGACTTCAACCAACTCAACCCGGATTATTCCAGCTTCGATTTACGATCGCGCCACTCGTATTCCGGGCCTTTGAGCTGCTGCACGTGGTCGTGCAGGAAGCCGATGATCGCCTCTTCGATGCCAATTTTCTTGCCAAGCAACTCGGTACCGCGCAACTTGGCGTTCAAAGGAATGTAGAAGAGTCGCTCTTTGTTCTCTTTCTCCGCTTCTTTCTCTTTTTCTTTCTCTTTGTCCTTGCTGGTTTTCTTGGGTTCGGCGGCTTTCTTGGGTTCGGCAGTCTTCGCGGGATCACCTCCGAGTTGCTTAAAGAGCGTCGAGGCCTGCCCCTTGTCCTGCGGATCGGTCTTCCCCACCAAGATCAGCGCGGCCATCGGAGCGCCAATCGCCTTGAACTGCGGGATCACTTGGTGCGCTGGCACTCCGGGTAGCGTCGTTTCCGGCGACAGGAAGACCATCGCCTGCACATCTTGCCCGCGCGGCGTGCGAGCGACTGGCGTCGCAGCGTCGTCCCAGGGAGCCTTCTGCCAATCCGCCGCCGCGAATGTAATCCCGATCGCCGCGCTCATCCCCGGTGCCACGATCGCCATCTTTCGCATGTTGAGATTCCCCTTCTGATGCTCCTCGTAGATAAATCTCTTGATGCTATCCATGTCGCGAACCATCAATAAGTTGTCAGCCGGTTTGAGATCTGTCCCACCGGTGGCCTTCTTGGCCTTTTCTTTGTCGGCGGGCGCGGCTTTCTTGGCGTCGTCGATCTCCGCCCCCGGCTTGCTTTGACCGTGCTTGCGAAGATCCACCGCGATGACGGCGAAACCTTTGCTTTGCAGTTGTTCAGCAAATCCCTTTGGAGCCGTCGGACTGGGAGCCGACCACACTAATCGGCTTTCGCCTTTCATGTGCATCAGCAGCACCACGGCCGCCTCTTTTCCCTCGTTCGATTTGTAATACGTCAACTTCAACGGCCAGCCATCCGCCAATGAAGGCACTAACTTGTCCTCAATGAGCTTCTCTTGCTTCTCTTGAGCCGCCACGGGCGAGAGGGCAAACAAACCGAAACACGCCAACAAAGTCACCCAGCGAACCATGACCACTGGAGTTCTCACCGGATGGACTGCTCTAGATTGCCAAAGTTCAAACATGTTGTCGCGACCTTTCGTTGTGCCGGGGTTCGCCGAATTCCGCTTCGCCACGATCGCCCCGCCGAACGTCCGCCAGTGTAGAAGTGCCTCGGAACCCTTTCAATTCGCTCTTCCAGCCGCGATGTTTTCTATCGTTCATCTGACTCGCCGTAGCACAGGCGGCTTGCGTGTGCCTGCTGCCCCGATGTTTTCCAGTCAGCCAACTCGCCCGCCACACATGCAAGGATCATCCATGTCCCAGAAAGTGATCGTGACGTCATTGCTCGGCGAAACCGGGCCACATTTTGACCTCTTAAGCAACGCCGGTTTCGAGGCGGTTATTTCCGACCGCAAGCTGAACCTGAATGTCGAAGACGAATTGATCGGCGCGCTACAAGACGCTGTCGCGACCATCGCCGGCTCCGAGTTCTACACGCCGCGAGTGATCACCTCGTGCCCCAAACTGCGAGTCATCGCCCGCACCGGAGTCGGCTTCGATGCCGTCAACCTGCCCGCCTGCGACGAACAGCGGATCGTCGTGGCAACCACTCCCGGTGTGAACCATCACGCCGTCGCCGAGCATACCATCGCCATGCTGATGTCCCTGGCTCGCAATCTGCCTCAACGCGACCGAGAAGTCCGCCAAGGGATCTGGGAACGTAAAGCAACTCCACGAGTCATGGGCCGCACGATCGGCATCGTCGGACTCGGACGCATTGGCCGAGCCGTCGCCACCCGCGCGCGAGGTCTCGGACTCAACGTGCTCGCTTTCGATCCATTCCCCAACCGCGAATTCGCCGAACAGTGGCAAGTCGAATTCACTTCCCTCGACGACCTCTTATCCCGTTCGGATTTCGTTTCGTTGCACCTGCCGATGGATAAGTCGGTGAAGCACCTCATCAACGCACAGTCGCTGCGAACGGTGAAACGCGGAGCCATCCTCATCAACACCGCTCGTGGCCCGCTGGTCGATGAAGACGCCTTGTGCGACGCCCTGCAATCCGGTCATCTCCGAGCCGCTGGCCTCGATGTGTTCCACCGAGAGCCGCTGCCGCTCGACAGCCCATTGCTGAAGCTCGACAACGTCCTGACCTGCGGCCACCAAGCTGGCCTCGACCACGAATCGCAGCACGACACTCTGGCGATGGCCGCGCAGATCATCATCGACTTGAAGCAAGGCCGCTGGCCCACCGAGTGCGTCCGCAATTTGGCGGGCGTCAAAAACTGGCAGTGGTGACCAGTTCGTAGTGACCGCATTCATGCGGTCCTCGTTCGACCCGATAAATCGGGTCACCTCAAGCGTCAATGTACCAGCACGAACTCGCCGGAATTCAAGTACGCCCACAAGGCGTCTTGCCAGCCGGAATTCGTCCGCGAGCCGGTTCCTTCGTGGACGAGCCGCCGCAGGGCTTGCTGCTCTTTCGGCGTCGGATACCGAGTCAGCGTGGCGAGGCACAGCCGCTTAATCTTCTCGGCTTCGGTGTCGCGGCTGGTCGTCAGTTTTTCGAGGAACGTGCCGCGATCCATGCTCAGCGCGTGCTGCGTCAGGTCGCTGTTCATCATCAAGAGCGCTTGCGTGATGCTGCTCTCGAAGTTGATGGACTCGTCGTTCTCATCCGTTTGGAAAGCGTGGACGAACTGCTGCAACCACTCATGGCGGCGACGATCGTGGTCACCGGTGGCCAACGGCGTGTTGTCGGCACCGGTCGCGAGCAGCAGCGAATCGTACAACTGCTCGGCAGTCATCCCTTTGATGTAGACGCGACTGAAGAGCGGCGAAGCGCCAGTCTCTGGATTGTCTTGCTCATTCGTTTTCCCGAAGCGGCTGGTGCGTTGATAGGCGTCGCTCAAACAAACCCAGCGAATCAGTTGTTTGCAGTCGTAACCGCTGGCGACGAATTCGCGGGCAAGATGGTCAAGCAGTTCCGGATGGCTCGGCGGATTGTGCGGCCCCATATCATCGACTGGGCGAGTGAACCCGCAGCCGAAGAAGTGATCCCACATCCGATTCACAAACGCCTCAGCGACCTGTGGCTTGTCGCCGGCGGTCATCAACTTCGCGAGTTCATTACGGCGGTTCGTTTCAGCATCTTCATTGATCGCAGTGCCTGCAAACTTCGGGTACGCAACCAATGCCACTCCACGGCGATTCTCGAAGTGCGTCGGGCCGCCAACGTGTTTCGTCTCTAACGCGGCGGCTTGCGACTTCATCTTACCAGCGCTGTCGCTGCGATCCACGCGAGCCACTTTGGTCTGCTGGAAGAAACTGTTGAACGACCAGAAGGCATCCTGCTTCCAATCGTTGAACGGGTGGTCGTGGCACTGCGTGCAACCGATTTGCTGGCCCAGGAAAATCTTCGCGGTGATCGCGGTGGCCGGCACCGCCTGGTTGTTCAAATGAGCCAACAGAAAATTCGTCGCGCCGTTTTGATCGAACGAACCCTCGGCTGAGATGAACTCGGCAACCATCTCGTTCCACGGGCGATTTTTGGCGAAGCTCTCTCGCAGAAATTTCTGCAACGCCGGGCGATTCACGTCTCGTGAATCGGATCGACCAATCAAAAGGTTGGTCCACACGACCGTCCAATTCCGGACGTAAGCCGGGTCATCAAGCAGCGCGTCGAGCAGTTTCTCTCGCTTGCGCACGTCACGGCCGGTTAGAAACTTCTCCGCGACCTCAACCGGTGGGATGTGGCCGACCACGTCGAGATAGATCCGTCGCAACCACTCGGCATCGTCGGCCAGCGGCGACGGTTCAACCCCCTGCAACTTCCAGCCTGCGGCAAGATGCTCATTGATGTCGGCCACAATGCCTTGCGCCGATCCCGCAGTCCTCGTCACCACGCTACCAGCAGGCCGCTGCGGACGCGAATCGTTCGCGGCCACTTTGTCTGCTTGATTTAGCATTTTCGGATCATTGCCTTCCGATGAAGCAGCAGCCGCAATGTTTTCGGACTTCGATCGATCGGTCAGTACCAGCGGCTTACTCGGCGGCAATTCCTCTTTGGGATTTTGAGCAACGACTCGGTCATTATTATTCGTCGCGTGTGACGGAATCGTCTTTGGCTCGTCGTTTCCGGCCACCGGAGTCGAGTCGCTGTTCGGCACGAACCAGCGCCCGATGGAGAACGAGAATACGGCGATCACAGCTACTGAAGCGGCTAAGACCAGCAAACTACGATAACCGCGCTTGGCAGGTGTATCCGAAGGCGACTCGGAGGCGAGCCGCGGTGTGATCGCCGGCTCGAAGTTGGCTCCGTCGTCACCGAAGGCGGTGTTCCAGTGCAGTGTGCCATGCAGGTCGAGATACGCGAGGTAGGCTTGGCGAGCCATCGCGTCACGCAGCACGAGCTGTTCGAGACGTTGTGCATCAGCCGGAGTGAGCCGTTCTTCACACAACGCTTCGAGCCACTCGAAGAGGGCTGGCGGCAATTTGGCGAGGTCTCGCGGAGTCATGATTTGCGGTTCAAAGTAGCCGGGTCACTAAGTGGCCCGAAGGTTCGTTCCGGTCATGGTGTGACCGGTCTAAGGTTTATGTCGCCCTTGCGGTCGCAGTCAGTCGCCGCGTGACGCAATCGAATAACACTTTGCGGATACGGCCAATCGACTGATAGACCGAGTTGGTCGGTCGGCCCAGCCGTTCGGCGACTTTCAAACCGTTCTCGCCGGAAGCGTAGCGAGCTTGAATCAATTCGCGGTCGTCGGCTTTCAGGAGACGCAAGCACTCGGACAACGCCTCGCGGCGTTTTTCGAGTTCATCGCTCATCTCGATCGCATCGGCGGCGACGCGCGAGATGAACTCGTCACTTAAGAGCAGACGGCCGGCTCGTTTCTTCTCCCGGTACTTGAGGATTTCGTAAGTGGCAATCTTTCCGGACCAGGCGAAAAAACTTGTGCCGAGTTGAAACTGACGAAACTTGCTCCAGATGACGACGTTCGTGTCCTGCAAAATCTCTTCGGCATCGGTCACGTTGTTGACTTGAGACAGAATGAACAGGAACAACCTTCGTTGTGATTTCGTGAAAAGCTGAACGAACTCGGCGTTGGGCACCTGCTCCAAGGAGTCGGAATCATCGACGGGTTCGTTGAATTGCGGCTCGGACATTGTGGCTGCGGTAATCAATGGACTTTCTGACGGGACATCTACGCAATCAGTTCGGCAATCGGAGCCTCGCCGTTGGCAATCTTCATCGGACGGCCGCGCTTGGAAGTGTGAACCGTCGTCGTCGGAATACCGAGAGCGTGACAAGCCGTCGCCCAAATGTTCCCCGGAAGATACGGCTTAGTGGTGCAAGTGAGGCCGTCTGCGTCAGTCGCCCCGACCGCCTGGCCTCCCTTGAGTCCACCACCTCCGATCATCACCGACCAGCTTGCCGCCCAGTGATCGCGGCCGACATTTTGATTGATGCGCGGCGTGCGTCCGAATTCGCCCATCCAGACCAACACCACGTCGTTGATCATGCTGCGTTCTTTCAGATCGCTGACCAGCGCGGAAATCGCGGTATCCATCATCGGCAGATGGGCCGTCTTCAGCCGGTTGAACACATCATTGTGCAAGTCCCAGGACTGGCCGAATCCAACTTCGATGAAAGGCACGCCCGCCTCTACCAAACGCCGAGCCATCAGCAACCCGCGGCCAAAATCGTTGTTGCCGCGCATTCCTCTCATTCCACCGGTGGGAGTGCCAGTGCCCGTGTATTTCTCGATCGTCTTGGCATCTTCCTTGTCCACGCGAAACGCTGTCATTTGCTTGGACGTCATCAAGTCAGTGGCCTTTTTGTAGACGTCTTTATGAGCCTGAGGAGCATCACCCCGATTGGATGCGATGAAGTTGTCTTCGATGGTTCCCAGCATCGCGAGCCGCGAAGCCAGTCGGCGTTGATCGATGTCTCCCATATCGGCGTTACGAATCTGCCCCTGCGTGTTGACCACGAACGCGGCATTCGACATCCCCAAGAATCCTGGGCTGCCTGGATCACCACCGATCGACACGAACGAAGGAATTTCCAAATCCTTCCGCTTGGTGCCGAGCTCATGACTGACCACCGAACCGAACGTGGGATGGACCACCGTTGGGTTGGGCACATAGGCCGAGTGCATGAAGTAGCGACCGCGACCGTGATCGGCTTCACGAGTGCTCATCGATCGCACGACATTGAGCACATCGAACTGAGCCGCAGTCTTCGGCAGATGCTCGGTGATCTGGCAGTCCCCTTTGGTGCTGATGGGCTTGAACTCACCGCCATTCTTGCTGCCCGGTTTTAAGTCCCAGAGGTCGATGGTCGGCGGACCTCCGCCCATCCACATCAGGATGCAAGCCTTTTGGTTCTTCTTGACCGTCTCCGCATGAACTTGCAAATGCTGCATGAATTGCACAGCGGGGATCGTTGCCGCACTGGCAGCCATGTGACTCAGGAAATGGCGACGAGTCATCCCGGCGGGAATAAGGTTCATGGCAATACTCCTCTGCAAAGGGTCGAGCGGTTACTGAACCATCAACGTCGAATCGAAGTTGTGCGATAAAAAACGGGGGCGATGCCGCCCCCGTTTTCAATCCGTTCCAGCGGACGCCGCCATGATTAGCCGATCAATTCGGCAATCGGAGCTTCGCCGTTGGCGATCTTCATCGGACGGCCACGCTTGGAGGTGTGAACCGTCGTCGTTGGAATACCAAGAGCGTGGCAAGCCGTCGCCCAGATGTTGCCGGGGAGGTACGGCTTGCTCGTGCAGGTGAGGCCGTCCGCGTCGGTTTCACCAACACCCAGGCCACCCTTGAGATTGCCGCCACCGATCATCACGGACCAGCTTGCCGCCCAGTGATCGCGTCCAACATCTTGGTTGATGCGTGGCGTGCGACCGAACTCGCCCATCCACACGACAACCACGTCCTTAATCATGCTGCGTTCTTTGAGGTCGGTGACCAACGCGGAAATCGCAGTGTCCATCGCCGGCAGGTTGCGGTCCTTGAGCGTATTGAAAACGTTCGCGTGCAAGTCCCAACCGCCCATGCCGACTTCAACGAACGGCACACCCGCTTCGACCAACCGGCGAGCCATCAGCAAGCCACGGCCGAAATCGTTATTGGCTCGCCCCATCATTCCGGCAGGAGCGCCAGCATTGGTGTAACGGTCGAGGGTCTTCGGATCTTCCTTGTCGATGCGGAACGCTTCCATTTGCTTCGAGGTCATCAAATCGATGGCCTTCTTGTAAACGTCCTTGTGAGCCTGCGGAGCCTCACCGCGTTTCGACGCGATGAAGCTGTCTTCGATCGTGCCGAGCATCTTGAGTCGGTTCTTAAACCGATTCGGGTCCATGCCGTCGGTATCCGCGTTCTGGATACGCCCCTGGGTATTCACGACGAACGCCGAGTTCCCCATTCCCAAGAAGCCTGGGCTACCTGGGTCACCACCAATCGAGACGAACGACGGAATTTCCAACTCTTTGCGTTTCGAGCCAAGCTCGTGGCTGACCACCGAGCCGAATGTCGGATGAACGACGGTCGGGTTCGGCACATAAGCGGTGTGCATGAAGTAACGGCCGCGGCCGTGATCGGCTTCGCGAGTGCTCATCGAACGGACGGTGTTGAGCACATCGAACTGAGCTGCCGTCTTCGGCATGTGCTCGCTGATTTGCGTGCCTGCCGCTGTAATCGGCTTGAATTCGCCGCCATTCTTGCTGCCCGGCTTCAAATCCCAGATGTCGATGGTCGGAGGTCCTCCGCCCATCCACATCAGGATGCAGGCCTTTTGGTTTTTCTTCACCGTCTCCGCGTGAACTTGCAGATGCTGCATGAACTGAATGGCGGGGATCGTCGCCGCCGTGGCGGCCATGTGACTCATAAAGTGGCGGCGAGTCATACCATTGGGAACGAGGTTCATCAGATTTCCTTTCGAAAGGTTGGGTTGAGCGAAGTTCTCAGATTTGAAATCTGAGGTTTGGAATTTCAGTGAATGAAGATGAACTCGTTGGAGTTCAACAGAGCCCAGAACATGTCTTGGTACGCGGCCAGCTTTTGATCGTTGGGAACACGCACAACTCCCGCCGCCATTTGCTGTTCTTTGGCGTTCGGGTTACGACCCAGCGTCGTCAAATACAGACGGCGAATGCGGTCCTTATCCTGCGGCGTCTCGGACAGGATCGCGTTAAGGAAACTCCCCTTCTGAGCACTGATCGCGTCTTTGACCAATTCTCCGTTCATCATCATCAAAGCTTGGGGGATCGAACCATTGAAGGTTGTCGACTCGTCCCCTTCGTCGGTGCCAAAGGTCGTGACAAACTGCCGCAGCCAGACTCGCTTCTTGTCTTCGGCTTGCTCCCAACTGGATCGACCGGACTTGTGGGCATTCGTGGCGACGATCAGTGAATCGTAAAGCTGTTCGGCCGACATCGACTTCAAATAAACGTGACTAAAGAGAGCCGTCGTGCCGGCGGCCGGATTGTCTTTCTCTTCGTTGGCCTTAGTGGCTTGACTCGTGAGGTTGTACGCCTCGGAGTTACAGATCCAGCGAACAAGTTGCTTTACATCGTAGCGCGACTTCACGAATTCGGCCCCTAGGCGATCGAGCAGGTCCGGATGCGAAGCAGGATTGTGCGGCCCCAAGTCATCGACCGGTTTCGTGAAACCATAGCCGAAGAATTGACTCCACATCCGATTGACCATCGCCAGCGAGACGAGCGGCTTTTCCCCCTCCGTCATCAACTTGGCCAGCACTTCGCGGCGGTTCACATCCCAGCCGTCTTTGTCTTTCTTGGCGACTTCAGCGTCTTGCCCAAAATAGCGGGGATAAGCAGCTTCAATCAGACCATTGCGACGTTCGTAGGTGACGTGATCATCCACATTATCGCGACGATTCAACTCAACATAATCCGTAACATTCCGACCGGCCTTCGCGTCGTACTTCTGAACCGTCCGCTTGGTCAACTGGCGGAAGAAATTATTGAACTCCCAGAATTGGCGCTGCTGCCAATCATTGAACGGATGATTGTGGCACTGGGTGCATTGAACCTGCATGCCCATAAACAGCCGAGTCGTCTTAGCGGTCGCTTGCACTCCATCATCCGGCATCACCATTTGAGCCAGGATGTAATTGACCGCGCCGTTTTCCTCGTAGTTGCCCTCAGCGGCGACGATGTCAACCACCACTTCATTCCACGGGCGGTTTCTCGTGAACGCTTCACGGAGAAATTTCTCCATACCTTTGCGGCTGACGTCTCGCGGAGCTGTTTGGCCGATCGTCAGGTTCGCCCACACGGTCGTCCAATGGCGGACATAGGCGGGATCGTCCAGCAACTTATCGATCAGCTTCGACCGCTTCGCCTTATCTTTGTCAGCGAGGAATTTCTCGATGTCTTCCATCGGTGGAACGTGACCCACGATGTCGAGGTAAACGCGGCGAATCCACTCGCCGTCACCAGCGACTTCAGAAGGCTCAACTTCATTGTCGGCCCAGCCTTGGCGGATTTGTTCGTTGATGTAGGAGATGAGCACGTCGGACGAACCGGTCGTGAACTCTTCTCGCTTTTTGCCGGCCGGCTTCGCTTCGTCTGCAGCCTTTTTGGTGCCGGACTTCGCATCCTTGGCGATTGCCTTGGACTTTGCATCTTTGGATCCTGGTTCCTCGGCGGTCATTGCGACCGAGGCGCTGATGGCGACCGCCAGACTGGCTGCCACCCAGCGAGCCATTCGACTTCCGCACCACATCCGCATCATTCGAGTTTCCCCTTGTCTGAACTGACCCTAAAGAACTGGTTCGCGCCGTTTGCCCGCTCGTGCGACGAGCGTTACCTTGCGACCGTTGTTGCGTCTCGCAAATTCGCGATGGGAAATTACCTGTGCCGAACCAGCGACGTTCGCGACATTCTGTCTGATTTTCCAAATCGCAGTCTGCGAGTGCCTGTCTCTCTAGCCGCTTAACTCTTGCCCTGAAAGCCAGTTGAGGCCCAAATTACGGCCTGCCGAAGGAACGCCCGATGAGCTCCCCTGCGACCCTTTCCGGACGAGTCGCCGTCATTACCGGTGGAGCCAGCGGCATCGGTCGAGCAACCGCCGTCCTATTGGCTCAACACGGCTCTCGAGTCTTCGTCGGAGATTTTCGGCTGACTCCGGAAACTCAACAGTCTTTGCAGGCATTGGAAATCGATGCCTCCGCTTGCGATGTCCGAAATGTTGCCGATTTGCAACGCCTGATCGACGGGGCCGCAAACGCCGCCGGACGGCTCGATATCCTCGTCAACAACGCCGGCATTGGTATGGTTAAGCAGGTTCAAGCGGTCTCCGAAGAGGACTGGGACAACTGTCTGGATACGAATTTCAAGGCCGCCTTCTTTGGAGCCAAGTTCGCGATCCCGCACCTGATCGCGGCAGGAGGAGGCAGCATCGTCAATACCGCCAGTAACGCGGGCTTGCTCCCGCGAGCACATGATCCCGTTTACTCGATCAGCAAAATGGCCCTGATCGGCCTGACAAAGAGTCTCGCCCTCTGCCATTCGAAAGATCGCATTCGCATTAACGCCGTCTGTCCCGGTCCGGTCATCGACACCGGCATGATGAACGCCGACCTTGCCGCCGCTGCCGATCGAGGCGCCACGGCCAAGCAATTCATCGCCGCGAGCCCGCTCGCGAATGCACACGCGCGGATGATCCGGCCTGACGAAGTCGCCGAAGCGATCCTGTACCTTGTTAGCGATGCGGCTTGCATGGTGACCGGCACCGCCATCGCCATTGATGGCGGGAAATCGTTAGGAGTTCCTCCGAAATCTTGAGGGGCGAATGGCCTGGCTAGGTACGCATCAACGGCACCTGTAAGATCAAAACCGTGTGCGGTCCGAGCCGCAGCGGAGAGTTCCATGCCGATCAACTTACAATCGCTGGCGAGTCGCTGCATCCTCGTTGCGGCTCTCGCTTGGTTCTACCCCGCATTGCTGATGGGCCAGCTTCAGGCGAATTCCAATCCGCAGGAATTCGTAGACGCTTTTATGGCCACCGAGCTGGCCAAGCTCATCGACAAAGTTCAAAGACAGGGGAATGAGTTCGATGCCCCCCGCGAGAAGGATTTGCTCGCAGCAGGCTCACGCACCGGCGAGCATGATCCCGCCTGGCAACGACGCATGGATGATGCGGTGCGGTTTATCATCGGCATGCAAGAGCGGGCCGGCATCGACATGATCTCGGACGGCGAGTGGCGGCGAGAGAGCTACGTCGATGTGATCGGCGAGATCATGACCGGTTGCCGCTGGGTTCAACGCGATCAGTTTCAGTACCACCAAGTCGTGGTCGAACGGATGCAGCCGCGCCGTCCCGGAGTCATCGCCGAAGAGGCTCGATTCTTGCGAGAGTACACGGACCGGCATGTGAAGGTCTGCCTGCCGTCGCCGTATCTCGTCGGCCAACGGATGTGGGAACCGAACTATTCCAAAGATGCGTACTCGACACGCGACGAATTCTGCGAAGCACTGGTGCCAGTGCTGCGAGCCGAATTGCTCGCGATCCGCGACGTCGGCGTGGACGTCATGCAACTCGACGAACCGCACCTGTGCGTGCTTGTGGACCCGAAGGTGCGAGCAACGTTCGCGGACCCGGAAGCAGAGATGCGCAAGGCCGTGGACTGGATCAACGAAATCGTCTCCGGCGTGAGCGGCGTCACGCTCGCCGTTCATTTATGCCGACGCAATTGGGGCCGGCGCGGCTGGGGCGCGGCCGGTGGATACGAGGCAATCCTGTCGCACATCCAGCGGATCAAGGTCGAGCAACTCATGCTGGAGATCTCGATCCCGGCCGCTGGCGACGTCGCCGTGCTCCGCGAATTGCCCGATCACGTGCGGATCGGCCTGGGTTGCGTCGATGTCCGCTTCCCGGAGATTGACACTCCCGAGCAGATTGTCGAACGAGTCCAGAAAGCACTCGAATACGTCGCTCCTGAGCGGATCATGCTGAATCCGGACTGCGGCTTCGCTCCCGGCAAGGATCACGACATCCCACTCGAAGAAGCCTACGCCAAACTCAAGAACGAAGCGTTCGCCGCCAAAAGATTGCGCGAGCTATACACCGCATAAAAAGGAGACCACCCATGACCGTCGCCGTTCAAACAGCCGAGCAACTCTGCACGAAAAAATGTGCCCCCTGTGAAGGGGGCGTCCCCAAGCTGACCAATGCCGAAGCCGAAGCGCAGATCAAACAGCTTTCCGGCTGGGAACTCACAAGCAATCACGACCGTATCCGCAAAACATGGATCACGAAAAACTTTATGGCGGCAATGAACTTCTTCAACCACGTCGCTTGCGTCGCCGAGTGCGAAGGACATCATCCTGATCTGCACCTGGAGAGCTATCGAAAGGTGACCATCGAAATCTACACGCACGCGATCGGCGGCTTGTCCGTGAACGATTTCATCCTCGCCGCCAAGATCGACTCACTCCCCGTCTCGCTCAAGCAATGAACCGCGACACGAACCCGACGCGTAAGCGAGGCCCAGAGTCCAACACTCCTCGCTTGCGTGTCGGGTTAGTAGGCCCTGTGCCGTCTTTCCACTTTCCTTTTTGAGTACCCCAATGCAAACCGTCACTGAATACCTGGAATCCCATCAAACCGAAGCCATCGAAACGCTGAAATCGCTGCTGCGCATTCCAAGCGTCAGTGCAATCACGGCCCACAAACCGGACGTGCGCCGCGCGGCGGAATTCGTCCGCGAGCAACTCGCCTCCGCCGGACTGACGACCGAGTTGGTCGAAACGGCCGGACATCCGATTGTCTACGCGGAATGGCTGAAGGCGGCGAACGCACCGACCGCTCTGGTCTACGGCCATTACGACGTGCAGCCCCCCGATCCGCTCGACAAGTGGGTGACACCGCCGTTTGAACCGGACGCACGCGACGGCTGCCTGTGGGCTCGCGGCGCGACGGACGACAAAGGCCAGATGATGACCCATGTGTTATCCGTCGCCGCCTGGCTGAAGGCAGAAGGCCGGCTACCGATCAACGTCAAGTTCGTCATCGAAGGGGAGGAAGAGGTTGGCAGCGAGAACCTCGATAAGTTTCTTGCCGCGCGGCGCGACCAACTGCGAAGCGACATCGCCGTTATCAGCGACACGAGCCAATACGCACCGAACATTCCAGCGATCACTTACGGACTGCGCGGCATATTGGCCTGCGAGATTCGCTTGCACGGCCCCAAGCAGGACTTGCACAGCGGCATCTTCGGCGGAGCAATCACCAATCCCGCCAATGCGCTGTCTCGGCTGATCGCCTCACTGCACGATGCTCACGGCCGAGTTCAAATCCCCGACTTCTATGACGACGTGCTGCCGCTGAGCCCTGACGAACGAGCCAGCTTCGGGGCGTTACCATTTCACGAAGCGGACTTCTTCGCGAGCGTTGGAGTCACCGCTGGCTGGGGCGAAGAGGGCTTCAGTTCCACCGAGCGTCGTTGGGCCCGTCCAACCTGCGACGTCAACGGCCTGACCTCTGGGTATCAAGGCGAAGGACCGAAGACGATCATCCCTTCGTGGGCCTCGGCGAAGATCACTTGCCGGCTGGTTCCCAACCAAGACCCGCACAAGCTGCTCAAGTCGCTCGGCCAGTTCTTGCAACAGCAAACTCCTCCTGGTTGCCGCTTGGAGTTCAGCGAACAACACGGCTGCCCCGGCTTCGTCGCCGACCGAAACAGTCCGTTCATGGCGGCCGCCAACGCCGCGATTCGAGAAGCCTTCGGCGTCGCTCCCGTCATGATTCGCGAGGGAGGTTCGATCCCCGTGGTCGGTACGCTCAAGGAATTGCTCGGCGTGGACACCTTGCTGCTCGGTTGGGGCCAGAACACGGACAATCTTCATAGCCCCAACGAACACTTTTCTATTGCCGATTTTCATCGCGGCACGCTGGCCAGCGCGAGTCTTTGGAATCACATCGCACAACGTACTCGCAGTTAGCTCGGCAAATCTGCGCAATGCTAGTTTTTGAATTTGCGCTGTTTTTGAATTGGCCCCATCCGGCTTGCCCGGATGGGGTCTGACTCGGTTGGCGGCACTATGACGCACCTTCGAAAATGGTGGCCTCACTTCTTTGAATTATTTGATCGAGCAATCTTCGTGCTCGTGGTCGCTGGATGCTCACCCAGTGGCCCAATGCCCGAATCACCCAAATTGGATCGTCCGCTGCGAACGATCGATTCGCTTCGAGCCAACAAGAACGAGCGATCGCCAACCGCTGATTCAGAAAACTCCTCCGTTAAGTCTTCTGAGCCGATTCGTGATGACGACTGGTTTGAGGATGTGACCAACACGAGTGGGATTCTTTCAACGTATCGGAACGGACAAGAGGCGGGACACCTTTTCATTCTTGAAAGCCTGGGTGGCGGTGCCGGACTGTTCGATTTCGATCGTGACGGAAATCTGGATGTTTTTCTAACGGGCGGCGGATCGATCACCGGAGCGAAGCCGGAGCTACAGGGGCTACCGTCGGCACTGTTCCGTAATGCGGAGGGATGGCAGTTTTCAAACGTCACATCAGCAGCACACGTCGATCGGCCGGGAGATTATTCTCACGGCTGCTGTGCGGTGGATTACGACAATGACGGTTTTTCAGATCTGCTCGTGACGGCGTACGGCCGATGCCGGCTGTTTCGCAATCAGGGAGACGGTTCGTTCGACGAAGTTTCGGATGCTGCGGGCATCGATCGCGTGGGTTGGTGGACAGGGGCCGCATGGGGAGATGTTGATCACGATGGATTCAGTGACTTGCTGGTAACGGCTTATGTGGAATGGTCCCCGGCCACGGATCGACCTTGTCGGAATTCGAAGAATCAACGTGAAGTCTGCAGCCCCAATCGATATGCGCCGGCGAACGATTGTCTGTATCGAAATCGAGGTGATGGCACCTTCGTTGAAGCGGGCCGCGAGTTCGGGCTCGTCACCGGTGGTAACGGGCTGGGAGTGATCGCGGCGGAACTGAATGGAGACGGGTTGGTTGACTTCTACGTTGCGAATGACGAGTCCGACAATTTCTTGTACCTCGGAAACCCTGACGGCAAGCTAAGCGAGACGGCACAGTCCGCGGGTGTGGCGGTCAATCAGTATGGGACGCACGAGGGAAGCATGGGGCTTGATGCTGGCGACTACGACAGAGATGGCCGACCGGACTTGTGGGTGACGAATTTTGAGCATGAAGACAACGCGCTCTATCGAAATCTCGGAGGTCAGATGTATTCGCAGACGACCAACCAAGCCGGTCTTGCCGGACGCTCGCGGTTGCATGTCGGATTTGGAACCGCGATGGAGGATTTCAATGGCGATGGCTGGCTGGACCTGCTCGTGATCAACGGCCATGTCTTTTATGGTGGTGGCCAATTGCCGTACCGACAGCATTCGCAATTGTTTCAGAATGGAAAGAACGGGCGATTTGACGACGTGTCGAGTGTCGGCGGAGGATATTTTCGAGCTGATCATTCTGGACGGGGGGCGGCGATCGGAGATCTCGATAACGATGGCCGGTTGGACTTTGTTGTCGTTCATCAAAATGATCCGGCAGCAATTCTTCGTAACCGAACACCGGCGAAAAGTTTCATCCGACTGGAGCTTATAGGAACTCAAGCCAACCGCGACGCCATCGGGGCCGTCGTGACGACTCTGAATCAATCACGTCGCGATGTCCGATTTGTCAAAAGCGGTGCAGGATACTTTTCTCAATTTGATCGCCGAGTTGTGTTGTCCGGCGTCACGGCCTCCGTGGACTTCGAGGTGCGTTGGCCAGCCGGTCGACGAGAGGTGTTTCGGCAACTTTCTGAAGGTCAAACTCACGTTCTCGTCCAAGGCAAAGGGCTTGATGATGCCGTCCCGTGAGCGTCCGAAATCACGCCGCATTTCATGGAAAGTCGCCACGTTCGCGACGCTGACGATTCTTGCGTTGGTTGCCCTGAACTTGTGGCCGACAAATCCGCAAACGCTGTTTCAACAGGCTCTGTCCGACCGAAACCCGGCCACTCAAATCTCGTTGTTGCAGCAGGCTATGGCCACTTCCAACGGCGGATTTCCTGAAGCGGAGTCGCGTTTGTGTCTGTTGCTTTCAAAGGACAAACGATGGGATGAAGTCGAGCGGTTGCTCTCGCATTCGGACGTCGCTCGGTGGCCTGAACACGAGCGGAAGACATTCGCGGAAACCTGCGTACAAACCTCGCAATGGAAGTGCTTGGAACACTTGGCCGCAGTCATGCCCGACAACGCTCGTCACTGGTGGCAGTTGGCGAGAAGTCACGAACAGCACGAGAACCTGATGGGGGCCATCCAGACTTACGAAGCGGCGCTGAATCAAGACATTCCGCCATCCGACGCATTGGCAATGCGACACCAATTGCTCGACCACTGTGTTGATGTCGGCGAACTCAAGCGTGCCCAAGAATTACTTCACTTCTTGGTTTCTCACGGCGAGCATGGACCGCAAATCGACGTCTATCAAGCTCGCATCTTTCATCTCGAAGGCCAACCAGCAAAGGCTCTCGACGCTCTCAACTCGGCGCTGCGGGAACTCGGAGAACTTCCCGAGGGCTTGCGTCTGCGCGGCATCCTCCAGATGGAACTTGGGCAACTCGAAAGTGCCATCAAGGACTTTCGTCGCGTCATCGAACTGACTCCTCACGACGAAATCGCCTATTTCAAATTGGCCGAATCCTATCGGCATCTCGGACATCGCGATGGAAGCGAATCGATGTTGGAGCTCGCCCAAAAAACTCATGACGCATATTTCAGCCATCACAAACGAAAGTTGAGATTGACCGAGCTTGCAAATCAACTGAAGCAATCTCCGAACGATCAAGAACTGCGATTTGAATTCCAGAAACTCAGGGCCGAATTCGGCAGGGAATGACCGCTCGATTTACGATTGCCCCACGGATGACTATTTATTTCGACGAGATTTTGAAATCGGCGCTGCTGGTGCCGCTCGCAGGAACTGGAAAACTCAATTTCGTGGTCTTGGGGTCGCTGTACTCAGGCGGAATCAGACTGCTTGACTTTCCCCCGCCGGAGGCCTCTTTATCTTTCGCGTCCGCCATCGCCGCGACTTGTCCGGCATCCATGCCAGGGATCGAGGTGTCGACTCCGCTTGCCACCTCAGGATTCACTTTTTTGAAGTAAATTTTATTCGGCCCCTCTGCCGCTCCACCAACCAGTTGGTATTTCCCCTCAGCATTGGTCTTACCATATCCCTCAAATTTGTCCGTAAAAAAATAAACCTCCACACCCTCCAATGGTTTGCCGTCGATAGACACCGTCCCAGAAACATCAACGCCCTTAAAACCACCACCGCCGCCACCACAACCAGCGGCTGGGACGGAGAGAATCAGGAATAGCAAAAAGTGTTTGTAAGTCATTCTAATACCTATCCATGAAGATGCTTTGATCAAACGTCACAGCGCGCTTCTTGTTGTGACTTTGAGAGAATAAATAGCTCTCAAAGCCACCCAACGAAAATCGCTAGTGCCTTATCAAGCCTAGAAATTGGGGGAGCCGTGTTCGTCAGAACGCAAAAATCCCGCACTTTGGAGAATAGGGCTTTCCAGAATCTCTGTTTTGACAAGTCGTCTCTAAAACTCCGCCACCACGTCTGTTTGTGCGATACTCACGAGTGCTGCGATGACGGTTGGATGGAGTGTTTGATTGATGAATCGCACGGCCCCATCGGCCATGACGGCGTGCGCCCCCCCAGTATGCTGGCTGCCGGCCCCCCAAGCGTAGGGAGCCGGATTCGGGGGGGTCCAAGGCCTATTAATTCCGTAGGCCGTGGGAATAATGAAGTGTGTGTGTGTGTACGCCGCCAAGAATGGGCCATAGGCGGAGTTCTGTTTTCGGAACGGCGTCTCGATCAACATGAAAGTGCTCGAAGTACCATCCTTGATCTGTGCCGTGCTCGCAGAGGCATTAATTCCATTCATCGAACGATTGGCATTCGTGTTGCGAGTCCAGATTCGGCCAGCGTTGCCATTATATTCCGTGGTCTCATGAACGAAGCCGTAACTCACACGTTGGGCCGACGTAATTGTATACATGTTCTGAGTCGCATATGTGTGAGGTGTGTCGTAGTCCACTTCGCTCGGACAAACAAAAGCTGCGAGCTTGGTATTTTGCACGACAACCTGATCACCTCCCCCGCCAACCGCCAGCCAGTCGGCCTTACCAGTTGCCAAATTGAAGTTGATCTTCTTGAAAAGAGGCACCCCATCCATGTGCGGCAACAAGTAGAGATAGCCGGTGTGATTCCGAATCTCGCCGGCCGGCACGAAGCTGGAGGACAAGTTGGAACCGGGGTTCATAGTCGAAGGCGTGAACATCTTGTGGGTGTCGTGGTAATTGTGTTGCGCAAGTCCTATTTGTTTCAGGTTGTTCTTGCACTGTGAGCGTCTCGCCGCTTCACGAGCCTGTTGCACCGCAGGGAGCAACAAAGCGATCAAAACCGCAATGATGGCGATCACCACAAGCAGCTCAATCAGAGTAAACCCTCGACGTTTTGTGGACATGGCGTGGTTCCTCAATCAGAAGGACAGGAAAGATCGGCAAGGCTCGGAATCAGAGTGTGCCTCGACGGGTGAACGCAAATAGGAAGCCAAAAGACGGGTCACTGAAAACTCTGCTTGAAAAACGTGCCACAACATTCTTTGGAGACAATACAAGAAGCACAATTCTAGGTTTGAGAACCTTAAGAAAACATGAAGCCCCGTCTTTAATCTTTCAATCGACTGCGCGATTTCCTAGCAAAAGATGGTGCTCATCCTGGCGATCGCGGCTCGATCAATTCTCAGCGCAGACCCGCGAGGTCTTGCAGCGTGTGCCAATTCGCCAAGCGATCGGCCTTCGCGTACAGCAGCGTTTCGGACGGGTTGCCGTCTTTGTCGAAGTGCTTGGCGAAGCGGCCTTCGCTGCGGGCGAAGTCGATGAAGTCCACGATGGCTCCGGTCTTGGGGTTCTTGAACCAGTCCTCTTTGATGGCGGGATTGCCCTGCAATGAAAGGCACTTCTTGATGGTGTCCCCTTGGCGCGGATCGAACAGCACCAGCGGGAACGCGCGTGTATCGACGGCGAGGCGGGCTTGTTCGGAAGCCATGTTGTCGGCGACACCGTGTTCGGGCTGGCAAGTCGTGTAGCAATTGATGATCGCCGGGCCGTCGAATTCCAACGCACCGAGCACCGCTTTGTAGAAGTGATTCGTGTGAGCACACGTCGTTTGCGCGACGTAGGTCCGCGGGTGCATCATGGCGATCTGAGCGATCTCTTTGCGGCGTTCCTGTTTGCCATCGTACTTCTTGCCGTGCAGGCTCATTTTCGTGTTTTGCCCCGTGTAGGTGGCGGTTGAGGCTTGGCCGCCCGTGTTCGAGTACACCTGCGTGTCGAGCACGAACACTTTGACGGGCATGCCCGAAGCGAACATGCGGGAGAGCGATTGGAAGCCGATATCGAACATGGCTCCGTCACCGCCGATGCACCAGAGTGGCTTGCCCTGCCAGCCGATTTGATCCCAGCGAGCACGCACTCCCATCGCGTCGGCCGGAGCGTTCTCGAACAGCGAATTCGTCCACGGCACGAGGTATGGGTTGTACGGATACGTCGAAGTGTAGACCGTGTTGCAGCCGGTCGCGGCGATGATGCCCCATTGGTCGCCGTACTTCGCACCGGTCGCCGCGCAGAGCATTCGCAAAGCCGTTCCTTCTCCGCAACCGGCGCACGATCCCGCGCCGCCGACGTAGATGTGAGTCTTCTCTTTCAGCATCATGTCGATCAGCAGGTTGTCGTTGATGTACCGCTCGTCCGATGGACCGAACTGCTTGAAGAGTCGATGACTCTTGCGGATGTCCTTCATCAGCGGATCGGTCTTATTGACCATCTTGAGTGCGTCGTCGTCGCAGACCGTGACGCACTCCGCGCAGCCTTTGCATTTGCTGGGGTCGATAATGATCGCGAAGCGGCCCCCCTCTTGGCCTTTCTTCTGCGGGCCTTCGTAGTACTTGCGGGTCTTCGACCATTGATGGGCAAACTTTTCTCGCTCCTCCGGATCAGTGATGGAGAGCAGTCGTTCTTCCAGCGTCGATTCGGCGAGCACTTTGCCGAGGATCGCGGTGTCCGGGCACTCGGTGACGCAGTCCATGCAGCCGGTGCAGTTCTCTGGGATGTATCCCGGAATTTCGGGAGCGACGTAGCTGAAGTCGCGCAGAGTCGCACTGCCTGCGGCAATGAGTGACCTTGCGATCGGCAGGTCAGAGGGGAGTTCTTTCTCACCGTAGCCTTCTTCGTAGCCGCGGATGACTCGTTCGTTGAAGTCCTCGACATCGAGGATCGGCAGGCTGCACAGCTTGTACGGCGAGTCAACCAGCGTGCCGTAGCTGTTGTTGTTGTAGGGGTCGCGTGCGTTCGCCTCGTTCATCGAGGGGAGTTTGGTGGGGAGTTCAGCAACAGACATGATGGTGCTCCTTATTTGTAGGTCAGGCTTTCCGGCCCGACTCGAGTGGCGAAAGAACGTCGATGGTCCATTGGATCGGCCTGGAAAGGCTGACCTACGCGTTGATGATCCCGGCGGGAATTTCCTGCATGTCGCTGTAGCCTTGTCGGACGCAGTTGAGGTTGTCTTGGACGACTTGGTCGCCTCGTTTGCCGAAGTATTTTCGCAGGGCCTTTTCGACGCCGCTGTAGACTTCGGCGTCAGTCATGCCGCTTTCCTTCGAGTACGGAGTGAGCTTCAAGAATCCGCCTAGCAGGACGATTCCCTGCATACGCATTTCGAGGTCGGCTTCCGAGGCGACGGTGCGGGCGATCTTGACCATGTCGATGAAGAAGACTCGCAGGTGCTTGTCTCGGATGACCTTCTTCTGGTGCTCCGGGATGCGTTGCCAGACATCCGCCGGAGTCGTGTAGGGACTCTGCATGAAGATCGCCCCGCCATCGACGATGCCCGTCAGCGGGTTGCCACTGAAGAGGGCGTTTGTGTCGTTGAGGACCACCAGATCGACGTGTTCCAGTTCGCTGTGCGTGTAGATGTGCGAGTCGGCGATCGTTAAGTAATACGTCGTCGGCAAGCCCTTTTTCTCCGAGCCGTACTTCGGGTACGCCTGCACGTCCTTGCCGAAGACTTGGCCTCCGATCGTGGCGATGACCTTGTTGGTCGTAACCGAACCGAAGCCGCCGACCGAGTGGCCGCGCATCGAAAAACCGCCGTGCGGCCGCAGGTCTGGGTCTTCTTTGATGTGCAAATTGAGGGGGTGGTTGATGCCGACACAGAAGAAGTCAGGGCCGTTGTCGACCATGTTGTCGTAGGCGGCGATCAAGTCGCCAGGACGGACGTCGCGGCTGCCGAGTCCCGCCGCTCCGTAGAAGATGTGCGGGACGCGGCTGATTTTTTCGATACCGTTCTGGCCAACAATCGCATCGCAGAACGCGGCCTTGATCTCGCGAGTCAGATGGTTGCCGGTCGTGGAAAGCGGATCGTCCATCCGTTCGAGAACCGTGAACGCTTTGCAGTCCTTGAGCGCGTCGATGATCGCCTGCGACGGGAACGGCCGGAAGCAAGTGACGTTCAAGCAACCGACCGCCATACCCCGTTTCTCCCGGAGGTAATCGACCGTTGCCTGGGCCGTCTCCATGTACGAGCCCATGCCGACGATGATGTAGTCGGCGTCCTCGCAGCGGTAAGGCGTGACGAAGTCGTACCGCCGACCGGTCTTCAAATAAAACTCCTCAAAGGCATCGCGGAGCGCGGGTTCGCACTGCTCGTAGTACCAACGTTGAGCAATCTTGCCCTTCATGTACGAGTCTTGGTTCTGCACCACGCCCGACATGACGGGATTGGCCGGGTCCATGAAGTTGATCAGTTTCTCTTCGGGCTTGCCGACGAACTGCTTCATGAATTCCGGTTCGAGCAATCGAACGCTTTCGACGGTATGCGTCG